>JARLIP010000353.1 GCA_031291685.1 Caulobacteraceae bacterium | reverse complement strand
GGAGGTGTCGCGGGGCGCAGCCCCGTGACGGAGGGGGCGAACCGACCGACGGAACGCCCCCTCAGTCGGGGTTTCACCCCGACAGCTCCCCCGTGAGGCTGCGCCTAACAGGGGAGCAGAGAGGGTCGGCCCCCGTCAGGCGCCTTCAGACTCCGCCTCGGCCGCCTTGTCCTGGTACTCGTTCACCGCCGTGCGCTTGAAGGGATTTTCCCTGTGCAGGGGGAAATCCACCTTCAGCTCGCCCAGGATCACCTTCTTGCGCAGGTGCCGGGTCAGCTGGATGCTGAAGCTGGCAAGGTGATCCCCCGCCACGATCTTGGAATATTTCGGCGGCCTGTCCTCGGAGACGAACTGGGGCAGGGGCTCGATCTCGGTGTGGTAGTCGACGGCGAAGAACAGGGGCATGGAGTAGCGATCCTTGCCGGTGTTCACCACCCGGTGCTGGGTGGCCTTGAAGCGGCCATTGGTCCAGCCTTCCAGCAGGTCGCCGATATTGACGATGAAGGTCCCCTCGATCGGCGGCGCCGCCACCCACTCGTCGGCGGCGTTCATCACCTGAAGCCCCGGCGCGCTCTGATTGAGGATGGTGAAGCACTCGAAGTCCGAATGGGCGCCAATACCCAGATGCGTGTTGTCCATTGGTTTGTCATTGGGCGGATAGTGCAACAGGCGCAGCTGCGACGGCGCCTTTTTGGTTCGCTCGACAAAGAAATCTTCGGGCAGGCCCAGGCTGAAGGCGAAGGCCTTGAACAGGGACACGCCAACCGTCTGCACCGCCGCGTAATAGGCCATGACCTCCTCGCGGAACCCAGGGATCCAGTCCGGCCACTGGTTGGGCACCAGCATGACGTTGCCGGCCAGGAAATCCGGATCATCGTCCGCGATCTCGAGGGCCAGGTCGAAGGCCTCGTGCAGCCGAGGCTGGCTGTCATAGTCGGGCTTGCCAGGCTCAGGCGGGTGCAGGCGATAGGGATTGGGATCGCCGTCCTCGTCGGACAGGGGCATCCAGCCCCGGGAGCCCGGGGACCTGGCCACATGCACCCGCTGCTTCAGCGCCTCGTCCGAGGTGTGGAACTGGCGCGAAAGCGCATAGGCCCGCTCGATCAGGGCGTCGGGAACGCCATGGTTCTTGATATAGAAAAAGCCCACCGTCTCGCAGGCCTCGGCGATCTTGCGCGCCGCGGCCTCGAAGGCCGCGCGGTCGTCCCCGGCCAGGGCGGCGATATCGATCACCGGGATGGAGGAAAAGGCCAGCAGCTTGGCGCCCATCTCGGCGGTCTGCTCAGTGGCGACTACAAGCTCACCTGTCGAGGACATGATTGACGGCTCCAGGAAAACGCCCGTCGGCGCTTTTCGAAGCTTATGGAATTGGCCGCGCCTGACCAGAGAAAATTGTTACGGTTCGCGCGATACGTAGCCAAATTCGTTGGGCGCCTGTTTGCTGGGCGCCGATCACCTGGGACACCCCTGGATGCGCTTGCCCGCCAGGTAGTCCTCCACCAGCACCCCCTTGCGGGCGTTGTCGAAACTGGGGCCGTGGCCGATGCGGATCTCAAACGCCCTCAGGCGCTCCATGGTCTCCACATAGGCGCCGGTGTCGCATCGGCGAGACAGTCCCCTTCGCCTCGCTGCTCAAGACGCCAACTATAACGCCCAAGGACATCGCGTTCGCACCCGCGGCACGGCCTTTGTGCGCAAGCGAAAGGCGCCAGGGCAATACAGTCTGCGCAAAACTTATGATCGCGGCGATTTTCCGGGGTCGGCCTCAGAATTTGATCGTCCGCCCTCGGAGTCGCTTCATACTAATTGTCCATAACGTAATAACCGAGAAGGCCTGAGGCGGTTGCGCCACAAGGTTTTCCCGGTCCGGGGCAATACAACCATGACCAAGTATCGAGGGCGCGGCGGAGCCTTGCGACAGCCATCCCTGTGGCCTGAAAGCGCGCGGAGCGCGATCCGACCCCACGATTCCGAGGCCACACTTGGCCGGGCCGTCTCCGCTGAAGTCCACGTCGGTCACGCGCGGGACTGACGTCGCAAAATCCCATTCGCGACGCCGCGCTTCAGCCCGCGGACCTTTGAGTATTGAGCCCGCAAAGGCGTCCGCGCCGCGCGCTCACAAGCCGCCAACGACTTTCATCCCCTTCCAAGAGATTCGGAGACATCATGACGAAGCGTGACGTTCGCTGCCGAACCCTGGTCAGCACCCTGGCCCTGCTGACCGCCCTTGAGGTCACCGCCCTGCCCCACGCCGCCCATGCGGCTGAGGCCGCCGCAGCGGACGCCGCCGGCCCGACAACCGGACTGAGCGAGGTGGTGGTCACCGCCTCTCGCCGGCAGTCCACCGCCATCGCCACCCCGATCGACATCTCCGCCATGACCGGCGCCGACCTGACCCGGGGCGGGGTGAAGGACTTCCAATCCCTGACCCGCATGGTGCCGGGCCTGGTCTATAACAGCGCCAGCATCCGCGACGGCGGGGCCACCAACAGCTTCATCATCCATGGCCTGAACCTGGACGCCGTCAGCGGCGGCGGCGACACACCCCTGCCCACCGCCGCCCCAGTCTCGGTCTATATCAACGAGACCCCGACCTTCGTGAACCTTCACCTGGCCGACGTGCAGCGGGTGGAAGTGCTGCGGGGGCCCCAGGCCTCGCTCTATGGCGACGCCTCCATCGCCGGCACGGTCCGCATCCTGTTCAACGAGCCCGACCTGAACAAGACCTCGGCGGAGATCTCCGGTAGCACCGGCTGGACCAAGCACGCCAGCGGGCCAAACTATAACTTCGACGGGGTCATCAACCGGCCGATCAACGACTATCTCGGCCTGCGCGTCGCCGCCGGCTACATCTTCGACAACGGCTTCATCGACGCGCCGCACATGTTCGCCATGGATTCAAAGGGTCTGACGGTCCTGGCCAATCCCGCCGACCCGGTGCACAGCCTGCCGGCCTCGACCTCGCGCAAGGACATCGACAACAGCCAACTGGCCTATGTCCGGCCCATGCTGCTGTTCAAGAAAGACAACTGGAAAGTCCTGCTGACCTATCAGCACCAGTATGAGCATTCGGACGGCCCCAGCACCGACAGTTATCCAGGGGGCACGGGCGCGCCCACCGCCTATTCGAGCACTTGGGACCTAGGCCCCTCCCGCCCGTTCCAGAACGACGGCTTCGACGCGGCCTTCCCATCCAAGTTCAAGCAGTACCAGTCCGGCGCCTTCATCATGCAGCCGATGACCCGAAACGTGGATGTGGGCTCGGTGGAGGCCTCCTACGACCTGGGTTTCGCCACCCTGACCTCGGTGACTTCCGGCTATGAGACCAAGAGCTCGTCCATCGACGACAGCTCCGGCTTCTATGAGGGCACGTTGGGCTTTTTCTATGCGGGCTTCCCGCGGCTCTTGCTGAAGAGTTCCCGAGACTATGACGACTACGCCTTCACCGAAGAAGTTCGACTGGTGTCCAAGTCAGACGGGCCCCTGACCTATTCCGTGGGCGCGTTCTACATGAACGAGCGCAACCATTTGCTACAGCAAGATGTGCTGGTGGGCTATGCTGGCTATGAAAACGCCGTGGGCGACGCCAATACCGGAACGGACCTCGGCTATGTCAACGATCGCTATATCCATTTCAGCGACGTCGCCGGCTTTGGCGAGCTGACCTACCACGTCACACCGAAGCTGCAGATCACGGGCGGCGTCCGTGTCTTCCAGCAAACCCTGGCGGCCCATTCCGACGTCGAACTGCCCATTTGCGGCGCCTCCTGCTCTGTCGATAGGGTCAATCCCCTGGGCGTCAGCTCAAGCGGCAATCGCGACGTCATCCGCAAGGCCCTGTTCAAGGCCAACGCCTCCTACGAATTCGCCCCCCACTTCCTGGGTTATTTCACCTTCTCCCAAGGCGAGCGCCGGGGCGGCGCCAACGCCATTCCGACCAAGGGGCCGTTCGCGGAAAGTCCCGAGTTCCTCTTCTTCAAGCCCGATACTGTCGATAACTACGAGCTGGGCCTGAAGGGCCGGGTCGGTGGACGGATCGAGTTCTCATCGGCCTTCTACTATATCGATTGGCAAAACCCGCAGGTGAACGTCTCGACCCCGAACGGCTCATTCCCCGCCGCTGTGAACGGGAAGGGCGCCGAGTCCGAAGGGGTGGATCTCGAGGGGCGCTTCAAGCTGACCGACGAGATCACCTTGAGCGGGACCTATGCCTACAATCAGGCCAAACTCACCGCCCCCATCGTGGTGGGGGGGCATAGATACGGCTCCAATGGAACCGTCTTGCCGGGCACGCCGCACAATACGGCCAGCTTTGGCGTCGACTACGGGCGATCGATCCTGAATGACGTTGACTTCAACCTCCACGTGGACGCCAGTTGGAAGGACGCCATGACCACGTCCCTGACGCCGGCGGAAAATGTGAATCTGCCGGCCTTCACCGTCCTGAACGCCTCGGTGGGCGTCAGCCGCGGCCCTTGGCGCGCCTCTCTGTTCGCCGACAACATCAGCAACACCAGGGGCGTGCTCTCCGCGAACAACGCCACACTGGTGACTTTGGAAACAGCGGCGGCGACGGGGGCGACGGCGGGCTACCGCTACGATCCGCGGGCGATCAACAACCGCCTCTCGCGGCCCCTGACCATCGGCCTGCGGTTCGGCTACAAGTATCAGTAATCTGACGTCTGTCGCGTGAAGGGATCGCTGCGTAGTTCGTGCGTCCTTCGACTCGCGCTCTTAAGAGCGCGGCTCAGGATGACGTAACATATTGAAAGCAATAAACCTACGTCATCCTGAGCCGGCGCGAAGCGACGAGTCGAAGATTCCATGGGGGTGGATAGCGCCCATCACTGTTTGCCAGAGTGAGGTCGTTGAACCCACTCACTTTGGAGACGAAGGATGACTGCATCACAGACGCATCAGC
>JARLIP010000352.1 GCA_031291685.1 Caulobacteraceae bacterium | reverse complement strand
CTGGTGCAGGAAACCTACGCCAACAAGGTCTATGCCGCCCCCATCGGCGGGCGCATGCGCAGCGCCATCCAGATCACGACGGCGTCAGGCATCTGCACGGTGCTCGACATGCTGGCCAGCGGCGAGCTACCTCACAGCGGATTCATCCGTCAGGAGGACATCCCCCTGGACCGCTTCCTGGCCAACCGCTTTGGCCGCCACTACGCCGAAACCCTGACCGCCCACGCCGCCGCCTGAGGACCATGACCCACGCCAGCCCCATGCCCGCCTCCGCCGCGGCCGAGACGGCCCATATCCTGTCGCGCCTCGGCGTCGATCCCGCGATCCTCAGCGGCGGGACCCTCGTGGCCCGCTCGCCGATCACCGGCGAGGAAACCGCCCGTCTGGTCGAGATCTCGGCCGATGACGCCAAGGTCGCCATCGACAAGGCCCATCAGGCCTATCTGACCTGGCGCAAGGTTCCCGCGCCCCGCCGGGGCGAGCTGATCCGCCTCCTGGGCGAGGAACTGCGCGCGGCCAAGGCCGAGCTGGGCCGCCTGGTGACCCTGGAGGCCGGCAAGGTGACCTCCGAGGGCCTGGGCGAGGTCCAAGAGATGATCGACATCTGCGACTACGCCGTGGGCCTGTCGCGGCAACTGTTCGGCCTGACCATCGCCACCGAACGGGCCGAACACCGCATGATGGAGACTTGGCATCCGCTCGGCGTGGTGGGGGTGATCAGCGCCTTCAACTTCCCCGTGGCCGTCTGGTCGTGGAACGCCGCCCTGGCCATCGTCTGCGGCGACGCGGTGGTGTGGAAGCCCTCGGAAAAGACCCCCTTGACCGCCATCGCCGTCCAGGCCCTGTTCGAGCGGGCGGCGGCCAGGTTCGGCGCCGAGGCGCCGGCTGGCCTTTCGACCCTGCTGATCGGCGGGCGGGAGATCGGCGAGGTGCTGGTGGACCATCCCCGGGTTCCTCTGGTTTCAGCCACGGGCTCGACGGCCATGGGCCGCAAGGTCGGCCCCAAGCTGGCGGCGCGTTTCGCCCGGGCCGTGCTGGAGCTGGGCGGCAACAACGCCGCCATCATCGCCCCCACCGCCGACCTCGACCTGACCCTGCGCGGCGTGGCCTTCTCCGCCATGGGCACGGCCGGTCAGCGCTGCACCACCCTTCGCCGGCTGTTCGTGCACGAGAGCGTCTATGACGCCTTCCTGCCCCGGCTGAAGGCGGCCTATGCCTCGGTCACCGTGGGCGATCCTCGCCGGGACGGGGTGTTGGTTGGCCCCCTGATCGATCAGGCCGCCTATGCCGCCATGGAGACCGCCCTGGCCGACGCCAAGGCGGCTGGCGGGGTGGTCAGCGGCGGCGATCGGGTCTCCGTCGATCCGGCGGATCAGGCCTACTATGTGCGTCCGGCCCTGGTGGAGATGGGCGAGCAGGCCGATGTGGTTCTGCGCGAGACCTTCGCCCCCATCCTCTATGTGATGAAATACAAGACCTTCGAGGAGGCCGTCATCCTTCAGAACGACGCGCCCCAGGGCCTGTCCTCCTCGATCTTCACCAACGACATGCGCGAGGCCGAGCGGTTCGTCTCCGACGAGGGTTCGGACTGCGGCATCGCCAACGTCAATCTGGGCCCCTCGGGCGCCGAGATCGGCGGGGCGTTTGGCGGTGAAAAGGAAACCGGCGGCGGCCGCGAGGCCGGCTCCGACGCCTGGAAGGCCTATATGCGCCGGGCCACCAACACCCTGAACTATGGCCGCACCTTGCCCCTGGCCCAGGGCGTCAAGTTCGACGTCTAGGCGCAAGCCGAGCGTCCCCGCATTCGGCCATGACTTAAGCTGCGCCCGCCCAGACCCTGGCTTCAGGATCTGGGCGGGCGTTCTGCTGTTCAGGATGTCGAGGCTGACTTCGTCTATGATGCCGACGAATGGTAGTGCGCCGCGAAAATGCTCAACCAAGGACTTCCGTAGAGCTTGGCCATTGGCTAAATCGGGTTCGAAGTCAAATTGGGGGAGCCATTGATGACCATCATAACGCCAGCGCAGGCTTCACCGGAAAGGAAGGTCAGCGTCCTTCTTGGCGTGGGTATATTCCTCCTCCCCATCGCGTTCGTCTGGTTCCTGCTTAGGAACGGCTATAGCCTAGTCGCGCGGATCATCGGGTTTGGGTGGCTTCTCGTATTCCTGTTTTTCGGCTTCGGGCCTCACCCCAACCCAGGACCGGCAGCCCAGCACTCGGTTTCCACACCCTCGTCTTCAAGCGCTGCTAACGCCACGTCCGCGAATGACGCGGCGTCCTCGTCCAGCGCCCCATCCGCGCCAGCGGGGAAGTGGCTTTACCGCGAGGATACTGATGAAATGCGAGGCTTCACCTCGCACTATACAACCTTGCCTTCTAACGAAGTTCTACAATTTAAATTTCCATACGCCGGAGGCACGAGTGTTATCCTGACCTTGCGCCAAAAGCAAAAGGGAACAGATGTGATGCTTGTGGTCACCAATGGCCAATTCCTATGCAACGATTTTTCGAATAGATTTATTTTGGCTAAATTCGATAATGGGCCCATTCAGAAATACAGATGCGAAAAAACCGATGATGGAAGTGCCAACACGATATTCATCCTAGGGGAGCGCAAATTTTTGGCAGAGCTCAAGAAGTCGAAAACCGTCACGATCGAGACGGAATTTTTCCGAGAGGGCGCCTACCAATTGACGTTTGATAGCGCTGGCTTGAAGTGGGACTACTAGTCGCCTCCAGCGAGCGAGCTGGCGGCCAGCGGAGGGCGGCATGACCAGCGTCTATGAATTCAAGGCCAAGGCTCTGGATGGCCAGGAGAAATCCCTGGCCGACTATCAGGGTCAGGTGCTGCTGATCGTCAACACCGCCAGCAAGTGCGGCTTCACCCCGCAGTATGAGGGCCTGGAAGCCCTGTATCGTGGCCACCATGCCGAAGGGCTGACGGTGCTGGGCTTTCCCTGCAACCAGTTCGGTCAGCAGGAGCCTGGCGATGCGGCCGAAATCGCCAACTTCTGCTCCCTGACCTATCACGTCACCTTCCCCATGTTCGCCAAGGTCGAGGTCAACGGCCCGGGAACTCACCCTTTGTGGGCTTTTCTGAAGAAAGCCAAGGCCGGCCTGCTGGGCAGCCAGGGGATCAAGTGGAACTTCACCAAGTTCCTGGTGGACCGCTCCGGCAAGGTGGTGGGTCGCTATGCGCCCACGGACAAGCCCGAGGCGATCGAGGCGGACATCAAGGCGCTGCTCTAACCTTTCTCTATCCCGGTCGCACGGCCCAGTCCCGCGCCATCGCCTGGAACACCCCGTCCCAATCGCCCACGGTCGGTTGGCGGTAGAGGCGCAGGCTCGGATACCAGGGGCTGTCGGCGCGGTCCTTCAGCCAGCGCCAGTCGCCATTGGCGTTGATGGCCAGCCAGACTGGGACGCCCAGGGCGCCGGCCAGGTGGGCGACGCCGGTGTCACAGGCCACCACCAGATCCAGGGATCGCAGCACGGCGGCGGTGTCGGCCATGTCGCCGGCGTCATAGGCCTCGCCCAGGGTCAGGACCTCCATGCCCTCCGGCAGGGCCGAGAGCTGATCCAGGCCGTAGGTCTTTTGCAGGCTGATCAGGGGCGCGCCCGCCGCCTGGGCCAGGGGCGCAAGGGCGCTCAAGGGGAATGAGCGGCCCCGATCGACCCGGGCGGTGATATTGCCGCTCCAGACCACGCCGATGCGCGGGGCGGGACGGGGCGCGCGCCGGTCCATGAACCCGCGCCATTGCTCGGTCAGGGCCTGGCCAGGGTCGAGATAGGGGATGGGGCCGGGCAGGGTGTCCAGGCTCGCGCCCATCCTGTGGGGCAGGCTGAACAGGGGCAGGCGCAGGTCGGTGGGCGGGAAGGGCTCGCCCGGGGCGATCACCTGGGCCACCCCGGGCATGGTCTCGGCCAGGCGGATCAGGGCGGGATGGATCTCCAGGATCACCCGCGCGCCCAGGGCGGCGACCTGGGGGGCGAAGCGCACGCACTGGATATTGTCCCCCAGGCCCTGTTCGCCGTGGAGCAGGATGGTCTTTCCGGCCAGGGGCTGATCCATCCACAGGGGCTGTGGATATTTCGCGTCGCTGCGGCGGCGGTCGGGCGCCTTCAGGCGAAATTCGAAGCCTTCCCAGCCCTTCGCATAGTCCCCCAGCTGCAATCGCAGGGTCCCGCGATTATAGCCGCTCTCCCAAAGGTCCGGGCGCAGGGCCATGGCCGTGTCGTAGAGTTCAAGGGCCTCATCGAACCGCCCCTGGCGGGAGCGGATCACGCCCAGGTTCACGTGGGCCTGGGCCAGCCTGGGCCGCAGGGCGATGGCGCGTTGCAGGGCCGCCTCCGCCGCGGCCAGATCGTCAAGCTCCATATGGACCTGGGCCAAGGCTGTCTGCGCCATGCCCAGGGACGGGTCCAGTTCGATGGCGCGCAGGGCCTCCGCCATGGCCTCGTCCGTTTGCGACAGCTCGGCCAGGGCGGAGGCCAGGGCCGCGTGAGCCTCGGCATAGTCGGGCTTCAGGGCCAGGGCCCGGCGCTGGTGGGCGACGGCGTCCTTCATCTGGTTCAGGTGGCCGAAGCTGAGGCCCAGATTGTGGAACACCTGGGATTCGTTCGGCGCCAAGTCCAGGGCCCGCTGGTGCGAGGCCATGGCGTCGTCGTCCCGGCCCAGGGCGCTGAGTACATTGCCCCGGTGGGAATAGGCCAGGGCCATGTCGGGGCTGAGGGCCAGGGCGCGGTCATAGGCGACCAGGGCCTCGGCGGGGCGGATGTCCTCGGCCAGCATCAGACCGTGATTGTAGTGGGCCAGGGCGGAGTTCGGGTTCAGGGCTAGGGCGGTCTGATAGCCCGCCTCGGCCTCCTTGAGGCGGCGCTGGCGGCGCAGCAGGCTGGCCCGGTTGGTGTGGGCGTCGGCATAGCCGGGGGCCAGGGCGATGGCCCGGTCATAGCAGGCCAGGGCCTCGTCCAGGGTCTCAGGGGTCTCCACCGCCGCTATGGCGTTGCCCAGATTATAGTGGGCCGGGGCGTAGCCTGGGTGGCGGACGACCAGGGCGCGCAGGACGATGACGGCGGCGTCGCGGTCCCCAAGCTCCAGCAACACCACCCCCAGGCTGGCGCCCGCCTCCGGCCGGCCCGGATCGAGCAGGGCGGCCTCTTTCAGGATCTGAGCCGCCTCGCGCCGGCGGCCCTGGCCATGCAGGGCGACCCCCAGATTGGTGCGGGCCATGGCCAGGCCCGGCTGCTTGGCCAGGGCGGCGCGGGCCGCCTGTTCGGCCTCGGCGAAGCGTCCCAGGCCCAGATAGGCGCTGGCCAGGTTGGTGGCGAAGGCGGGGTCTGGGCGCTGGGCCAGGGCGCGGCTGATCAGGGCGGCGCTGGCGGCGAAGTCCTGGCGCTGCTGGCGGGCCACGCCCAGCAGATGCAGGGCGTCCGGATGATCCGGCTCGCTTTCCAGCACCCGCCAATAGAGAGCTTCGGCCTCATCCAGGGCGCCGGCGCGGTGCCGGGCCAGGGCCTGGTTCAGGGTCTCGTTCGAAGGCGGGGGCGCGTTGGCCACGGCGCGCCCCTAGGCCAGGGGCGGATTGGCCAGCAGGGCGTCGCTGGGGGGCGCGGCCGCCTTGCCGGAGACGGCGGCGGCCAGGCAGACCGGAAACAGACGATGCTCGGCGGCCAGCACCCGGGCGGCCAGGGTCTCTTCGTCGTCGCCGGGCAGCACCGGCACGGCGGCTTGGCCGATCAGGGGACCCTCATCGACCCCCTCATTGACCCAGTGGACGCTGCACCCGTGCAGCTTGACCCCGGCCTCCAGGGCCCGCTGGTGGGTGTGTAACCCGGGGAAGGCGGGCAGCAGGGCCGGGTGGACATTGATCATCCGCCCCGCCCAGGCCTTGACCAGGAAGGGCGTCATGATCCGCATATAGCCGGCCAGGGCCACGAACTCGACCTCCGCCTCGCGCAGGGCCGCGTCGATGGCCCGTTCATGGGCCTCGCGGTCCTTGCCATAGGGCCTGTGGTCGATGGCCAGGGACGGCACGCCGGCGTGGGCGGCCTTGTCCAGGCCGGGCGCGTCCGGGCGGTTGGAGATCACCACGGCGATCTCAGCCGGATAGTCGGTCGCCTGGGCGGCCGCGATCAAGGCCATGGCGTCGCTGCCGCGGCCCGAGATCAGGATACCGACGCGGGTCTTCATGGATCAGGCGCCGGCCGCGACCAGTTGGCCGCAGACGAAGGCGGTCTCGCCGGCGTTGAGCAGGGCGGCCAGGACCGGCTCGGCATGGCGCGGCTTGACGATCAGCATGAAGCCAACCCCGCAGTTGAAGGTGCGGCGCAGCTCGTGGTCGGAAACCCCGCCCACCTCCTGCAACCAGGCGAACACCGGGGGCAGGGGCCAGGCCTCCCAGTCGAACCGAGGTTCCAGGCCCTCGGCTATGGCCCGGGGCGGATTTTCGATCATGCCGCCGCCGGTGATGTGGGCGCCGCCCTCGATCAGGCCGGCCTTGATCAGGGGCAGGACGCTCTTGATGTAGATTCGCGTGGGCGCCATCAGGGCCGCCCCCAGGGTCTGGCTGGGATCGAAGGGCGCCGGGGCGTCCCAGGCCAGGCCCGAGCGCTCCACGATGCGGCGAATCAGCGAATAGCCGTTGGAGTGCGGGCCGGACGAGCCGAGGCCGATCAGGATGTCGCCGGGGCTTTGCGTTTCCAGCCGGGGCAGGACGCCGCCCCGCTCGACGGCGCCGATGGAAAAGCCGGCCAGGTCGTAGTCGCCCTCGCTGTACATCCCCGGCATCTCGGCGGTCTCGCCGCCCACCAGGGCCGCGCCGGCCTGCAAACAGCCCTCGGCGATCCCGGCCACCACCCGGCGGGCGACCTCGATCTGCAGCTTGCCGGTGGCGTAATAGTCCAGGAACATCAAGGGCTCGGCGCCCTGGGCCAACAGGTCGTTGACGCACATGGCCACCAGGTCGATCCCCACGGTGTCGTGGTGGCCGCTCTCGATGGCGACCTTCAGCTTGGTGCCGACCCCATCGGTGGTGGAGACGATCAGCGGGTCGGTAAAGCCAGCCGCCTTCAGGTCGAACAGGGCGCCGAATCCGCCGAGGGAGGCCTCCGCGCCCGGGCGGCGGGTGGCCTTGGCCAGGGGTTTGATGGCTTCGACGAGGGCGGCGCCGGCGTCGATGTCCACGCCGGCCTGGGCGTAGGTGAGGCCGTTGGGCCGATCGGTCATGAAATAATATCCCCTTGGCGGCCTCCCCGGCGGGGACCGTCAGTCTCGTGTTGCGTTCCCGCCGCACCAGGCTCGGCAAAATAGCCTTTAGAGCGGCGGATTTGTATCTGCGTCGTAAGAGGGCTTGCCCATACGACGCTACGTCGGGCTATAGCTAGCCGATGACACCGATTACGACCACCGAGGAACTGAAGAGTTTCTGCGACCAACTGGCCGACGAGCCCTTCATCGCCGTCGACACCGAATTCATGCGCGAGACGACCTACTGGCCCAAGCTGTGCCTGGTCCAGGTCGCCGGGACCAAGGCCGCCGCCTGTATCGACCCCCTGGCCGAAGGCATAGACTTAGGCCCCCTGCTGGCCCTGCTGGCCGATCCCAAGATCGACAAGGTGTTCCACGCCGCCCGGCAGGACGTGGAGATCTTCAACAACCTGGGTGTGATCCCCCGGCCCCTGTTCGACACCCAGATCGCGGCCATGGCCGCTGGGTTCGGCGAGCAGGTGGCCTATGACGCCCTGGTGCGCCAGATGCTGAAGATCGAGCTGGACAAGTCCAGCCGCTTCACCGACTGGGCCCGCCGGCCGCTCAGCGAGGCGCAGTTCGTCTATGCCCTGGCCGATGTGACCCACCTGGCGGCCCTCTATCCGATGCTGCGCCAGCGGCTGGAAAAGGCCG
>JARLIP010000039.1 GCA_031291685.1 Caulobacteraceae bacterium | reverse complement strand
GCCCGCTCGCCGCTGTAGCTGGCGGCCAGCACCAGCACCGCAACGCCATCAATCACGCCCCTCGTCAGGCCCATATGCGCCGGGGCGGTGACACCCAGTGCCTCCAGCACGGCGCGGGCGCGCGGCCCGGCCAGGGCGATGGCGCCCCAGCGCTCCTGCACGCTGGCCACGGCGACCTTCAGGCCCGGATCCAGGATCTTGCGCACATAGGACAGGTGACCGACCATCCGGTCCCCGCCCCCGGTGGAGCTGGTCAGCAGGAAGCGCTGGTCGGACAGGCGCCAGACCGTGCCGTCGTCCGCCACCATGCCGTCCTCCCGTAGCATGACGGTGTAGCGGCCCCGGCCCACGGCCAGCTTGGCGATGGGGGTGGCGCAGACCCGGGCGATCAGGGCGGCGGCGTCTGGCCCCGCGATCTCGAACTTGCCCAGGGTGGAGACGTCGATCATCCCCACCGTCTGGCGCACGGTGCGCGCCTCCCGCAGACCCGCCTCGGCCAGGGTCTCGCCGACCCGAGGATAGGCCCTGGGGCGCATCCAGTAGCCGACGGGCTGCCAGGGCGGATTGTGGGCGGCGTGGACCGCGAACAGGGGCGTGCGGCGGACGGGCGCCATGTGCTGGCCGGTGGCCTCCCCGGCCAGGGCGGCCAGGGTCACCGGGGTATAGGGCGGGCGGAAGGTGGTCAGGCCAACCTGCGGCACGCTGCGCCCCTCGGCCTTGGCCAGGCGCGCCAGGCCCAAGAGGTTGCTGGTCTTGCCCTGGTCGGTGGCCATGCCCAGGGTGGTGTAGCGCTTGAGATGCTCCA
The DNA here is from genome assembly GCA_031291685.1 of Caulobacteraceae bacterium. Taxonomy (GTDB): domain Bacteria; phylum Pseudomonadota; class Alphaproteobacteria; order Caulobacterales; family Caulobacteraceae; genus Poindextera. The sequence goes on along the minus strand of JARLIP010000039.1, from coordinate 8,526 downwards.
CCGAGCGGTAGCCCTCCCGCCAGGCCAGATCCACATCGGCGGCGGTGACGTCGTTCTGCGGGTCGAGGAAGGCGGTCTTCAGGTTGACCCCGGCGGGGGGCGTCCATTGGGCGACGGCGTTAGTTGCGGCGTCGAAGGGGGTGGTGGAGACGGGCGCTGAATCCATTCCTCCCCCCTTGGGGGAGGGGAACCGCGAAGCGGTGGAGGGGGCCACGGCGGCCGCATCCAGTCCCGCCCGCCAACCATCGGCCAGAACCTCGCTCAGGGCCTCGCAGCCGGCGGCGGCGCCGGCGGAGACCTCCGCCTGGCGGGCGAGGGCGGGGGTGAAGGCGCCGCTGGTCTCGTCCCAGTCCAGGGTTCCGCCCGCCTGCATGTGCAGGTGGGCCACGGGGGTGAAGCCGCCGGAGACGCAGATCAGGTCGGCCTTCAGGGACAGGGGGCGGCCCGCGACGACGGCCTCGGCGCCGGTGACCGCCTTGGCGCCCCGGGCCTTGGTCAGCTGGGCGTCCAGGTGGACGGGGAAGCGGGCCCGGGCGGCCTGGACCAGGGGGCTGTCGGCCCTGGCCCTGCTGTCGAGGACAGCGGCGATCTGGGCGCCGGCCTCGGCCAGGGCGATGGCCGTGCGATAGGCGTCGTCATTGCCGGTGGCGATGATCGCCCTCTGACCCGGCAGCACCCCATAGCGGCGCAGATAGGTTCGCGCCGCCTGGGATAGCATCACCCCGGGCCGGTCATTGTTGGAGAACAGCAGGGGCCGCTCGATGGCCCCCCCAGCCAGGATCACCCGTCCCGCCCGCACCCGCCACAGCCGCTGGGCCAGGCCGCCCGCGCCAGGGGTCTGTCCAGCCTCCACCCGACGCTCGATCAGGGTCAGCATGTTGTGGTCGTAATAGCCCGCCGCCGTGGTGCGCTTGAGCACCCGCGCGCCGACCTGCCGCAGGGTCTGCTCCGCCTGATCCGCCCAGTCGGTCCCGGAAAGGCCGTCGATCACCGCCTCGTCCCGCAGCAGTGAGCCGCCCAGGCGGTTGTCCTGCTCGGCCAGGATCACCCGCGCGCCAGCGCTGGCCGCCGCCAGGGCCGCGCAAAGGCCCGCCGGCCCAGCGCCCACCACCAGCACGTCGCAGAAGGCGGCGCGGTGCTCGAAGCCATCGACCTCCGCCTGGCTGGGCGCGGCGCCCAACCCCGCCGCCTGGCGGATGAAGCGCTCGAAAAACAGCCACTTGCGGGGCGAGCCGATGAAGGTCTTGTAGTAGAAGCCCGCCGGGATGAACCGCGCCCCCAGGCTGTTGATCGCCCCCACATCGAAATCGAGGCTGGGCCAGCGGTTCTGGCTGACCGCCTTCAGGCCCTCATAGACGAAGATGTCGCTGGCCCGGGTGTTGGGCTCATAGCGGCCGCCCTCGCCGGCCTGGACCAGGGCGTTGGGCTCCTCGATCCCGGCGGCCATCACCCCCCGGGGGCGGTGATATTTGAAGCTGCGGCCCATCAGACTGACCCCATTGGCCAGCAGAGCCGAGGCCAGGGTGTCGCCGGGGTGGGCCTGGAAGGCTCGCCCGTCGAAGGTGAAGCCGAGGGTGCGGGACCGGTCGATCAGGCCGCCGGCGGCGGCGCGGGTGGGGCCGCTCATGCGCCGGCTCCGATGGCGTGGACCTCGGCGATCTCGTGGGTCGTCCGATGGCGGCGAAGCCTCATCCAGCCCCGGCAGCCATAGGCGTGGCGCCACAGCTCCCAGGAAAAGTCCCGGCCATTGGCGCGGGTATAGAGGGCCTGGATGGTCTCTTGGGGGCTCGCGTCGGGATGGGCCACGGCTTCTTCCACGCGCTCATAGACGAACTCGGCCTGGTTGCGCGGACCGCAGTGGGGACAGGGGATCAGGAACATGGGGCTGGCCTGGTCTCCTAGCGGGACTGGGGCAGGGGGCCGCTGGCGGCCTCGTCGATGAGGGCGCCGCGCGCGAAGCGGTCCAGGGCGAAGGGGGCATTGACCGGATGCGGCTCGCCCTTGGCCAGGGTGTGGGCGTAGAGCCAGCCCGAGCCTGGGGTTGCCTTGAAGCCCCCATAGCACCAGCCGCCATTGAGATAGAGCCCGTCCACCGGGGTGGCGCCGATGATCGGGGCGCCGTCGAAGCTCATGTCGGTGACCCCGCTCCAGCAGCGCAGCATCCGCAGGCGCGACAGGGCGGGGACAAGGCCGATGGCCTGACCCGCGACCTCCTCGATACGCATGGGAATCCCCCGCTGGGAGTAGCTGGGATAGAGGTCCGGATCGCCCCCCAGGACGATCTCGCCCTTGTCCGACTGGCTGATGTAGCAGTGGATCGACTGGGACATGATCACCGTATCGATCATCGGCTTGACCGGCTCGGAGACGAAAGCCTGCAGCATGTGCGACTCGATGGGCAGGCGCAGGCCCGTCATGGCCGCCACCAGACTTGAATTGCCCGCCACGCAGATGCCGATCCGGTCGGCCCCGATGGCGCCCCTGTTGGTGCGGACCCCGACGGCCTTGCCGCCCTCGATATCGATGCCGGTGACCTCGCAGTTTTGGATGATGTCCACCCCCAGGGCGTCGGCGGCCCGGGCATAGCCCCAGGCCACGGCGTCGTGCCGCGCGGTTCCGCCCCGCTTCTGGATCAGGCCCCCATGGATCGGGTAGCGGGCCGTCTGTGACATATCCAGCAGCGGGACCAGCCGGGCCACGGCGTCCCGGTCCAGCAGGTCCGCGTCGATCCCGTTGCAGCGCAGGGAATCGCCCCGCTCGGCCAGGCGGGTCATGTCGCTGTCCGAATGGCCCAGGAACAGGGCGCCCCGCTGGCTGAACATCAGATTGTAGTTCAGCTCCTGGCTCAGCCCCTCCCAGAGCTTGAGGGACAGCTCCAAGAGGTTCTGCATCTGGGGCAGGCGGTAGTTGGAGCGCACGATGGTGGTGTTGCGGCCGGTGTTGCCCCCGCCGATCCAGCCCTTTTCCAGAACCGCGACATTGCGCAGGCCGTGAACGTTGGCCAGGTAATAGGCCGTGGCCAGCCCATGGCCGCCGCCGCCGATGACGATCACGTCATAGCGCGCCTTGGGCTCCGGCGCGCGCCAGGCCCGGGTCCAGGATTTGTGCCCGTCGAGACCGCCCTTAAGCAGCCCGAGGGCGGAATAGCGCATCATCGTGTCGGTTCTGTCCTTGCCCAGGTTCGCAGGATGAGGGATCGCTCGCACGCGGCCAGCGGCAAAATTAGATCGAAGGCTGCGAAAATTAGATTCGCCTTGGACCGGGGCTAGACCGTGTCTGTGGCGGTGCGGCGGGCCACGCGGCCCGGTCGTTCTTTTGGGATACTGAAAAGCGAATGGCGAAGACGAAGGCGGCGGCGGAAAACCGCTACATCCTGATCCTGAAGTGTCCAGACCGTAAGGGCGTGGTGGCGTCGGTGTCCGGCTATCTGGCCGACAATGACGCCTCCATCGTCGAGTCGAACCACTTCAACGACTCGGTGACGGACGAGTTCTATATGCGCACCGTGTTCCGCGCCGAGGGCGGCTCCATGCCGTCCCTGGACAAGCTGGAGCAGGGCTTCGAGATCATCGCCAACCGCTACCACATGGAATGGTCATTCCATGACGCCTCGATCAAGCCGCGGGTGCTGATCGCCGTCTCCAGGTTCGGCCACTGCCTCTATGACCTGATGCACCGCTGGCGCAGCGGCTCGCTGCCGGTGGAGATCGTGGGGGTGATGTCCAACCACGACGACATGCGCTCCTTCGTTGAGTGGAGCGGCATTCCCTATTACCATCTGCCCATCACCCGGGACACCAAGGCCGAGCAGGAGGCCCAGTTCCTGGCCCTGGTGGACGACCTGAAGATCGATCTGGTGGTCCTGGCCCGCTACATGCAGATCCTCTCGCCCGAGCTCTGCGCCCAGCTGTCAGGTCGCTGCATCAATATCCACCACTCGTTCCTGCCCAGCTTCAAGGGCGCCAAGCCCTATCACCAGGCCTGGGATCGCGGCGTGAAGATCATCGGGGCCACCGCCCACTACGTCACCACCGACCTGGACGAGGGGCCGATCATCGAGCAGGGCGCCCAGCGGGTCGACCACCGCCACACCCCCGACGACCTGGTGGAGATCGGCCGCGACGTGGAATGCACGGTCCTGGCCCGGGCGGTGCTGTGGCACGTGCAGAACCGTATCCTGATCAACGGCCACAAGACGGTGGTCTTCGCCTGATCGGAAAAGAGCAAAAGCTTTGCTCCCTTGTTCGTAGAACGGGGGAGCTGTCGGGGTGAACCCCGACTGAGGGGGCGTTCCGTCGGTTCGTAGCGCCCCCTCCGACACGGGGCTACGCCCCGCGCCACCTCCCCCGCGTCGCTTACGCTATGCAGGGGAGGAAAAGGTGTTCTGCTCCCCTGTTCGAAGAACGGGGGAGCTGTCAGGACGCAGTCCTGACTGAGGGGGCGTTCGGGCGGTTGGTGCGCCCCGCCGTCCTAGAGGATGGTCTGGATCTCGCGGATGAACACCTTCTTGCCGCTGAGCTTTTCCTTCAGGTTCTCCAGGGACAGGTTCAGCTTCTCGTCGATCTGCGGGTCGGCGCGCTGCACGATCAGATCGACGCCGGCGTCTTCCAAAAGCTTGGCCAGATAGGCTACCAGGGTGGTCTTGCCGTGGTGTTCCTTGCCCGAGACCTCAATCTCGATGTCGTAGTTCAGGGCCATGGTGAAGTCCTCGGTTCGGGTCCGGTGTTAAGGTCTAGTCTTGGCGCGGCGGCGCGGGGCTTCATATTTCTGTCATGTTCGCCCCGATCGCCGACAATGCGACCTGGACGCTCATAGTTGCTGATAACACTGATCCGGTCGCTTGCCACGCCCACGCTTAAATCTTCAGCGCGACAATAGGCGGCGCTTCGCTGGCCTGACTAGCGCGACGGACGCGGCCGGGCGAGAAAAATCGCCAAACTTAGACCTCTTCGGCGCCGCTGGGGCCAAGGGTCATGGCCTATCGCGCGCCCCGCAGGAACAGGGCCCAGGCGGCGTTGAAATAGGTCTCCCGCTCAGCGGGGGTGGCGAAGAGCTGGCGGCCGAGCAGGGCTTGTTGGACGGGGCCGCCGGTGATCAGGCCGGTCATCAGGTCGTGGGTCAGCGTCAGGTCATCCGAATGGATCTGGCCAGCCTCGACAGCGGCCTCGAGTAGCGCGTTCAGATGGTTCTTGAACGGACCCAGGCAGTTGTTGAGGACGTATTCGCCCAGGGACGGGAAACGCATGATCTCCGCCACCAGGACGCGGTGCAGGCTGATCATGTCCGGCTGCAGGACGAAATCAAGCAGCATCCGGCAGCACTCTTCCAGGGCCTTGATCGGTTCGGCGTGGGTGGTGCGGGCGGATTCGGCGATCTCCAGGAGGCGGCGGCCCCGCTGGTTGATCACCTCGGTGAACAGCCCCTCCTTGGAGGTGAAGCGGCGATAGATGGTCTGCTTGCCCGATCCGGCGCCGGCGGCGACCTGCTCGATGGAGGTGGCGGCGTAGCCCTGCTCGATGAACAGGCGCGCGGCGGTCTCGACGATGCGCCGGACCAGGTCTTCGGAGGCCTGCTGGTCGGGTCTGCCCATCCGGCGCAGGGGTTCTGCGTTCATGGCTTCCTCCTGAAACCTCATTTGTTGCGATGCAACATCTTGACCTTGGGTCACGTCCAACATATGTGAACGAGACCGTCTCGTTTAAATATAGGCTTTCTCTTATGTCTGGTCCAGCCACCCCCGATACCGCCCCTCAGGACGACGATGGAGCGGCCGCCCAGGGGCTGTCCCCCGCCGAAAGTCGCCGGGTCAAGACGGGTCTGGCCATTGTGGTGATCGCGGCGGTGGTCGGTCTAGGCGGACTTGGCGTGCACTGGTGGACGGTGGGCCGCTTCGTGCAGAGCACCAATGACGCCTTCTTGCAGGCCGATCAGGTGGCGGTGGCCCCCAAGGTCGCCGGCTATGTCGAGCAGGTGCTGGTGGCCGACAACCAGGAGGTGGCCGCCGGCCAGCCCCTGGTGAGGATCGACGTGCGCGATCCCCAGGCCAGGCTCGATCAGGCCAAGGCCCAGGTCGACCAGGGCCTAGCCGGCATCGCCCAGGCGCAGGCCCAGATCCATCAGCAGGAAGCCTCCATCGCCCAGGCCCAGGCCCAGCTCAAGGGCGCCAGGGCCAGCGCCGCCTTCGCCGCCCAGGAGGTCGACCGCTATGGCCCCCTGGCCCAGAGCGGAGCCGAGACCAAGGAGCATCTGGACCAGCTGCGGCAGAACCGCGACCAGGCCAACGCCCAGGCCGCCGCCGACGAGGCCCAGGTCGCCGCCGCCCAACGCCAGATCGAGACCCTCAAGGCCCAGATCCAGCTGGCCCAGGCCCAGACCGAACAGGCCCGCGCGGCCCAACGCCAGGCGGGCAACAGCGTGGAGGACGCCGTGGTCCGCGCCAGCATCGCCGGCCGCATTGGCGACCGCACCGTGCGCCCCGGCCAATATGTGCAGCCGGGCCTGCGCATGATGTCGGTGGTGCCGGTCCAGGCCATCTATCTAGTGGCCAATTTCAAGGAGACCCAGATCGGCCGCATGCGCCCGGGCCAGCCGGTCGAGATCAAGGTGGACGCCCTGGGCGGTGAGCCGCTGAAGGGCGTGATCGACAGCTTTTCCCCCGGCACCGGGGCCCAGTTCGCCCTGATCCCGGCCAACAACGCCACCGGCAACTTCACCAAGATCGTGCAGCGCGTCCCCGTGCGCATCCGCGTCGATGCTCCGGCCAGGGTGCGGCCGGTGCTGCTGCCCGGCCTGTCGGTGGATGTTAAGGTCGACACCCGCGACCTGGACGCCGCTCAGCATCAGGCCGCCCGATGAGCGAGGCCATCCCCGCTCCAACGGCCGCCCCAGAGCTGGAAAAGGCCGATGTCGGCGCCTGGCTGGCCGTGGCCGCCGGCACCATCGGCGCCCTGATGGCCACCCTGGACACCTCCATCGTCAACGCCTCCCTGCCCACCATCCAGGGGGAGATCGGCGCCAGCGGGTCCGAGGGCACCTGGATCTCCACCGCCTATCTGGTGGCCGAGATCGTGATGATCCCCATGGCCGGATGGCTGGCGCGGATCTTCGGCCTGCGCACCTTCCTGATGATCATGACCGCCCTGTTCACGGTCTTCTCGATGATCTGCGGCGTCTCCCATGACCTGGGACAGATGATCATCGGTCGGATCGGCCAGGGCTTCACCGGCGGGGCCATGATCCCCATGGCCCTGACCATCGTCGCCACCCGCCTGCCCCCGCGCCAGCAGCCCCTGGGCATCGCCCTGTTCGGCATGACCGCGGTGCTGGGCCCCGTGCTGGGGCCGGTGGTGGGCGGCTGGCTGACCGAGAATGTCAGCTGGCACTACGCTTTCTTCCTCAACCTGCCGATCGGGGTGGGGCTGGGCGCGCTTCTGATCTTTGGCCTGGCCCACGAGCGCACCCGCTGGCACATGTTCGCCGAGGCGGACCTGCTTGGCATCGCCGGCCTGACGCTTGGCCTGGGCGGCCTGACCACCCTGCTCGAGGAAGGCCAGAGGGAGCGCTGGTTCGAGTCCGAATTCATCTGCGCCCTGGCCCTGGTCTCCTTCGTCGGCTTTCTGTTGCTGGCCGCCGGCCAGGTGTTCAGCCGCCGGCCGGTGATCCAGTTGCGCATCCTGTTCGAGCGGGCCTTCGGCAGCGTGTTCCTGATGAGCCTGATGGTGGGCGCCGCCCTCTATGGCATCCTTTATATCATCCCTCAGTTCCTGGCCCTGGTGGCTGGCTACAACGCCGAGCAGTCAGGCGATGTGACCATGATCAGCGGCATACCCACGATCATGATGCTGGCGGTGTTTCCGTTGCTGGTCCGTCTGATCGACCTGCGGGCCGCCATCGCCTTTGGGCTGCTGCTCTACGGGATCAGCTGCTTCATTGATGTGGGCCTGACCACCGACGCGGCGGGGCCGCAGTTCTTCTGGTCCCAGGTGATCCGCGGCTTCGCCCAGTTCTTCTCCATGCTGTTCCTCAACCAGGCGGCCACCAGTTCCGTGGCCCACGAGTTCGCGGAGGACGCCTCGGGGCTGTTCAACGCCGCCCGCAACCTGGGGGGCTCCATGGGCCTGGCGGTGGTGGGGGCGTTGCAGGAGCAGCGGACCACCTTCCACGCCTCGCGACTGGCCGAATCCATCAGCGGCGACAGCGTCATCGGCCAGGCGGCCGTGGCCAGCGGCGGCGTCGGCCAGCTCAACCAAGCGATCGCGGGCCAGGCCACGGTGATGGCCTTCTCCGACCTTTACTGGGTGTTCGGGATCGCCCTCCTGGTGATGATCCCCCTCGTCCTGCTCCTGAAACCCCTGCCCAAGGGGGCGAGCGTTTCGCTCGCCGCGTGACCGTCATGTCAAAGCTCTTCAAGTCCCAGATCCTGCGTCCTGTCGCCTCCATGGCCGCCCTTGCGGCGGGCGCCGGCCTGCTCAGCGCCTGCGCGGCCGTCGGCCCCGACTACAAGGGCCCGCCCAGCGCCGCGCCCGT
>JARLIP010000351.1 GCA_031291685.1 Caulobacteraceae bacterium | reverse complement strand
GTCGGTGAAGCCCGGGACCTGATGCTCCCCTGTCTGGCGAAGCCATACGGGGGAGCTGTCGGGGTGAAACCCCGACTGAGGGGGCGCTCGGACGGCCGGCGCGCCCCTTCCGTCACGGGGCTTCGCCCCGCGCCACCTTCCCCGTAAGGCTTCGCCTGACAGGGAAGGAGAAGGGCTTAAGCGCTCGCCCATCCCTGCAACACCGCGGCGTGGCGGCGCACCCGCTCGGGGCCGCCCAGCATCTGGCGATCGAAGCCGATCCGCTTGAACCCGTAGTGCAGGCCCAATAGGTCGGTGAAGCCCATGCCCCCGTGCACCTCGGTGGCCGTGCGCGCGACGAAGGTGCCCACCTCCGACAGGTGGGCCTTGGTGTGGGCCGCCATCAGGCCGGCCTCGGCGGGAACGGCGTCGAAGGCGTAGGCCGCATACCAGACCAGGGCGCGGCAGGGCTCCAGCTCCGCCGTCATCTCGGCGCACAGATGCTTGACCGCCTGGAACGAGCCGATCAGTCGACCGAACTGCTGGCGTTCGCCCGCATAGGCCACGGCCTTTTCGATCATCCTCTGGCCAGCGCCCAGGATATCGGCGGCCAGGATCACCCGCCCGGCGTCGATCACCCGCGTCAGGGTTGCGGCCGCATCGCCGTCGGCCAGGGGCTCGGCCGAGACCTGATCAAAGGCCAGTTCGCAGATCGACCGGGTCGCGTCGATGGTGGTCAGCCCCGTGCGGGTCAGGCCCGCCGCGTCCGCCGCGACCAGATGCAGTCCCCCCGCCCGGTCGGCGACCACGAACAGGTCCGCCGCCGCTCCGTCGAGCACGAACAGCGCCTTGCCATTCAGCTTGCCCCCCGCCGCGAAGACCCCCGCACCATCCCGGGCGCCACTGGCGGCCTCGGACACCGCGACCCCGGCCACGATTTCGCCGGCGGCCAGCCTGGGCAGCCATTCCCCCTGTTGCCGCGTGGAGCCCGCCCCCATCAGGGCCAGGGGCGCCATCACCCCGCCGGCCACGAATGGGACCGGCGCCACCGCCCGCCCCAGGGCCTCTGCGGCCAGGGCCGCGTCCAGCAACCCCAGGCCCATCCCCCCATGCTCCGGCGGTATGATCAGTCCCGCCAGTCCCAGCTCGGCCAGGGCGCTCCAGACATCGGCGGCATAGGGGGCCTTGTCGGCGGCGGCCTTGCGCACGCGCTCCAGGGGGCAGGCCCGCTCAAGCGTGCGGTTCAGGCTGTCCTGCAACAGGATCTGGTCTTCAGTGAGGGCGAATTCCATGGACTTGATCCTCCTCAGCTGGCCAGTTTCGGTTCACGGGGCATGCCCAGGCCCCGTTCGGCGATGATGTTCTTCTGGATCTGGGCGGTGCCCCCGCCGATGATCAGGCCCAGGTCGAACATCATGTTCCACTGCCAGCGCCCGTCCGCCCTCAAGTGCGGGCCGCCGTCATAGAGCACCCCCAGCTCCCCCAGGGCGTCGATGGCGAAACAGGCCAGCTGATGGTTCAGCTCGCACCCCATCAGCTTGACCACCAGGCCCGCGACCCCGGGATTTTCTCCCTTCAGCCGCGCGGTCAAAAGGCGCAGGCCGTGAAACTCCATGGCCAGGACCCGGGCCTGCAGCTTGGCCAGGCGATCGCGCCAAACGGGGCTATCGATCAGGCGCTCGCCATCCACGGTCTCGGTCTTGACCAGTTCGATCAGGGCCTTCAGCCGCGTGCCGGCCTGGTTGGGGTCCCCCAGCATTCCGCGCTCGTGCTTGAGGGTGGCGTTGGCCACCTGCCAGCCCTGGCCGCGCTCGCCGACGATCTGGGTTTTCGGCACGCGCACATCGGTGAAGAACACCTCGTTGAACTCGGCCTGGCCGGTCATGGTGATCAGGGGCCGAACCTCGATCCCCGGGGTCTTCATCGAGAACAGCAGATAGCTGATGCCCTGGTGCTTGGGCTTGTCGGCCTCGGTGCGCACCAGACAGAAGATCATGTCGGCGAAATGGGCCGAGGAGGTCCAGATCTTCTGGCCGTTGATGACGAAGTCGTCCCCGTCCTCCGTGGCCCGGGTCGCCAGTGAGGCCAGGTCCGATCCCGAGCCGGGCTCCGAATAGCCCTGGCACCAGAAGATCTCCCCGCGGATGGTGGGTTCGATGAAGGCCTTGCGCTGTTCCTCGGTTCCCATCTCCAGCAGGGTGGGGACCAGCATGGAAATGCCCTGGTTGGCCATGCCCATGGGCAGCCCGGCGGCGATGAACTCCTCGGCGATGATCCGGCTTTCCAGGATGTCCGGCTCGGCGCCGTAACCGCCATATTGAGCCGGGATGGTGCGGGCGGCGTAGCCGTGCTCGATCAACAGGCTTTGCCAGGCCCTCTGGGCGGCCAGACCCTGTCCGGCCTTGGGCGCCTTGGCCCCATGGGCGGCGGCGAAGTCGCGCACCTGCTGGCGAAAGGCCTCATATCGCGGCCCATAGGCGAGGTCCATGGTCGTCTCCCATCGAGCGCGCCGCCGGCTCACGCGGCGTTCGCGGTCATGGACCCCATTTTGCGCTCCTTGAGCCGGGCGACAATTGTGACCTGGGGGAAGGTGCGCGTTATTTCCCGCCGCCTAATCGACCAGGATCGGCTCCGGCGCATCGGCCCGGGTGGTGACCGCGGCGCCGAACGAGGCGGCCATCACGCAGACGAGCCCCGCCCATTGCCAAGGCCCCAGCTGCTCTCCCAGCAGGGCCAGGCCCGACAGGGCGGCTATGGCGGGCTCCAGGCTCATCAGTACGCCGAAGGTGCGGGTCGGCATTCGTTGCATGGCCACCATCTCCAGCCCATAGGGCAGGGCGCTGGACAGCACCGCCACGCCGATGGCGAAGGGCAGCAGGGCCGGATCGAACAGCCGCGGCCCCACATGCAGCGCCCCCACCGGGATCACCAGCAAGCCCGCCACCACCATGCCCAGGGCGCTGGCCCGCCCCGCCGGCATGACCGCGCCCGCCCGCTGGCCAAACAGGATGTAGAAGGCCCAGCAGCCCCCGGCGGCGAAGGCGAAGGCCGCGCCCTTGGGATCAATGTTCCCGCCCTTGCGGCCTAGCCACAGCAAAAGGAAGATTCCCGCCCCCGCCAGGGCCACCCAGGCCAGGTCCAGGCCCCGGCGCGAGGTGGCCGCCGCCAGGCACAGCGGCCCCGCGAACTCGAAGGTCACAGCCAGACCCAGGGGCAGGGTCTGGAGGGAGCGATAGAACAGCAGGTTCATGGCCCCCAGGGCCAGGCCATAGGCCACGACGGCGCGGATCTGCCGGCCGTTCAATGCTCCGCGCCACGGCCGCCAGATCGCCACCAGGATCAGGCTGGCGAAGGCCAGGCGCAGCGCCGCCGCGCCCTCCGGCCCCACGGCGACGAACATCCGCTTGGCCAGGGTCGCCCCGGTCTGGATCGACACCATGGCCGCGACCAGGATCAGGATCGACAGGGTCATGGCCCGGCCTGGGTCCCGCCCGGGGGAAGGTTGCGTCATGTGGAGCGGGTCTTCGGCATAGGCGCCGACCTAGCGGGTCCGCACGCCCAGGGCGAGCCCTCGGCCACGAAAAATGGCTGTCTTAGGCTCACTTCCGTCTCGCCTTTCCCGCGATGCAGCCTAAATAGGCCCGCATGACGGAACGCCAGATTCCCGGCCAGATGGGCCCGATGACCGGCCCGGCCCTGGCGATCACCGCTGTCGCCCTGGCCCTGGGCACCTTCATGCAGGTGCTCGACAGCACCATCGCCAATGTCTCCCTGCCCACCATCTCCGGAAATCTGGGGGTGAGCACCGGCCAGGGAACCTGGGTGGTGACCTCCTTCGCCGTGGCCAACGGCATATCGGTGCCGATGACCGGATGGCTGATGCAGCGCTATGGGGTGGTCAAGACCTTCGTGGTCTCGGTCTGCCTGTTCACCGTGGCCTCGCTGCTCTGCGGCCTGTCCTGGAGCATGGGTTCGCTGATCCTGTTCCGGGTGTTGCAGGGCGGCACCTCCGGCCCCTTGATCCCGGGCTCACAGGCGCTGCTGATCTCGATCTTTCCGCCCGAGCGGCGCGGCACGGCGCTGGGGGTCTGGTCCGTGACCACCCTGGTGGCGCCTGTCTGTGGCCCGCTGCTGGGGGGCTATATCTCCGACAACTGGTCCTGGCCCTGGATCTTCTTCATCAATGTTCCCGTGGGGGCCATCTGCGCCTTCCTGTGCTGGCGCAACATGGCCGCGCGGGAGACCCCGTCCCGTCAGGTGCCCGTGGACGCCGTCGGCATCGGCTTGCTGGTGAGCTTCGTCGGCTCCTTGCAGATCATGCTCGACACCGGCAAGGACGCCGACTGGTTCAATTCCCCGGCGATCGTGGTCCTGGCCTGCCTGGCGGTGGTCAGCTTCCTGGCCTGGATCATCTGGGAGACGACCACAGAACATCCGATCGTGGACCTGTCGCTGTTCCGCTCCCGAAACTTCGCCCTGGGCACCGTGGCCTATGCCCTGAGCTACGCCATCTTCTTCGGCAACAACCTGATCCTGCCCCTGTGGCTTCAGACCCAGGTCGGTTATGTCGCCACCTGGGCGGGGATGGTGGCCGCGCCGGGTGGTGTGGTGGCGCTGCTCTGCACGCCGCTTGCGACGCGGGCCCTGGCCAGGTTCGACGCCCGGCTGGTGGCGAGCGCCGCCATGGTCGCCTTCGCGGCGTCCTACTTCATGCGGGCGGGCCTGACCCCCGACGCCAATTTCCTGGCCTTCGCCGCCCCCATGGTGCTGCAGGGCTTCTCCATGAGCGTGTTCTTCGTCGCCCTGATCACCATCTGCCTGGCTGATGTTTCCCCGGCCAGGATGCCCGCCGCCGCGGGCCTCTCCAATTTCAGCCGTTACACCTTCGGCAGCTTCGCCGCCTCCATCACCACCACCATCTGGGATAATCGCGAGACGGTGCACCAGAGCCGGATCTCCGAGAACGCCCCGCCTTCGGTGCTGCAGGCCACGCTGGCGCGGCTGCACCATGTGGGGTTGGACGGCTTGCAGGCCCTGGATTCGGTCACCCGCATCGCCGTCAGGCAGGCCTATGCCCAGGCCTCCATCGACTTCTTCTGGATCTCCGGCTGGCTGATGCTCCTGGCGATCCCGGTGGTCTGGCTGACCCGCAAGCCAGGCAGGGGCGCGCCCGTCGGCGGTGGGGACTGACGGGCGCCCAGGCGCGGTGGAAACGCTCCTTATTTCAGACGCCTACATGTCATCGTCGCAATGCTGGGGCTGATCCTAGCAATACCAGAGCAACATGCCGGGGGTAGGGTTGGCTCCTCGACGACGACAGGGAACACGTCCTAATGAACCGACCTCTTCGTGCGCTGATCGGCATGGCCGCCGGCGCCGCGCTTCTCTCGACAGGCGCGCTGGCGATCGCCCAGGATCGTCCCGCGGCTCCGCCCATGGCTGAGAAGTGGAAGGAACATGAGCGCGAGCGAGCGGAAGCCCACGCCCACGCTCTGCACGACATCCTCAACCTGCGCCCCGACCAGGACGCCGCCTTCAAGGCCTTCCTGGCTTCGATGACCCCGCCCCACATGGGCGAAGGGCCTATGCCTGGCGACGAGCACGAGGGGGCGGAACGCCTGACCACGCCCCAGCGTCTGGACCGCATGGCCGCTCGCATGGCCGAGCATCAGGCCGAGTTCCAGCGTCATGCCGACGCGGTGAAGCGCTTCTACGCCATCCTCTCGCCTGAGCAGCAACGAGCGTTCGACGCGCTTCCGGCCCTGGGCGGCATGCATCACCCGGGCGGCCCTGAAGGTCATGGTGGTCCCGAGGGCCATGGCGACCACGAAGGCCATGAAGGTCCTCCTCCGCCACCGCCAGGCGCCTAGTCTGAAGCCGGCCAAAGCGCCGTACTCAGCGCGCCCGGGATCTATCCGCCCCCAAGCCGGATCCCGGGCGTGTCCCTGTTTCGAGACGGGCGACGGGGCGAGCACGGCTCCTGGTGCGGATCCCAAGGAGCGGCTCACCATGATCAGCGACACCCTTACCCTCCGCGCGGGGCGGCGCCGGCTGCCGCAAACCGTCTGTATCGCAGCCTTGGCGGTCCTGGGCGCTTGCGCCGCTGAAGGGCCGCCCGATGGTCCGGGATTCGAGCGTGGCCACGGCCATGGCGGTCCGCCCCCAGCGCGGGCCAGCCTATTCATTAGCCCCGCCTGCGAGCCGTTCCGCGCCGGCCCTGGCGAGCCCTATCCCTCCGCCGCGTGGTTCGCCCAGGCCGACGCCAACCATGATGGCCGGCTGACCCGCGCGGAGGTGCGGGCTGACGCCGAGGCTTTCTTCCGCCGGCTGGACGTCAATCAGGACGGGGTGATCGATTCCTTCGAGGTGACGGAATACGAACAGCGCATCGTGCCTGAGATCCTGGGCGCCTATCGCGGCGGCCCGGGGGAAGGCGGCGGGGATGAAGGCCGCGGCCGTGGCGCGCCTTCCGGCGGCGATGGCGACGGTCCGCC
>JARLIP010000350.1 GCA_031291685.1 Caulobacteraceae bacterium | reverse complement strand
GCGTCTCAAAGACAAGGGAAAGCCCCCAAAGCTTATCCTCGTCGCCGTCATGCGAAAGCTCATCGAAGCCGCCAACCTCGTCCTCAACCGTGGCCGCCAATGGGAAAAGCGAACCGCATGACGACATGGTTGCTCCCCCGCGTCGCTGCGCTATGCGGGGGAGGAAACGATGTCCTGCTCCCCTGTGTGGCGAAGCCACACGGGGGAGCTGTCGGGACGCAGTCCTGACTGAGGGGGCGTTCAGACGGTCCAGGCGGCCCTAAAACACCACCACGCTGCGGATGCTTGTCCCCGCGTGCATCAGGTCGAAGGCCTCGTTGATGCGCTCGAGCGGCAGGGTGTGGGTGATCATCGGGTCGATCTGGATCTTGCCGTCCATGTACCAGTCGACGATCTTCGGCACGTCGGTGCGGCCCCGGGCGCCGCCGAAGGCCGAACCCTTCCACACCCGGCCGGTGACCAGCTGGAAGGGGCGGGTGGAGATTTCCTTGCCGGCCTCGGCCACGCCGATGACGATGCTCTCGCCCCAGCCGCGGTGGCAGGCCTCCAGGGCCGTGCGCATCACGTTTACATTGCCGGTGCAGTCGAAGGTGTAGTCGGCGCCGCCATCAGTGAGATTCACCAGGTGGGCTGTGAGGTCCCCCTCGACCTTGGACGGGTTGACGAAGTGGGTCATGCCGAACCGCCGGCCCCATTCCTCCTTGCCGTCATTGAGATCGACGCCGACGATCTTGTCCGCCCCGACCATCTTCAGACCCTGGATCACGTTCAGGCCAATGCCCCCCAGGCCGAACACGATGGCGTTGGCGCCCGGCTCGACCTTGGCGGTGTTGATCACCGCGCCGACGCCGGTGGTCACGCCGCAGCCGATGTAGCAGATCTTGTCGAACGGCGCGTCGGTGCGGACCTTGGCCACGGCGATCTCGGGCAGCACCGTATGGTTGGCGAAGGTCGAGCAGCCCATGTAGTGGGCGACCGCCTGGCCCTTGTAGGAGAAGCGGCTGGTGCCGTCGGGCATCAGCCCCTTGCCCTGGGTGCCGCGGATGGCCGTGCAGAGGTTGGTCTTGCGCGACAGGCACGACTTACATTGCCGGCATTCGGGCGTGTAGAGCGGGATCACGTGGTCGCCCGGCGCGACGCTGGTCACGCCCGGGCCCACCTCCAGCACCACGCCCGCGCCCTCATGCCCCAGGATCGAGGGGAACAGGCCTTCTGAGTCCAGGCCGTCCAGGGTGTAGGCGTCGGTATGGCAGATCCCCGTGGCCTTGATCTCGACCAGGACCTCGCCGGCCCGGGGGCCTTCCAGGTCGACTTCCACGATCTCAAGCGGCTTCTTGGCTTCGAACGCGACGGCGGCGCGGGTCTTCATCGGCGGTTCCTCATCTGGCTGGCCGCCGAAGTCTGGCGGCGCGCGGCGACTGAATAACCGGTTCGGCGGGGGGGCGTCGATGCTGAACGCGACGGCGGCTATGCTTATTTCGTCATGGCTTGGCCGCGCGGCCCTTGTAAGCCGGCGCTTGATCTTTATCTAATCGATGTTTAGTTGCCTTAACGCCCTGATAACCTCAGCCGGGTCATGAGGGTGTTCGAGACCGTAAAATTCGGCGCATTTTCTCCCCGGGAACTTCAGGAGGGCTACCTATGATCATTCGAACCCTGGCGCTTGCCGCCGCACTGTCCGCGCTCGCCACCACCGCCTTCGCCGATGGCCGCGCCGAGGCCACTCTTGAAAAGCCGGTCGCCTCGCCCGTGCGCACCATCGCCGGCGAAGCCAGCTGGTCGTGCCTGGGCACGGTCTGCGCCGCCTTCCCCGCCACCTCCGCCGTTCAATCGGTCAGCGTCTGCCGGGCCCTGGCCAAGGCCGCCGGCCCCGTGGCCAGCTATTCCTACGACGGCAAGGCCTTCACCCCCGACCTGATCGCTCGCTGCAACGGCAAGTAAGGACCCGGCGCGCCTGCGCGCGCCAAGTTTAAGGGCCAAACGCGCCTGACGCGCGTCATGATCCTGAAACAGCAATCGTGAGCTCCCGATCGGCTTGTTCGATCGGGAGCCTTTCTTTATCCGACGGGCGGCCTGGAGCCGCTTACGCTCCCTGTTTCACGCCCCCCAACAGTGACCTCGCCCATGTCCGACCTTGATCAGGCCCAGCGCCACACCAGCATTCACACGGCCACGGCGGGCGGCCTGGCGGCGATCCTGGAACAGGCGATGATCACCGCGGCCGGCGGCGCGGCCATCCCGGTTTCACTCAATCTCGACTATGCCGGCCCCATCACCCCGGGCGCGGACCTGTCCGTCGAGGCCTGGATCGACCGGGCCACCCGCACCCTGATCTTCGCCCACGCCGAGGCCCGCCGCGCCGACGACGGCGCCCGCATCGCCGTCTGCGCCGGGGTGTTCCGCGTCGGGGGTTAGGGGCGCGGCCCCGCGGTTACCCAGCCGGTTCGTCATCACCGCGCCTGTCGCCCCCCAAGGTCACGCTTGTAAACCTCCCTGAAATATCCAGCCCTTAGGCTCCACGCGACCTGCCGGGCGAATCGCGCCCGAACCCTGGGCGCGCGGGCGTCGCCGGAACCGATCCAAGGATGCAGACGCCCCAGGCCCTCCGCGCCCTGACCTCGTTGCGTTTTTTCGCGGCGATGTGGGTGGTGCTGTTTCACTACTGGCCGAACCTGACCCATGCGGCCATGCCGCCTCTGGTGGCCAAGGGCTATCTGGGGGTGGAGCTGTTCTTCACCCTGTCCGGCTTCATCCTGTGCCACGTCTATCTGGGTCCGGTGGCGGAGGGTCGCTTCAGTTATCTCGGGTTCCTGTGGGCGCGTCTGGCCCGGGTCTATCCCCTGCACATCGCCACCCTGGCCGGTGTCGGCGCCATGGCCCTCGCGGCCGGCGCCCTGGGCATGGCCGTGGATCCCACCATCCTGTCCTGGTCTTCCCTGCCGGCCAATCTGCTCCTGATGCAGGCCTGGGGCCTGGCCACGGCCCCGGGGTGGAATCATCCGTCCTGGTCGATCTCGGCCGAATGGTTCGCCTATCTGACCTTTCCCGCCTTCGCCGCCCTGACCCTGGCGCTGCGGGCCCGGCCCCGCCTGGCCATCGCGGCGGCGGTGGCCTTCCTCTTCGCGCTCTACGCCGCGTTCCAGGCCCTGATGGGAGCGTCCCTCACCCTGGCGACCATCCGCTGGGGCGCCCTTAGAATCGTTCCGTGCTTCGCCTTCGGCTGCGCTCTTTACCTTGGCTGGCGGAACGGACTGGTCCGCGGCCCGATGGCGGCCCTGGCGGGCGCCTATATTTTCGGCGGCGCTGGACTGGTTTTCGCCCAGCTCGGCGCCCCCGACGCCGCCATCGTGGCCTGCCTTGGTGGGCTGATCCTGTCCCTGGCGGCCCTGTGTTCGCTTGGAAAGAATGACGGTGGCGGACGCCTCTTCGTGTATCTCGGAGAAATCAGCTACTCGATCTACATGATCTGCGTCCCATGGAAGCTCATCTTCATCAATGCGGGCGCCAGACTGTTTTCATGGGACAAGACACAGATCCCACCTCTTGCCTGGATCATCTTCTTCCTGTCCGTCATTCCTCTGGCGGCGATCTCCTATCACCTGATCGAACGACCAGCCCGCGACCTTGCCCGGCGCTGGTCTCCTGGGCGCCTCGCCCCCTCGCCGAGCGTGGCCTAGAGAACACGGCTCCGAATTTTTTACTTTCTTTTGATGGAACGCATGGTTATCCAATCCACCTGTCGGACGGGCGCGGGGGCATCCTTTATGCGGAAACGCACGCATACGGTTCTGGGAGCCATTTTGGCCTCGACCGTGATGATGATGGCCACCGGCGGCGTCGCCCGGGCTGACGGCTATCTGCAATGCGTTCCCTTCGCCCGCACCATTTCTGGTATCGAACTGTTCGGTGACGCCTGGACCTGGTGGCAAAAGGCGGCTGGCCGCTACGCCCAGGGCTTCAGCCCCAAGGCCGGCGCCGTCCTGGTGTTCAAGCCCACCGGCATCATGAACAAGGGCCATGTGGCCGTGGTCAGCCGGGTGCTGACCGACCGCGTGATCCAGGTCACCCACGCCAACTGGTCCATGATCAGCGGCGCCCGGGGCCAGGTGGAAAAGGACGTCACCGTGGTGGACGTCTCGCGCACCGGCGACTGGAGTCAGGTCAAGGTCTGGTACGATCCGGCCCGAGACCTGGGCAATACGGTCTATCCGACCTATGGCTTCATCTATCAGTCCAACGAAAACGCCGCCCGTCAGGCCGCCCAGAACGCCGTGTTGACCGTGGCGCAATCGGCCCTGAGCCAACTGGTGGCGGCGGTGCCGACCGCCGGCGGCGGCAACGCCGCCCAGTCCCTGAACCAGAATTCCAGCCCCACCGACCGGATCGCCGCCCTGATCCAGGCCGCCACCGGCGGCGGCTCCTCGGACAATCACTAAGATCCTATAGGCTCGCCGCTCGGCCAAGGGCCCCTCAAGGGGCTCGCGCGGCCCGCGCGCGGCTCGTGGGCCGCTACATCTCCCCAAAAGAGTTCGGGCGGCCCGTGGGCCGCCACACCTTTCCCAAAAGAGTTCGGGCGGCCCGTGGGCCGCCCGAGGGGGGGGGATCGATCATCGAGATAAGGGGTGCGGAGACGGCTGACTGGCTTTCGCCAGCTTCAAGTCGGGGGGGCGTCGCCGTCTCCACGAAGTCATAACGACATCGCCACAATCGCGTTCCCGCGATCTCCAACTTTTTTCGCGTCAAGCGCGATCATCCCTCGCCCCCAGAGCGGCGAAGCCCGCCGGTCTCCTTCTAAGCCGCCTTGCGCGCCCGGCCCGGGTGGAAGAACAGCGCCTGTCCAATGGCGGCCTTCACCGTCTCCGGTTGGAAGGGCTTGGTGATCAGGAAGGTCGGTTCGGGCCGCTCGCCGGTCAGGAGGCGCTCGGGGAAGGCGGTGATGAAGATCACCGGCACGTCCATCTGGCCAAGGATGTCCTTCACGGCGTCGATGCCGGAGGAACCATCCCCAAGCTGAATATCCGCCAGCACCAGACCCGGCGCCCGCCGGGCGACGGCGTCCGCGGCTTCACCGCGGGTGGCGGCGATGTCCAGCACGCTATGGCCCAGTTCGCGCACCAGGGCCTCGATATCGGCGGCGATCACCGGTTCGTCCTCGATGATCAGCACGTCGGTGGCGAGGTCGGCGTCGATGTCCCTCTGGGCCTGGGCGATCAGGCTCTCTATCTCGGAAAATTCGGCCCCCAGCACCAGGCCGGCCTCGGCCGGGGTGAAACCCTCCAGCGCCGTGAGCAGGAAGGCCTGCCGCGAACGGGGGGTGATGCGCATCAGACGCTCGGCCGGCGAACCCGGCGCGCCTTCGTCACGCTCTTCCGGCGAAGTCTCAAGACGCCCGCCGGCGGAACTCCAGATCGCCTGGAACACATGATAGAGGGCGACCCTGGGAGTCATGGAGGCGTCCAGGGAACGCTCTCCCGCCGCAAGCGCTTCCAAGGCGGCGCGCACATAGGCGTCCCCTGACGTCTGATCCCCGGTGAGGGCGCGCGCGTAGCGTCGGATATAGGGCAGATGCGGCGCGAGACGGGTCAGCAGGCTCATGACATCTCCATAGTACCTTCCCCAGGGGAAGCTTTAGCGACACGACGCCACGGATAGGATTTCAAGTCCAGACTACTTTCTCCCCGAGCGAATCCGCCCTCAAATGAAAAAATGTCTAAACTTAAAGGCTTAACGTCATGGATCTACCCTGTGAAAGCCGTGCTTCCACAGTGGCGCCGAACTGAAACGGTCGGCCAAGCTTCCGGTTCCGCCTTTTTTCATCCGTATGGGAACACGATCAGTCTTGACGCATTTCAATCCGCGGTGATCCTCGCATCGCCGCAAGAATTCCAAAGGGGGCGTACCGTTGGATCAACGCGACGCCAAGGGCATGATCGAACAGTCAGCTACGACATCCGTCAGCCGAAAGGCCGCTCCGTCTCTTGATGAGGCGCGCCTGCGACAGCAGGCGATTGGCGTACGCCTGCGGCAGATGTTCGACGAGGTGATCAACGAGCCGGTCCCCGACGAATTTCTCGCCATCCTTCGCAACGCCGACGACGCCACGCCGGAAAAAGACTGATGGCGGAATCGAACACCGAACACAAAACGGTCGACGGCGCCCAAGGCGATGGCGCCCAGGGCGATGCGGCCTTCAAACGTGAACTGGTCGCTCTGATTCCCCATCTTCGGGCCTTCGCGAGAACCCTGGCCCGGGACTCCGCCGGCGCGGACGACCTGGCCCAGGAGGCCATGCTCAAGGCCTGGGACGCTCGGGCGAGCTATCAGATGGGCACCAACATGAAGGCCTGGACCTTCATGATCCTGCGCAACCAGTTCTATTCGGAAAAGCGCCGCTCCTGGCGCCAGACCCAGCTGGACCAGGAACAGGCCGAGCGGACCCTGGTGGCCATCGACAATCCCGAAGGCCCCGTCGCCCTGGACGAGCTTCGCCTGGGCCTCAAGATGCTGCCGCCGGAACAGCGTGAAGCCCTGATCCTGGTCGGCGCGGGGGGCTTTTCCTACGAAGAGGCCGCCGACATCTGCAACTGCGCGGTGGGCACGGTGAAGAGCCGCGTCAGCCGCGCCCGCCGGGCCTTGCAGGCGATACTGGAAACTGGCGATTACGAGCGTGACGGTCGTTCCGCTGGCGAGGCCATGACGTCTATACTGGCGGATGCGGAGCGCCTCAGCTCGGCGCCTTGAGGCGATCACAATATGAAGCGGTTGGCGCTCGGGCCGCGAACGACCATCCGGGTGCGGCTTGGCACGGCCTTGGCGCTGGCGCTCCTGCCGGTGCTCATGCTGGGCGTCGGCGAGTCCATGGTGGCCTTTCGCAAGGACGCCCAGGAACAAAAGGTGAGCCTTGCCCTCGCCGCGGAACGCAGCGCGGCGACGGCGCGGGCGCGAATGGAAAGCGCCAGCGTCCTGTTGGAAACCCTCGCGCCCGATTCCATGGGTTTTCAGTGCGCCCAGCGCCTAACCGAGGTGACCAACCGCCTGAAGGGCTATGACAATCTGGTGCGGTTCGACGCCCACGGGCGGGTGGCCTGCGCCGCGCAAACCGTCGCCGCCGACCCCGGCCGCCGCGACAGCCCCTGGTTCTCCCGCCTGCGGGCGGGTCAGACGAACATCATCATCCGCACCCCCGGCGCCCTGGCCGGGGACCATCCGACCCTGCTGGCCGCCGAGCGGGCGACCAATGAATTCGGCGATTTCGACGGGGCCCTGGTGGCCCTGATCAGCCTCGACAGCCTGAGGCCCAGCCTGACCGACCGGGCCCTGCCCCGGGGGACCGAGGTCGCCATCGCCGACGGTCAGGGCCACTACCTGTCCCGCACCCGGGCCGGCGCCTTCAGCGCCCCGAGACCCGACTTCGCCGACCACGCCCGCCAGGCCGGCTCCTATCTCTATTCCGCCCGCAGCCTCGACGGTCACGAGCGGGTCTATTCGGCCGCCCCCCTGGCCGGGGACGTATTCGTCATCCTGTCGGCGCCGGCGGAGGGGTTGTTCTCCTGGGCGGGCCTCAACCCCCTGTCCAGCATCCTGTTTCCCCTGCTGGCCTTCACCGTCGCCCTCCTGGCGGTGTGGGTTGTCACCGAGCAGGTGGTGATCCGCTGGCTGATCTATCTGCAGCGCATCGCCACCCTCTACGCCAAGGGCCGCCTGTCCGTGCGCCCCCGCCAGGCCGAGTACGCTCCCCCGGAAATCCGCCAACTGGCCGCCACCCTGGAGACCATGGCCGAGGCCATCGCCGCCCGTGACCTGTCCTTGCGCGAATCCCTGGCGGAAAAGGACGCCCTGCTGCGCGAGATCCACCACCGGGTGAAGAACAACCTGCAGGTCATCAGCTCCCTGCTCAGCCTGCAACAGCGCTCCTTGACCGACGCCGCCGCCCGCACGGCCATGTCCGACACCCGCCAGAGGGTGGGCGCCCTGGCCCTGATCTATCGCGCCCTCTATCAGGGCGCCGACGTACGGCGGGTGGATCTGCGCCAGTTCATGAGCGAATTGATCGGCCAGATGGTGGTGGAGCAGCAGGCCGAGGGCGGGGCGGTGCGCACCGAGCTGGAGGCCGACGAACTGACCATCGACCCGGACAAGCTGGCTCCGCTTGCCTTGTTCGCCGTCGAGGCCATCAGCAACGCCTACAAGCACGCCCTGGGGCGCAATGGCGGGGTGCTGAAGGTGCGCTTCACCGTCACCGGGGCGGAGGCCGAACTGTCCGTCGCCGATGAGGGCGGATGCGCGCCGCCCAACGCTCAGGGTGAAGGGGTGGGGGTGGGCCGCGCCCTGATGAGCGCCTTCGCCCGCCAGCTGCGCGGCCGCATGGAAATGGGCCCCAACGACGCCGGCGGCGTCACCGCCCGGCTGATTTTCCCCACCCCCAGCATCGCCGAGGCGCCGCCGCCCCGCGCCAAGCCCAGGGGCAAGGCCAGCCGCGCGCCGGCGTGAACCGAACTTGCTCTGGACGCGCCCGCGCGGCGCGGCACAGACTGCGGCCATGCATCCCGCCCCCGCCTTCCTGGAAACCGACCTGGACCGCCTGACCGCCCTGGTGGCCGAGACCGGCCTGGCCCTGATCATCGGCGCCGGCCCAGACGGACCCCTCTGCGCCCACGCGCCGGTCCTGTTCGGTGACGGGCGGCTGCGCTTTCACCTGTCCGCCGCCAATCCCCTGGCGCGGGTCCTGACGGACAGCGCACGAGCCCTGGCCGTGGTCACCGGCCCCCAGGCCTATGTCAGCCCCGACTGGTATGGCCTTGAGGACCAGGTTCCCACCTGGAACTACCTCTCCGCCGAGATCGAGGGGCCCGTGCGGCGCCTGGATCGGGCCCAGGCCGCCGACTTGCTGGACGCGTTGTCCGCTGTGTTCGAGGCGCGCCTGGCGCCCAAGCCGCCCTGGACCCGGGACAAGATGACCCCGGGCCGCTTCGAGGCCATGCTGGGTGGGATCACGGCCTTCGAAGTGGTCCCCGACCGGATGCGCGGGGTGCGCAAGCTGTCCCAGAACAAGCCGGCCGCCGCCCAGACGGCCCTGGCCGAGGCCCTCGAAGCTCAAGGCGGACCCTCCGCCCGCCTGGCCGCCCTGATCCGCGACGACCTGACCTGATCCCCGCGCCCCGACGCGCCTTACCAATATTTAACGGTGACGCAGGCGTCATTTTTCTTGACGCGGGTGATTTCTATTTGCATTCTGGGGGCAACATGGCGCGCTGCGAGCGCCAGAAGATCATTGGGAGACTGGGCCGGATGACCGACAACAACATCACCAAGGACGCCATGTACGACGCGGTTGCGCCGGACGACTTCGAGTCCATGCTCGAACTCGACCGCTACAACAATCGCTCCACGGCCTTCGACAAGATCATCTCGGCCACCCACGACCACTTCTGGGACCCGCTCGACAAGAAGTACATCGACTTCGACGAGCCCTTCGACATGGAAAACACGCCGCTGGTCCCCGAGGACATGATCGCGGCCTTGCAGACCGACTATGTGTCGAACCACCTGTCCGACCCCAAGGAGCGGACCCGGTTCATCAACACAGTGGTGCTGCACAACTTCTCCTCGATCCTGCACGGCGAGCAGGGCGCGCTGAACCTGTCGGCTTCCCTCTGCCACGTGCTGAAGGATCAGGGCGCGCAGGAATACGCGGCCAACCAGACCCGCGAGGAAGCCCGCCACGTCACCGCCTTCGCCAAATACATCAAGGCCCGCTGGGGCCGACCCCTGGAATGCGGCCCGGTGCTGAAGAACCTGCTGGTCGAGATCATCGGCGCGCCGGAGGTCTATAAGAAGATCATCGGCATGCAGATGCTGATCGAAGGCCTGGCCATGGGCGCCTTCGCCAGCTTCTTCAACGTGATCACCGACCCCCTGGGCAAGAAGCTCCTGCAACTGGTGATGACCGACGAGGCCTTCCACCACAAGTTCGGCAAGATCTGGGCCGACCGCACCGTGCCCAAGCTCAGCGCCGAGGAACACGCGATCATCGAGGACTGGGCGGCCCACTGCTTCCAGACCCTGCTGTTCAACCTGGTGGCCCCCTCGCAGCAGGCGGCCATCTATGCCGACTTCGGCCTGGACCCCGACAAGGTCATGCAGGCCTTCACCGAGGTCATGACCGACGACGTTCGTCGCGAAGGCATGAAGGAATCGGCCAATATCTTCCGCGTCCTGGTCAAGACCCTGCTCAACGCCGGCATCATCACCGACCGCACCCGCGCCTTCTACGCCATGTATATCGACATGGAGGAACTGAAGACCGAGGGCGATCGCATGGTCGGGGACGACATCGCCGAGGAGGGCATCCGTTACCTGCAGGCGATCAATTTCAAGGATCGCACCGCGGTCGAGGTTCTCATCGCCGCCGAATAGCCTTAGTTTCAGGTTGGCGTTGTCGCCCCGTCGGAACCCGGCGGGGCGACTTCGTGTTTAGCGGGTCCCCACCCGCCATTCAGGGCCTGCCTCATGAAGCCAATGACCGGCAAGATCATCGCGATATTCCTGGCCCTCGGCGCCCTGACCTCCGTCGCCGCCGCCACGGTCCCCGGTCCCTCATCCAAGCCCGTCGATCCCAAGAAATATGTGGGGCGCTGGTACGAAGTGGCCCGCATGCCCAACAAGGTGCAGGCCAACTGCGCCGCGGCGACCTCCGACTGGGCCCGCCAGCCCGACGGTCAGTTCCAGGTGATCCAGACCTGCCACATGGGCTCGGCCACCGGCTCGGAAAAGACCTGGCGCGGGTCCGGCCGCATCGTCGACGAGGTCACCAACTCCAAGTTCCGCATCGGCTTTTTTGGCGGCCTGGTGCAGATGGACTACTGGGTGCTGGACCGGGGCGATGACTACAGCTGGTGCATCCTGACCACCCCGAACCCCAAGTTCCTCTGGATCATGTCCCGCCGCCCGAACCTGACCCCGGCCCAGACCACGGCCCTGATCGAGCGCGCCCGCTCCATGGGCTACGACGTCTCCAAACTGATCTTCGACAACCCGCCTGCGGGCTGAGGCCGAGGCGTCTGTAGGCCGCGCCACCCTTGCCAACGGAACGAAGGCGGAACAATATGCCGCCATGGATGCAGCGGCGTCATTCAGCCCCTCACGCCCGGAGACCACCGAAGCGGTGACCCGGGGCGCGGCGCGGCTGCTTCTGTCCCTGGGCTATATCCCCATGGCCGAGGTCACCCTGCCCAATGGCCGGCGGGGAGATCTGATGGCCCTGGGCCCCAGGGGCGAGATCGCCATCGTCGAGGTCAAGTCGGGGCTGGAGGACTATCGGGTCGACCGCAAGTGGGGGGAATATGGCCCCTATTGCGACCTGTTCTATTTCGCCGTGGCCCCGCACTTTCCCCGCCACCATCTGCCGGAGGGGCCGGGCCTGATCGTGGCCGACCTGTTCGGCGGCGCCGTGCTGATCGACGCCCCGCACACCCCCCTGGCCGGCGCCCGGCGCAAGGCCCTGACCCTGATGTTCGGCCGCCTGGCGGCGTTGCGGGCGCTCGGCGGCGCGGAGGGGTGATGGCTTTCCTCCCCTGCATCACGAGGCGACGCGGAAGAGCAACCCTGCTTTTTCATGCGACCCGCCCGTCCGAGCGCCCCCTCAGCCGGGACTGCGTCCCGACAGCTCCCCCGACGGGGGAGCTGGACACCTTCTCCTCCCCTGCATAGCGCAGCGATGCGGGGGAGGTGGCGCGGGGCGAAGCCCCGTGACGGTGGGGGCGAACCG
>JARLIP010000349.1 GCA_031291685.1 Caulobacteraceae bacterium | reverse complement strand
GGCTCCCCCGCCGCCCCCGCCTCCGCCCCCGCCGCCCCCGGCGCCGGCGTTCGTGGCCAAGCAATTCGTGGTCTACTTCCCCTTCGATCAGTACGTTCTGACGCCGGAGGCCCAGACCGTGGTGCAGCAGGCGGCCAGCTACGCCAATGACGGGCACGCCACCCGCATCGTCGTCGTCGGCCACACCGACACCTCGGGCAGCGCCAAGTACAATCTGCGCCTCTCCGAACGCCGGGCGAAGGCTGTCGCCGACGCCTTGGTCGGTCTGAACGTGCCGCAGACGGTGGTGAACGTGGACTGGAAGGGTAAGGAAGATCTGGCCGTGCAGACGCCGGACGGGGTCAAGGAACCCCTGAACCGTCGCTCGACCATCGACATCAACTTCTGATCCGACCGATCCTCGTGATCGATCCTGGGAGCCCGGCCTCGTCCGGGCTCCTTTCTTTTTTGGGCCGCCTATTCAGTCGAGCGCCGGCCCCCTCCACCATGCTTTGCATGGTCCCCCTCCCCCAAAGGGGGAGGAATTAGAAAAGGTCAGCGCCGAACCCATTCCTCCCCCATTGGGGGAGGGGGACCGCGAAGCGGTGGAGGGGGCACTCGCCGCGTCCTAAATCGAACGAGATAAGAGTCCCTACCGGACCCACTGGGCCAGCCAGTCGGCCAGGGCCTGAGGCGACATGTGCCGGGCGTCCGACAGTGCGGCGGTGTGGCCGGTGTTGAGCAGGGTGTCGGTCTTGGGGTCGACCACCAGCACGCTGGGCACCCCCTCCAGGCGCTTGGTGATGCCGTAGCGGGCGGGGATCTGCAGGTTCTTGTCGAACCGGCCCACATCCACCGTCACCAGCTCATAGTGGGCGTCGACGAAGGCCTTCAGCTCCGGCAACTCGATGGTGGCGGCCAGGATCCGGCAGTCGGGGCACCAGTTGCCCCCCAGATCGATCATCAACAGCTTGCCATGGGCCTTGGCCCGGGCCCGGGCGGCGTCCATCACCGCCGTCGCATCGGCCTTTTCGTCATAGGGATAGGGCAGGGGCGTCTTCAGCTCGGCGAAGCTGGCGATGGAGACCTTGGGCGCCGTGGCGGCGTTGGCCGCGAAGGGGATGAGAGCGCCAGCGACGGCGAAGGCGGCGAGCAGGCGGCGGGCCATGGAGGGTCTCCTGAATGAATGGCCTTGGCGATGCCGGCCCAAAGAACCCATGTCAAATGAGGATCTCTGATCTGGAATAGAGTTCGTCTGTGCTCGTTGGCGACTGCTCCTCCACATTCACCTTGGGTCAGGTGGAAATTCCGATCTGGGAAACGGGCGTGGGAGGGAACTTGCGGCTTTCGCCCGCCGCCGCCATCGCGCTATGACGTTGGATCATGTCGACCAAGTCCGAGAGCCCGACCGACACCTTCAAGCGCGCCCTGGCCCAGGCGACCCGTTCGCTGGCCGAGTCGGCGGACCTGGAGGTCAGTTTTTCCGGCGATGGGCCGCAGCTCAGCGGCAACCACGCCATCCTGCCGCATCCGCCCCGGGACCTGTCGGGCAAGGAGACCACCCGCATCCGCGGTCTGGCCGACCAGATGGCCCTGCGCCTGGCCCACCATGACGCGGCCACACACGCGAAGCTCGCGCCTCATGCCCCGGCCGGCCGGGCGATCTTCGAGGCGGTGGAGCAGGCGCGGATCGAGGCTATCGGCGCCAACGCCCTGGGCGGGGTCCGCGCCAACCTGACCGCGGTGCTGGAGCAGGCGGTGGAGCGCAAGGGCCTCAACCGGGTGGACGAGCTGGCCCAGCCGCCCATGGCCGACATCCTGGCTCTGATGGTGCGCGAGCGCCTGACCGGCGACGCTCCGCCGGAGGCCGCCCGCGCCCTGGTCGATCGCTATCGCGGCGAGATCGAGGCCCGCGCCGGGGAAGACCTGAACCGCTTGGCGAACGCCGTCGAGGACCAGGGCGCCTTCGCCCGGGTGGCGCGGGCCATCATCAAGGATCTCGATCTGGGCGACGACCTGGGTGACGAGTCCGAGGAAGGCGACCAGGACGAGGGTGAGTCCCAGGAAACCCCGCAAGAGTCTGACGAAGAGGCCGGCGAGGGCGAGGAGCAGGACGGACAGGGCGCTCAGCCTGATTCCAGCCAGTCCTCCGAACGGGATTCCGAGGGCGGCGAAGAGCAGTCCATGGAGGTCGAGGAGGATCCCGACGCCGAGGAGGGCGACGAATCCCCCGAGATGGGCGAGGGCGAGCAACCCGCCCGCCCCGAGGCCAAGGACCCCGGCCTGAAGGAGCCCCCCTACAAGGTCTTCACCGCCGCCTATGACGAGGTGGTCGAGGCCGAGGATCTGTGCGAGCCGGAGGAGCTGAACCGGCTGCGGGCCTATCTGGATCAGCAACTGGCCAGCCTGCATAACGTCGTCTCCCGCCTGGCCAATCGCCTGCAACGGCGCCTGATGGCGCAGCAGAATCGCTCCTGGACCTTCGATCTGGAAGAGGGGATGCTGGACGTGGCGCGCCTGACCCGGGTGATCATCGACCCGACCGCGCCGCTGTCCTTCAAACAGGAACAGGACACCGAGTTCCGTGACACGGTGGTCAGCCTGTTGATCGATAATTCCGGCTCCATGCGCGGCCGACCGATCATGGTGGCCGCCGTCTGCGCCGACATCCTGGCCCGCACCCTGGAGCGTTGCGGGGTCAAGGTGGAGATCCTGGGCTTCACCACCCGCGCCTGGAAGGGCGGCCAGTCCCGCGAGGACTGGCTGAAGGCCGGCAAGCCCGCCGCCCCCGGCCGGCTGAACGACCTGCGCCACATCATCTACAAGGGCGCCGATTCGCCCTGGCGCAGGGCCCGGCGCAATCTCGGCCTGATGATGCGCGAGGGGCTGCTGAAGGAGAACATCGACGGCGAGGCCCTGATCTGGGCGCACCACCGGCTGGTGGGGCGCACGGAGCAGCGCAAGATCCTGATGGTGATCTCCGATGGGGCGCCGGTGGATGATTCGACCCTGTCGGTGAATTCCGGCCACTATCTGGAGCGCCACCTGCGCACGGTGATCGCCGAGATCGAGACCAATTCCCCGGTGGAGCTGATCGCCATCGGCATCGGCCACGACGTGCGCCGCTATTATCGCCGGGCCGTGACCATCGTCGATGTCGAGCAGCTGGGCGGCGCGATCACCGAGCAACTGGCTGAGCTGTTCAACGAGGAGCCCCGCCAAGGCAAGGGCCGAATCTCCCCGATCCTCCAGGCCCCGCCCACGGTCCAGGGCCCCAGCGCCCTCAGCGTGGGCCGCAAGGGTCTGCGCCAGATCGCCGAGGCGCTGAAGTAGGGGAGTGTCCGTTTTCCCTTGCGGGAGGCGCGACGAGGCGGTGTGCGTGGTTTGAGGCGGCTGCTGGGCGGCCCCACAGCATGGCGATACCAGCGGCCTCGGAGGCCGACGGCTGAGGCTTGGTCACCCGTCATCGCCGCTTGCGGCGATCCATTCCGTGAACGAGACCGGGTCATTGCGCGTGGGATTCAGTTTGAAAGCCCGTCGCGGCGTCACTTGAACGGCATGGATCCCCGACACTGCGTATCGAGGATGACGGTGAGAAGGACGGAATGTAGCGGTCAAGCTCAACGGCCGCGTCTCGAACCACGCACCACTCAGGCGCCCAAAGCAAAAGGGCCGGCGTTTCCGCCGGCCCTTTCGAAATCCCTGTAACTTGAAGCCTTAGGCCGCGGGTTGGGTCGCGAGCTTGGCCTTCAGCTGGCGCTTGATCTTCTGGGCGCGGGGCGACAGTTGCTCGTCGCTGGCCTTGACCAGATAGGCGTCCAGGCCACCCTTGTAGTCCAGGGTGCGCAGGGCGGCGTTGCTGATGCGCAGGTTGAACGCCTGGCCCAGAGCGTCGGATTGAAGGCGGATCGCCTTGAGCGCCGGCAGGAAGCGGCGCTTGGACTTGATGTTCGAATGGCTCACATTGTGGCCGACCATCGGGCCGACCCCGGTGAGCTCGCAACGGCGCGACATCGCAGGAACCTTCGCAAAACAATTCAGTCGCGGAAGGCTGGGCCAGCCGCGCGGGAGGAGGCGATATAGTCGAACCAGGCTTGGCGCGTCAAGCGCGCCGGTGAAGTCTTGATCCGCCGCGACAAATCATACCGCCGTTTTGCGATCCTCGCGGCCCGCCCCCATCTGACGTGCGCTTGGTGACGGACCGTTCAGGCCCCAGTCATCCAGCCGGCGCCATGATGGCGCCAATAGGTTATCTCTAGTCTGATCCCTGTCGCGTCGGAGTTTCGTCGCATGTCGCTTAAGCCTGTTCTGGCCGCCACCCTGTCCGCCCTCACCCTGCTGGCGCCCGCGGGGCAGGGCGCCGTGGCCCAACCCCAGCCCGCCCCCATGCGCCTGGCCCTGGGTTATGACGGGCGGTTGTTCGCGATCAAGGTGCTGGACCTGCAGTTCGACCAGCATATCGGGACCAGCGTCTATGGCGCGGGCGCCCAGCTGCGCAGCTACGGCATCCTGGCGGCGTTCAAGCATTTCGACATCAAGGCCTCGGCCAATGGCCGGATCGATGAGGACGGCCCTCGACCTGGCGCCTTCACCTATGACAATCACGACGGGGAGCGCGAGCGTCTGGTCAAGGTCAACTGGCGCGGGGACGATGTGGACATGACCTCCAAGCCCGCCTTCGGCAATCTGGGCGAGCCCCCGGCCAGCCGTGAGCAGAAACTGGCCGCCGCCGATCCCCTGACCGCCCTGATGCGCCTGACCCTGGCCGCCCCGGTCCGCCCCTGCGAGGGCTCGCCCCGCTTCTTTGACGGCAAGCAGCTTTATGAGCTGGCCTTCGCCGGCGCCCACGCCGAGGCGCCGAATGACATCGAGCGCAATCTCGGCATCACCAATCTGGTCCGCTGCACCGTACGCTATAATGAGATCGCCGGCTTCAAGAAGAAATCCCCGGCCAAGAAGAACCAGGGCATGAAGTCGCCGATCAGCGTCGCCTTCGGCCAGGTGGGCGCCGACGGGCCCTGGGTGATGGCCGATGTCCATGCCGACACCCCCCTCGGACCGGCTAGCATCGTCCTGCGCCGGGCCCAGATTCAGCGGGGCCAGAGCTGATTTCAGTTTGTGGTTAACGCAAATCAGCGCACCATATCTGGTGTAGAACAAATCCCGAATCTGGCGATGTCGCTGATTCGGTCATGATTCGTTTCGCCGCTGTTCGCCAAAATCCAGCGCGCCGTTAACCCTCAAGCTTGTTCATCCGCCAAGATGCGTTTCGCCGCTTGCGAGCGGCCTTGCCCAGTCGGGGATTCGACCCCACCTTGAGGCCATGAGCGATCGCCCGACGGGGGTTGCGCCCTCGCGTCTCGTGGCCGTCCTGGGGCCAACCAACACCGGCAAGACCCATCTGGCGGTCGAGCGGATGCTGGGCCACGCCTCGGGCATGATCGGCCTACCGCTGCGCCTTTTGGCCCGGGAGATCTACGACCGCATCGTCAAGGCCCGGGGCGCGCGGTGCGTCGCCCTGATCACCGGCGAGGAAAAGATCATTCCGCCCCGGCCGCAGTATTTCGTCTGCACCGTGGAGGCCATGCCCCTGACCCGGGAAGTGGAGTTCCTGGCGGTGGACGAGATCCAGCTCTGCGCCGATCCGGAGCGAGGCCACGTCTTCACCCACCGGCTGCTGCACGCCCGGGGCAGGTTCGAGACCATGTTCATGGGCGCGGCCACCATGGCCCCCCTGATCCGCCGCCTGTGCCCCGATGTGGAGATCCAGCAGCGGGATCGTTTCTCCCGCCTGACCTATGACGGCTCCAAGAAGCTGACCCGGCTGCCGCGGCGCACGGCGGTGGTCGCCTTCTCCGCCGACGCCGTCTATGCCATCGCCGAGCTGATCCGCCGCCAGAGGGGCGGGGCGGCGGTGGTGATGGGTTCCCTCAGCCCCCGCACCCGCAACGCCCAGGTGGAGCTGTTCCAGTCGGGGGAGGTGGATTTCCTCGTCGCCACCGACGCC
>JARLIP010000348.1 GCA_031291685.1 Caulobacteraceae bacterium | reverse complement strand
TCGCGTTCGGCCTCGGCGGGCGTGGGGGCGCGCGGGGGCGCCGGCCGCCCGCCGCGCCGGGCCAGATCCGGCAGGGCCGCCAGGGCCTTGCCCGCGGTTCCGAAGCGGCCGATCAACTGGCTGAAGGTGACCGGACCCACGGTCTCGGTGCGCGCTAGACGCAGCCAGTCGCATCGCTCCTCGCGGGTCAGGGGCGCCGGGTTCATGCGGCGGGGGGCGGGTCCGCCGGCGCGGTCTTCTTGCCGCCCACCTTGGGCTCCTGGCCCTTGAGCAGGCGGGCGATGTTCTCCCGGTGGCGCAGATAGATCAGCAGGGCCATGAACACCGCCATCACGATCACTGGATGTCCGGCGTGCAAGGCGAAGGCGTAGAGGGGCGCCAGGGCCGCGGCGGTCAGGGCGCCCAGGGACGAGATCCGCAGCAGCACCACCACGGCGATCCATGTGGCGCCGGCCAGCACCCCCACGGGCCAGGCCACGGCCAGCATCACCCCGAAGAAGGTCGCCACCCCCTTGCCGCCCTTGAATTTCAGCCAAACCGGAAAGATGTGGCCGACAAAGGCCGCGCCGCCGGCCAGGGCGGCGGCGGTCAGGGTGTCGGCGGTGGGGTCGATCCGGTGGACCAGGAACCGCGCCAGCAGGGCCGCGACAGCCCCCTTGCCGCCGTCGCCGATCAGGGTGATGGCGGCCAGATCCTTGCGGCCGGTGCGCAGCACATTGGTCGCGCCGATATTGCCCGACCCCACCTTGCGGATATCGCCGGCCCCGCCGATCCGCGTGGCGATCAGGCCAAACGGGATCGAGCCCAGAAGGTAGCCGCCGACCAGCAGCACCGCGATCGCCATTGGCGAAATTTCCAGCATCAGGCCCCTCTTGGCTCCGCCTCGCGGCGCTTCATCTCATGCTCGGCGCGGCGGTGGAAGGGGTGACGGATCAGGTCGGTCTCAGGACGCCAGGGCCTGAGCCAGGTCCCGCGGCGCGTCGTGACGGCCCGCCAAGGCCGCGTTCAGCGCGTCCGTCAGGGCGGTGATCGTCAGGGGCTTGGAGATATGCTCGTCCGCCCCGGCGTCGTGGCTGGCCTGCCGGTGTTCGGGCATGGCGTTGGCGCTGAGCATGATCACCGGGGTGCGGGGGCGGCCATGGGCCCGTTCGTCCTGACGGATCCGCCTAGTGGCCTCCAGCCCATCCATCACCGGCATCTGCATGTCCATGAGGACCGCGTCGAAATGGTCCCTGGCCAGGGCCTCCACGGCCTCGCGGCCATTGGCGGCGGTGGTGGTCTCCACGCCGAACTGGTCCAGCATCATCCGCACGACCTGCAGATTGACCTCGTGGTCGTCGGCCACCAGCACCCGAACCGGGCGGGAACCGTTGGCCTCCGAGCGGTGGACCCCGTCTTCCTGGCTGTTGGGCGCCGCCGCCGGGGGCAGGTGCGCCTCGAAATAGAAACACGAGCCCAAGCCGGGCTGGCTATGGCAGTCGAGGGCGCCGCCCATCAGGGCCGCCAACTGACGTGAGATGGCCAGGCCCAGGCCGCTGCCGCCGAAACGCCGGGTGATCGAGCCGTCCGCCTGCTGGAAGCGGCCGAACAGGCGCTCCTTTTCCGCATCGTCGAACCCGACCCCAGTGTCGAGCACCTTGAACCGCAGCCGTCCCGGACCGGGAGAATCGGCGGTCACAGTCACGGAACCCGCGTCGGTGAACTTCACCGCATTGCTCACCAGATTGGTCAGGATCTGGCCGATGCGCATCGAGTCCCCCAGGAACCAGCCTTCCAACTCCGGGGCTATGTGGGCGTCCAGGCGCAGGCCCTTGGTCTCGGCCTTGGCGCGGACCAGACCCGCCACCGAGCGCACGAGGTTCCCGGCATGGAAGGGCGCCGGCTCGATGGACAGGCGGCCCGCCTCAACCCGAGCCAGATCGAGGACGTCGGACAGCAGGCGCTCGAGAGAGCGTCCGGAGTCGCGGATGATCGCCACCATTTCCCGTTCGCGCTGGGGCAGGTCGCTGGCGGCCAGCATGTCGGCCACCCCCACCACGCCGTTGAGCGGGGTGCGGATCTCGTGGCTCATATTGGCCAGGAATTCGGTCTTGGCGCGGCTGGCGGTCTCGGCCTTGAGCTGGGCGGCCCGGAGCCGCACGCCGATCCGCCTCTGCCACAGCAGGACCCCGGCGGCGCAGGCCACCAGCATCCCGGCCAGGGCGATGATGCCGTTGCGCGCCCGCTTGGCCTGCCGCTGCAACTGGGCGTCCCGCCGGGCGGTGTTGAGCTGGGTCTCCAGGGCGTCGGTGATCTGGCGCACCCCGGCGTTAAAGCGCCGGGCGGCGACGCCTGAGTGCGCCCGCTCATAGGCGCTGAGCACGGCGAAGGCCTGCCGCGACTGGCCCTGTGCCAGCAGGATCTCGGCCCGCACCTGCGGTTCCCGCTCCAGGCCCGAGGTCTGCATGTCGCCCGCGGCCTGGCGGGCGCGGATCGCGCCCAGGTCGGCCTGGGCGCGGGCTATCTGGCCCAGGCGGGCCTCTGCGATCGCCCGCAGGGGCAGGATGTCGTGGGCCAGGAACTCGGCGCCCGTCAGCTTGGCGTCCAGTCCGCTCAGGCAACGCATCACCTCGGCGGCGTCCCCGAAGCGGTCGGCGACCATGGCGCACAGGTTCTGGTCCCAGACCTTCAGGTGCGGCAGGTCCGAACGGGCGGCCAGGCGATGGTGCACGCTGGACAATCGCCGCGCCAGGTCGCCGTCGCCCAGCATCACCGCCATGTGGGCCATGTTGTAGATGCCGTCGAAGTCCGGCCGTGGATAGGTCGGGTCGGCGAACTGGAAGTCGGCGCGCTGGAACGCCTTGGCGCTGCCATCCAGGTCATCCAGCACCATCAGGGCCAGGCCGATGGTCTCCCACACCGTGGACTCGGCGGCGTTGGCGGCTGGATCGTCCGCCGGGATCAGGTCCTCCGCCGCCGAAAGGCGCTTGAGCGCTTGGCCCGTCTGGTCGTGATCGATCAGGATCATGGCCTCGGCGCTCGCGGCGTGGACGCGAACGAACCAGTCGGTTTCGGTCTGGGCCAGGCGGGAGATCTCGTGCTGGGCGCTGGTGTCGCCCCGGTCGTAGCGGCTCTTGAGGGCGTTGATCCTCGCCATCGCCGCATAACGGGTGTCGCCCTGGCGCTCCGCGTTTCGCAGAAGGACGGCGTTCCAGGCGTCAAATCGCTCGAATTCCGACTGGTTGAGCAGCACCCAGGCCACATGCTGCAGCCGGCTCAGGGATCCCCGGTCGCTTCCGTGGCTGGCCGCGGCGCCGAAGCGTTCCAGATCAGCGAAGCTCGAACGGTCGGCGCGCCTTTCGATAGCGATGGCCAACTCCAACGGGGCGCTGATCGCCGGAGCCCGTTCCGCCGAAGTGTCCGCCGCGGCGGACCCGGCCCAAAGACCACAAGCCCATATTACGGTGACCGCCAAGGCTTTGGTTCTGTACAAGGCGGCCTGCTCCGATGCCCAAGAGTAAGCTAGCCTCCAAACATTTCGAAAATGCTTATCGATCGCCGAGCTTATGGTCGCATCCGCACGCATTGCCCGCGAATACTGCGACGATCAAATGACAACCAAATTCCGCGCCGCACGTCTTGCGGATGATGCGGCTTCAACCCCTGTCGAGCCTTCCACACACCTAGTCCGCGCGGAACACTTCCCGACCCGCCACCAGGGTGCGCAGCACCTTGCCCTGTAGCCGCCGGCCGTCGAAGGGAGAGTTCTTCGACTTGGACAGAAGTTCGTCGGCAACGATCCTGATCGGGGCGCCGATGTCGCACAGCACCAGATCCGCCGGCGCGCCCACGGCGATGCGCCCGGCGTCCAGGCCCAGGAGGTCGGCGGGCTTGCAGGTGACCGCGGCGATCAGGTCGATCAGAGGCGCGCGGTCCTCATGGTACAGGGCCAGAAGGGCTGGCAGCAGGGTTTGCAGGCCCACCGCGCCAGGAGCGGCCTCCTCGAAGGGCAGGCGCTTGTCCTCGGCGGGGGCGGGGGCGTGGGCGGAGACCACCACATCGATCAGGCCGTTGGCCACGGCCTCGATCAGGGCCTGACGGTCGTCCTCGCCGCGCAGGGGTGGGGTCAGCTTGTAGAAGGTCCGGTAGTCGCCGATGTCCAGTTCGTTGAAGGTCAGGTGGTTGATCGAGGCCGAGGCCCAGACCTTCACGCCCCGGTCCTTGGCCCGCTTCAGGCTTTCCAGCGCCTCGGCGCAGCTGATCTGGTCCACCAGCAGCCGCGCGCCGGTCAACTCCGCCAGGGCCAGGTCCCGCTCCAGCATGATCCGCTCCGCCATCACCGAAACCCCGGGCAGGCCCAGGCGGGAGGCGAACTCTCCCTCGGTCGCGGCGGCGCCGGCGGACAGATAGGGATCGGCCGGCCGGTGGGCCACCAGGGCGCCGAAGCCCGCCGCATAGGTCAGCACCCGGCGCAGCACCAGGCTGTCGACGATCATGTGGTCGGCGTCGGTGATATAGACCGCGCCGGCCTCCCGCATCAGGCCGATCTCGGCCATGCCCTTGCCCAGAAGGCCCTTGGTGGCGGCGCCGGCGGGATAGACATGCACCAGGCCGATGTCCCGGGCCCGCCGCAGGATGAAGTCCACCACCGACGGCTCGTCCACCACCGGATCGGTGTCCGGTTGCAGCACGATGGAGGTGACCCCGCCAGCGGCGGCGGCCCTCGCCGCGGACTTCAGGGTCTCCTTGGGCTCGGAGCCCGGCTCCCCGGTCTTGACCCGGATATCCACCAGCCCGGGGGTGAGCAGGGCGCCGGCGCAGTCCACCACCTCGATATCGGCGGACAGGCTCTCGAAGCCGCCGGAGCGGGCGATGTCGGCGATCACGCCATCGGCCACGATCACGGCGCCGGGACCGTCATGACCGCTGGCCGGATCGACCAGGCGGGCGCCGACAAAGGCCAGGGGGCGGGAAGCGGGCATTATTCGTTGTCCAGGCGGGCGGCCAGGGAGGCGAGCACGGCCATGCGCACGGCCACCCCCATCTCCACCTGATCCTGGATCAGGCTGATGGCCAGGTCGTCGGCGATATCGGAATCGATCTCCACCCCCCGGTTCATCGGGCCGGGGTGCATGACCTTCACCCCCGGGGCGGCCAGGGCCAGCTTTTCCCGGTCCAGGCCATAGAAGCGGAAATACTCCCGGGTGGACGGCACCAGGGCGCCCGTCATCCGCTCCAGTTGCAGGCGCAGCATCATCACCACGTCGGCGCCGGCGATGCCCTCGCGCATATCGTGGAACACCTGCACTCCCCAGCGCTGGGCGCTGCCCGGGATCAGGGTCGGCGGGCCCACCAGGCGCACATGGGCGCCCAGGGTCTGCAACAGGATGACGTTGGAGCGCGCCACGCGGCTGTGCAGCACGTCGCCGCAGATGGCCACGGTCAGGCCGTCCACCTGGCCGAAGGCCCGGCGCATGGACAGGGCGTCCAGCAGGGCCTGGGTCGGGTGTTCGTGCCGGCCATCCCCGGCGTTGACCACGCTGCAGCCGACCTTTTGCGCCAGCAGCCCGGCGGCGCCCGACGAGGCGTGGCGCACCACCAGCAGGTCCGGCCGCATGGCGTTCAGGGTCACGGCGGTGTCGATCAGGGTCTCGCCCTTGCTCATCGAGGAAGAACGGGGGCTCATATTGACCACGTCCGCCCCCAGCCGCTTGCCGGCTAGCTCGAAGGAGCTTTGGGTGCGGGTGGAGTTTTCGAAGAACAGGTTCATCAAGGTTCGACCCTTGAGCAGGTCGAGCTTCTTGGCCTTTTGCCGGTTCAGGGCGACGAAGCTGTCGGCGAGGTCGAGCAGGTCCCCGATCTCGAGCCGGGCCAGATCCATCGCGGAAATGAAATGCCGACGGGGGAAGGGAAAGGTCCGAGAACGGACGTCATCCAGTCCTGGCGCCGGTGTGTTCATGAGCGCGCCTTCTAAGGCGCCTCTGGCCCTGAGCCAAGCACGAAGGGCGAGAGGCCTGGGGATGATTTCAACCGAACAAGCCTCGGATGGGCTGGGCTCGCCACCTTGGCGAGCGGTATGGTATGAACAACCCGTCGCTGGGGACGGGACCAAGCATATTCATGAGTGAACCGGTCGGATCCAGTCGCGGGCCGTCAGCGGCCCTGGTCGTGGGCGTGTTCGTCAAGGTGATCGTGGCCCTGGCGGTCGTGTTCATCCTTGTCCGAATTCTCGCCCCGACCTTGATGGACTATCATAACGACATCCTGTTCTGGCTCGGCGCGGCCTGTTGGCCCCTGGCGATCATTGTCGCCATCTTCGCCGGCTCCTGGATCTATCGAGACATTCGCCGCCATTTCCGCCGCACCGGCCAGATCGTCCGCTTTCGCGCACGACATTAGTCCCGGCGACAAACCCAAAAGGGGACACCCCGTGAAACGCATCCTTAGATCGGCCCTGGCCCTGGCCGCGCTGATGGGTCTGGCCGCCTGCGGTCAGGTCAAACCCGGCCATGTGGGCATCAAGGTCAACAATTTCGGCTCCAACGCCGGGGTCCAGGCCGACACCCTGGGGGTGGGTTGGTACTTCACCCCCTTCGGCACCCATATCGAGGAATATCCGGTCTTCACCAACACCTACACCTTCACCGCCTCGTCCACCGAGGGGCGGGCCACCGACGAGGCCTTCGTGTTTCAGGACAAGTCGGGCCTGGGCCTGTCGGCGGATATCGCCGTCAGCTACTCGGTGGATCCCTCCCGGGCCTCGATCCTGTTCCAGAAATACCGCACCGACACCGCCGGCCTGATCGCCGGGCCCATGCGCAACGCCATCCGCGATTCCCTGGTCACCCGCGCCGCCCAGCTCAATGTTGACGAGATCTATGGTCCCCGCAAAGCCGAGTTGCTGATGAACGTGCAGCACGATGTGCAGAGCTTTTTCGCGCCCTTCGGCCTGCGGGTGGAGCGGCTGTTCTGGGCCGGCAATGTGCGGGTGCCCGACACGGTCCTGACCCAGATCAACGCCCGCATCGCCAACGAGCAGGAGGCCCTGGCCGCCCAGGCCAAGGTCGCCACCGTCCAGGCCCAGGCCCAGCAGGCCGCCGCCGAAGCCGCCGGCAAGGCCAAGGCCCTGGATCTGGAAGGCGAGGCCATCCGCCGCAATCCCGAGGTCCTGCGTATCCGCGCCATCGAAAAGTGGGACGGCAAGCTGCCCCAGGTCACCTCGGGCGCCGTGCCGTTCGTCAGCCTGGATAGCGGCAAGAAGTAGGGGGAGGCTAAGGGCCGGTCACCCCAGCCGGTCCAGCGCCCCTTGCAGGATGTAGGCGGCGGCGGCCTTGTCCACCAGGTCGGCGCGGCGGGCGCGGGTCACGTCCGCCTCGTCGATCAGCATCCGGTTGACGGCGGCGCTGGACAGCCGCTCATCCCAATAGGCGATGGCCAGATCCTCCCGCAGGCGCAGCAGGTTGCGGCCAAAGGCGCGGCTGGACTGGCAGCGGGGGCCTTCCGTGCCGTCCATGTTCACCGGCAGGCCGATCACCAGGCCCTTGGCGGCGCGGCTGTCCATCAGTTTGAGCAGGTGGTTGGCGTCGTCGGTGAACTTGCCCTTGCGGATCAGCTCCAGGGGGCTGGCGATCATCCGGGTGACGTCGGAAAGGGCCACCCCGATGGTCTTTTCCCCCAGGTCCAGTCCGAACAGCGGGGTCATCGGCGGCAGGGCGGCGGGCAGGTCGGTGAGGTCATAGACAGGCATGGCCTCGTCATCCTCCGCCGGTCGCCCCTTGTCAAAGCGCGCCATGGGCGAGTAACCCGTGCGGCTGACCCATCCAACGCGTGAGAAGCTTCATGGCCATCGACGCGGCGACCGTCAAAAAGGTCGCCAGCCTCGCTCGAATTCGCGAGCCCGAAGAACGGCTCGAGCCCCTGGCTCGTGAGCTGAACGGCATCCTGCAATGGATCGAGCAACTGGCGGAGGTGAACACCGACGGGGTCGAGCCCATGACCTCGGCGGTCGAGGTCAGCCTGCCCTGGCGCGAGGACGTGGTCACCGACGGCGGCGACTCGGCCAAGGTGCTGGCCAACGCCCCTAAGGCTGACAAGGGTTTCTTCGTGGTTCCCAAGGTGGTTGAATAATGAGCGCGCTGACCGGGCTGACCCTGAAGGCCGCCATCGATGGCCTGCGCGAACGCCGCTTTTCCTCGAAAGAGCTGACCCAGGCCCATGTGACGGCGATCGAGGCGGCGCGTCCGCTGAACGCCTATGTGCTGGAAACTCCCGATAAGGCCCTGGCCATGGCGCAGGCCGCCGACGCGCGCCTGGCCTCGGGGCAGGGCGGGGCGCTGGAAGGCGTTCCCCTAGGGATCAAGGACCTGTTCTGCACCGAGGGGGTGCGCACCACCGCCTGCTCGCGGATCCTGGGGGACTTCAAGCCCCAGTATGAATCCACCGTCACCGCCAATCTGTGGCGCGACGGGGCGGTGATGCTGGGCAAGCTGAACATGGACGAGTTCGCCATGGGCTCGTCCAATGAAAGCTCCGCCTTCGGCCCCGTGACCAATCCCTGGCGCTCGGAGGGCTCCAACCAGCCCCTGACCCCCGGCGGCTCGTCAGGCGGCTCGGCCACGGCGGTCGCCGCGGACCTGTGCCTGGGCGCCACCGCCACCGACACCGGCGGCTCGATCCGCCAGCCCGCCGCCTTCACCGGCACGGTGGGGATCAAGCCGACCTATGGCCGCTGCTCCCGCTGGGG
The DNA here is from genome assembly GCA_031291685.1 of Caulobacteraceae bacterium. GTDB lineage: Bacteria > Pseudomonadota > Alphaproteobacteria > Caulobacterales > Caulobacteraceae > Poindextera. The sequence goes on along the minus strand of JARLIP010000348.1, from coordinate 417 downwards.
CGTGGTGGCCTTCGCCTCGTCCCTGGACCAGGCCGGCCCGATCGCCAAGACGGTCGAGGACGCCGCCATCCTGCTCACCTCCATGAGCGGGCACGACCCCAAGGATTCCACCAGCCTCAATGTCGAGGTTCCGGATTTCGCGGGCTTCGTCGGCAAGTCGGTCAAGGGCTTGCGGATCGGCGTGCCCAAGGAATACCGGGTCGAGGGCATGCCGCCTGAAATCATCGCCCTTTGGGAACAGGGCGTGGCCTGGCTGAAGGACGCCGGCTGCGAGATCGTCGAGGTCTCCTTGCCCCACACCAAATACGCCCTGCCGGCCTATTACATCATCGCTCCGGCCGAGGCCTCCTCGAACCTGGCGCGCTATGACGGGGTGCGCTTTGGCCTGCGGGTGCCAGGCGACAGCCTCGACGAGAT
>JARLIP010000347.1 GCA_031291685.1 Caulobacteraceae bacterium | reverse complement strand
CTGGCCGCCTCCGAGGCGCGGCGCAGCTTGCCGAACAGGTCCAGCTGATAGGAGACGCGCACGCCCGCATCCCCCAGGTTCATTGTCGGCAGTTGCTTCATCACCAGATAGTTCTCGCCCGACAGCTGCGCCCGCTCCGCGCTGGCCTTGGTGGAGACCTCGAACTCCGTGGCGGCGTCGACCTCGGCCGAGACCGCCTCGGCGCGTCCGAGATTGGCGCTCGCCACCCGAAGATCGGTATTGGCCTTCAGGGCCTCCTCGATTAGGCCGTTGAGGGTGGGATCGTCATAGAGCTTCCACCAATCGTCCGGGACCGGGTCCTGCTTCACCGGCGCATCGCCGGCGCCCAGGAAGGCGCCCTGGGCGCCGGGCAGATTGACGTCCGCGGTCTTGGGCACGACGTAGTTCGGCCCGACCGTGCAGGCGCTCAGCAGCGACAGGCCGAGGCTGGCCGCCAGAAGGGGCGCGCGTCTCATCACTTGGCTCCCTTGGCCGGCGCGTGGGCCGGGGGCGGCGAATCGATGATGGAGACGGTGGCGGTGCGCCCGGCGATCATCCTCAGATCCTTGGGGGTCTGGTCCAGGGCGATCCGCACCGGAATCCGCTGGGCCAGGCGCACCCAGCTGAAGGTCGGATTGACGTTGGGCAGGAGATTGGCGCTGGCGGCCCGGTCCCGGTCCTCGATCCCGGCGGCGATGGACTGGACGTGGCCGTGCAGGGGCGTGGCCTCGCCCATGATCTTGATCAGGGCCGGCTGGCCGATGCGCAGGCGCCTGAGCTTGGTCTCCTCGAAATAGCCCTCCACCCGGATCGAGCTGGCGTCGATCAGCACCATCACCGGCTTGCCGGCGGTGGCGTAGTCCCCCACGCGCAGGGTCAGGTCGGACAGGAAGCCGTCGGTGGGGGCGAAGATCACCGTGCGCTGCAGATTGAGGGCGGCGACGTCCCTGGCGGCCTGGGCCTGGGCCAGGGCCGCTTCGTCCTGATCCACCCTGGCCTGGCTCTGCTCGGTGACCTCGGCGGCCACCAGATCGCCCAGGCCCTTGTTGCGCGCGGCTTCGCGGCGGGCCTGGGCCAGGCTGGCCGTCTGGACGGCGACCAGGGCGTCCGCCTGGCGCAGGGCCAGGGCGTAACGGTCGCGGTCGATATAGAACAGGGGCTGGCCGCGCTTGACCGTCTGGTCGTTGCCGACCGCGACCCCGGTCACCAGACCGGAGACGTCCGGAGCGACCTGCACCATTTCGGCCCGCACCCGACCGTCCCGGGTCCACGGCTCCAACTGATAGTGCTCCCACAAGCGCCGGCCCGCGACCACGGCCACGCCGAGCACGATCAGGGTGACGATCATTCGGCCGATATAGGGCAGGGCGTTTCGCAACTTGGACATCAGGTTCACAGGGACGGAAACTTCACAAGGAGGGGGACTTCACAGGGACGGGGACGTCATAGGGACAGGGGCGTGGGCAACCCGATGACGAGCGCCCAGACGATGACGAACAGGGCCGTGTCGAACAGGGCCGGGTGCCAGATGAAGCGATAGGCGCCGACCCAGCTCAGCAGGCGGCGCACGACGAAGGCCGCCGCCAGGGCGATCAGGGCCGTGACCAGGACCGAGGAAAGCAGCACGCCATCGACGTCGAACTCACCGATCATGACAGGACCTCGGAGGACCCCACGGGGGCATAGGGCGGGGCGTTGGGAAACAGGTTGCGGCGCAAGCCCACCAGGCCGGTGACGCCCCGGGCGGTCTGGCCGGGCCCAAGGCTTGAGACCCCACGCAGGGCGGCGTCGATCCGCTCGAGCATCTGCGGCGGCACGGCTCCGGTGGGGCCAGACCGGCCCCTGCCGGCGGACAGGCCATCGAAATGGTCGCCGATCTGGACCAAAAGCGCCTCCACCGCCGCCCGGGGCGCGCCGTTCAGAGTAGGCCGCAGGGCCTGGATCGCGACCAGGTTCATGCCCACCCGCAGGTCGCGCAGGGCTTCGACGGCGGTGGCCTCGCCCAGGCCGTGCTCGCCGGCGGCCAGCTTCGGCGTCAACAGACCCAGGCGGTCGATGAGTTGGGCGGCGAACTCCGTCGGCTCCGGCGCGGTCTGGGCCCGGGCCAGACGGGCGAGGCCCTTCCATGTCTGGCCCAGGAGGCGCCGGACGCTGGCCTCGGCCCCCATGGAGCGCATGGCGGCGGTGACGAAGATGGCGCAGAACAGACCGACGAACTGACTCAGATTGGCGTTCATGAAGTTGGCGAAGTCGGCGGTGAAGGTCTCCTGCAGAGTCAGGGCGTTGGAAAAGCCTATGGTCACCGCCAGCATCGAGCCGGTCCGCCTGGGGTTGGGGATGAAGTAGCCGATCACGAGCAGGGTCGGCGCCATTACCATCACCAGCATGGGAAAGCCGTCGATGGCGGGCAGAATCGCGAACTCATAGATCGCCGCGATTGGCAGGGAGATCAGGGAATAGATCCCGAAATTGACGATGGCGGGGACCGGATCGTCCATCGAGGCGAAGAAACAGCAGAACACCGAGCACATCACCGCGGCGGTGGCGCCGTCCCCCCAACCCGCGCCGATCCACAGGACGCAGCTGAACATGATGGCGATAGACGCCGCCGCGCCCGACAGCAGGGCCAGCGGCAGGTCGGCGTGCATCTTGCGCCGTCCGGCGCCCGTCGCGGCGGCCACCTCAGCCTCCAGCGGCGCATCCGGATCGTCCAGGTGACGCATCAGGGCGTGACTGTCCGTCAGGCTGGTGACCATCTCCGACAGCCGCACCAACAGGCTTTCGAGCAGCATGTCGGACCAGTCGGTGGTTTCCCGCGCCACGACGGTGGCCTCGATCCGCTCGGCCAGGACCACCCCCTCCGTGCGGGGACAGCCCGCCTCGATCCAGTTGGCCACCGCGTCGAGGATCGCACGGACCTCCACATCACTGACCCCGGCCAAGGCCGTCATTCGATCCGAGAGTCCGGAGAGCAAGGGAATCAGCCGCAGCATGCGCTCGTGCAGGGCGCTGACCACCGAGGTGGTCTCGCGCAGCCGGGAGGTGTCGAAGGGCAGATGCACGGCCAGAATCTGGATTTCGCTGGCCGCAGCGGCGAGGTGGCGGCGATCGGCGGAAGCCACCGCGCTGTCCCTGGCGCGCAGGATATCCAGGGCCCAGCGATCGGCGTCGGTCAGCCAGGCCTCCAGCCGGCGGCGCACCGCCTCGCCCACGGGACGGGGGAACACCAGGCTGTGCACCAGGGTGGCGCACAGGATGCCCAGGCCGATCTCGATCTCGCGGCTGACGGTCACATCGAACACCGACCCGGGTTGGGTGACGCTGGGAAAGCCGATGATCGCGGCGGTGTAGCCCGCCAGCATCATCATGTAGCTGCGAGGGGTGCGGTCCAAGAGGGAGATCGCCAGACACCCACCCACCCACAGGGCCATGGCGGCGCTCAGCAGATAGGGCGAGTTGACCAGATTGGGCACCATGGCCACGGCGGCGGCGCCGCCCAGGAGCGTGCCCATGACCCGATAGACGGCCTTGGACCGAACCGCTCCCGACAGGGGCTGGCTGACGATATAGGCGGTGGTCATGGCCCAATAGGGGCGCTGCAGGCCCAGGGCGAAGCCGATATAGAGGGCCAGCATGGCGGCGACGAAGCTGTTCACCGAGAACAGCATCGCACCCTTGTCCAGACGGGGCATGAGGATCAGCTTCCCCGGGGCTTGGCTTCTGCGGCCGCCAGACTGGCCTCGAAGGCGGCGAAGGTTCGCAAGGTGGCGGCGAGATCCTCGTCGCTGACCTCGGCCATCAGGGTCTTGCGCACCCCGACCAACAGGTTTTCCAGCACCACGCCCAATTCACGACCGGCCTCGGTCAGATGCAGGGTCTTGGCCCGACCGTCGCTGGGATCATCCCGGCGTTCGACCAGGCCAGCGGCGCAGAGCTGATCCAGCAGCCGCACCAGGGACGGCCCTTCAAGGCCCAACTCCTCGGCCAGCACCCCTTGGCGCATGCCGCCGCCGGAGCGGGCGATATAGAGCACAGGCATGGCCCGGGCGTCTGAAATACCATGCTCACCCAGGCTGCGGTTCACCTCGCGGCGATAGATCCGCGACAGCCGCAGCAGGTCCCCGGTGAAAACGCGCATGTTTTGGGTGCGGGTGTCTGTCATGCTCAATAGATAGCTTACTATGCAAATTAGATAGCAAGCTACTGAAACGGCGTCAAGCGCCGATGACACTCAACCGCAACCGGAAGGCCGAGGTCGTCAACACCCTCTAAACCATGGATGTTCACCCGATGTTGGGGACGGCGCCTTAACCATGCGCAGACAGACCACCGAAGAAATCAGTCCCCGATGCGCCTCACGCCAGCCCTTGTCCGAACCTGCGCCCGCCTGACCCTCGCCCTGTCGTCGGCGGTCGCGGCCTATCTGCTGTTCGCCCCCGGCGCCGCCGTCGATCATATGACCGCGCGATACATCCCCTGGGACAAGGCCGCGCACTTCATCGGGTTCTATGGGCTGACCACCCTCACCCTCCTGTCCTTCCCCCGCAACCGCCGGGCCGATCTGACCATGATCCTGCTGCTGTGCGGGGCCTCCAGCGAGGTGATCCAGGGCCTTGTCGGACGTGATGGCGACCTCTACGACTTCCTCGCCGACCTGTGCGGCGTGGCCGCCGTGGTCGGTCCGATGACCATAGACCGCCTGCGCCTTCTGATGCGCGCGGAACCCAATTCCAGCCTGTCCGCCCTCCAGCGGCAGGGCGAGCGTCGCGGCGCCGGACGCACACCACGATCAATCGGTCAAGAACATACACAATCTACACGGGTAAGGGTGCGGGGCGCCTGATCAGGTGACAAAAAGACCGTGGGCGGCGGGCGCCATGGCGTCCGCCTAATCAAGATCAATAGAAAAACGCCCGAAGCCGCGCGGTCCCGGCATGACCTCTTGCCTTGGTCCGCCAGCAGTGATTGCTGGCGGTCAAGCTAGGCGCCTGTGCGGGCGGGGAAGCATGAGCATTGGACCGGACGCCGAAACGACGATGAAGATCGGCGAACCCGCATTGCTAAGCCGCGCGGACCCGAGCGCCAGTCAGTTCCGCCGACAGGTTCTGGCCGGGTTCGCGGTCTATCTGACGGCGGCGGCGGCGGCCTGGTGGGCCATACTGAACCTGGCGCCGGACCACATCACCGTCAAAGCCTTTGGTCACGCCTATGCCGCCAGCGATATTCGCCATCGCCTTCTGACACGGGGGCTGGAACTGGCGGTGATCATTCCCGGCGTCTTCATTATCGACCTGGCCCTGGCCGGGTGGCGGGACAGTTCCCTCTATCGGCTGCTGGTCTTGAGGACGCCCTCGACCATGAGCGATCTGGCCGCCTTCCTTCTGTGGCGCAGCCGGATCTGGAACACCATGATCCTGATCCTGAGCCTGGGCATTTCCCTGCTCTCGGGAGCCTACCTGCACAATTGGATCAAGCAGCACGCCGGCGTGTCCCTAAGCCTGGCCTGGATGTCGATCCCGGCCCAGTGCGTCGCCTTCTTCGCGATCTACTCGTTCCTGGACTACTGGACCCACCGGGTCGATCACTCACGCCACTTCTGGCCCTTGCATCGGTTTCACCATGCGGCCGAGGACTTTTGCGTCTTCACCGCGGTGAGGGTGCACCCGGCGGTCTTCACCAGCGTGATCATCACCACGATTCCCGCCGGCCTGCTGCAGGTGTCCCCAGCGGCGCTGATCGACGTCAATCTGTTCGTGATGGCCCTGCGGTTCGTGATCCATTCGCGGATCAATTCAAACTTCGGCTGGGTCGGCCGCTACCTGCTGCAGTCGCCGGTGCATCACCGACTGCACCACATCCTGGACATGACCCAACCCGTGGGTCACTTCAGCCTTGTCCCATTGTGGGACCGGATGTTCGGCACCTGGCGCGGCGAGGCCGACCAGAGCCTGGTGATCGGGGTGGACACCCCCTACCAGCACGGCGCCTGGCTCGCGCCGGATCTGTTCCGCGACTATTTCGACTTCTGGAAAGGCCTCTGGCCGTTCAGGTCGCGTCCGGCGGCCGTCCTAGAGCATTTTCAAGCGAAGTGGATACCGGTTCGCGTGAAGAAAATGCGTTAAAACAAGAAGCTAGAGCGTGCGCCAGGTCCGAGCGCCAGCATATGAAAAGCCGCAGATAATCGGATAGCCATCCTCTTCCATCCGCAGCTTCTCGATCAATTCGGGCCGGCGGACGGGATCCACCAGGAACATCATGAAACCCCCGCCTCCAGCGCCGGAAACCTTGCCGGCTATGGCGCCGTGCCCCTTGGCCGCCTCGTAGATCCGATTGATCCTGGGGTTGGAGACCGCCGAGGAGGTCAGCTTCTTGGCGGTCCAGCTGTGTTCCAAGAGCTCGGCCATGGCGCCGATGCGGCCGAACAGCAGCGCCTCCTTCATGGCGATGGCGTCGGCCTTGAGCTGATGCATGGCCTCCAGCGGCGCTCCACCCGCGGCGACAGCCGCGGTCTGGTTGTCGATGATCACCGCCGACTCCCGCGAGGCGCCGGTGAAGAACAGCACCAGGGACGCCTCAAGCTCGCTGCACACCCCCTCGCGCACCCGCAGCGGGTTCACGATCACCCGGTCCTGGGCGCTGAATTCGATGAAGTTGAAGCCGCCGAAAGCCGCCGCGTACTGGTCCTGGCGCCCGCCGTTGAGGTTCAGGTCCCGCCGCTCGACCACAAGGGCGATATGAGCGATGTCATATTCCCCCAGGGGCGCCCGCATGATCTCCCCCATCAGGGTGACCATGGCCACGACCAGGGCCGAGGATGAGCCCAGACCCGAGCCCATCGGGCTGTCCACATGGGTGGTCATGGTCAGGCTGAGGGGTTGGCCGCCATTATAGTCTCGCACCATGCGGTTATAGACCCCGCGATGCAGCCTCAGGCCCGTATCCAGGGGCAATTCGCCGCTGGCCTCGACCTCATCGACCACATTCAAATCGGAGGCGCGAAACACCACCTTACCGTCATCTCGCGGCTCGGCCGAGGCGAAGGCGTAACGGTCGATGGTCACGTTGAGCACGCAGCCACCATATTCATCGCAAAAGGGAGACACATCCGTGCCGCCGCCTGCCAGCCCAAGACGCAAAGGCGCCCGCGCGCGGATGATCCCGCTCATGCTCACAATCTTAAACGCTATTCAGGCTTAAACGCTATTCCGGGTTCATATCGTAGGAGGAGCCGGGTATCGGATCAATGGCGCGGCCGTCGCCGGCCGCGCCCTCGACCGTTGGGCGAACGCCCCTCCAAGGACCAAGGCCAGGCATGAGCGCCCCGACGCCCCATCAAGACTTCAGCGCCGTGACGCCGGCCCCCGCCCAGTGCGTGATCCTGGTGGGCGGCCTGGGGACCCGGCTGGGCGATCGCCTGGAGGGCCTGCCCAAGCCCCTGGTCCAGGTCGGGGGCAAGCCGTTCCTGAGCTACCTCCTGTGGCACGCCCGCCGCCACGGGTTTCGCCGGGTGCTGCTGCTGGCCGGACACCGGTCCGAAGCGATCCGCCAGTTCGTGGAGAGCCAGCCACGGGATCCGGACTTTCAGGTCGAGCTGGCGGTCGAGCCCGCCCCCCTGGGTACGGGCGGCGCCCTGCGCTTCGCCGCTGATCGCCTGGATAAGCGCTTCCTGCTGCTCAATGGCGATTCTATTTTTGATTTCAACTGGCTGGATCTGGTTCAGATCGCCGCCCGCAACCCCGAGGCCCAGGCGATCCTGGCCCTGCGCCGACAGGCGGCCGCCTCCCGCTTTGGGGTGGTCGAAGCGCGCGGCGAGCGCGTCACGGGATTCCGCGAGCGGGGGGACGCCAGCGGCGGCCTGATCAATGGCGGGGTCTATCTGCTGAACCGCGCCGTCGCCGAGAACGCCCCGGAGCGGGGCTCCTTCGAGGCGGATGTCTTGCCGGCCCTGGCCGCCCAGGGGCTGGTGGCGGGCCGCGATCAGTCGGGCTTCTTCCTTGACATCGGGGTGCCGGAGGCCCTCGACGCGGCCCAGACCTTGGCGCCCGCCAGCCTGAGACGCGGCGCGATCTTCTTCGACCGGGACGGCGTGCTCAATGTCGACCACGGCTATGTGCATAGGACGGAACAGTTCGACTGGATCCCCGGGGCGGCGGCGGCGATCAAGGCCGCCAATGACCAGAACCTGTTCGCCTTCCTGGTGACCAATCAGTCCGGCGTGGCCCGCGGCTACTATGACGAGGCCGCCGTGGAGGCCCTGCATGGGCAGGTGCGCGAGGCCCTGCGCGCCCACGGCGCGCACCTGGACGATATTCGCTATTGCCCTCATCACCCCGATGGATCCGTCGCGGGCTACGCCAAGGTCTGCGACTGGCGAAAGCCCGGGCCAGGCATGTTGCTGGATCTGGCCGAGCACTGGCCGGTGGACCTGGCTCGCAGCCATATGGTTGGCGACAATCCCAGCGACCTGAAGGCGGCGGCGGCGGCGGGGGTGTCCGCGACCCTGTTCGAGGGCGGAGACCTGCATGCGGCCCTGTCCCCCGCCCTGGCGCGCATCGCCGCCAATCGCGGCTGATCCGGCGCCAATCCCCCAGCGGGGCCCCGCGATCCGAGAGGCGTGGCGCGTAAATTCAGGCATTGGGGGAAATTTATTCCAGGATGTCTGGACCATGCGCCATTGTCGCCGCGCGGGTTCCGGATGCTTGCCAATCCCGCGAGGTCGAGCCGGCGAGCGCCCTCGCGCTGTGGTTAATTTCCGCAAGGGCAGGCACCTGAAACTCGCCCGCAGGATGTGAACAGAACGAAACAATTCTGAAAAGTTCTATCCTTCTGGCTCAAGCTGTGTTTCAACCCGGGACGATCAGCCACTCCTTACGATCGGTCGCGGCGGACAGAGATCAAGAATCCAGTTCACGAACCGAAACGAAGCAACGCGCCAGAAAATACCCTTGAGTCAATTTTATATTCCGCATCCATTCAAGATATAGCGCCTCATCATACGCCTGCGATGCGCGATTTAATCTGAAGAAAACACGAAATATTGGAACGGTGCAGCGCCGATCGCACACCAGGGACCGTTTTCGGCTGAATTTTCATTCTTCGGCGAAAGGAGGAAGAACGATCATGGCATGGAATTTGCGGCTTTCGCCGGTCAGGCGTCCCTCCCTGGCGCCGCGCCGATTGAATCACTTATGAAATATTCCAGGCAATCCCGCGCCAAGTCGGCGCCCGGCCAGGCGCCCGTTCCAGGCGAGGACGGATCCGAGATCCTGCCCGACCCGTCGGCGCGGCTGCCGGCTGGCGGCGGGAGACTGATCCAGGCGTGGTTCCTGGCGCGGGCCGCCGAGACGCCCGACGCCGTGGCGATCACCCATGAAGGGGTGAACTGGTCCTACGCCCAGGTGGAGCGCCGTTCTCGCGCCCTGGCCCATCGACTAAGGCGCGCCGGCGTCACAACCGGCGACCGGGTGGCGATCCTCGCCGAGCGGGGACCTGAACTGGTTTGGGCGATCCTGGCCGTGGCGCGGCTGGGTGGGGTTTTCGTGGTGCTCGACAGCGCCTATCCCGAGGGCCGGCTTGCGACCCTGCTCGAGATCTGCGCCCCCAAGGCCCTGCTGCTGGCCGGCGGCCTGTCCCAGATCGCCATCGCCGACCGCCTCGCCCAGCCCCATGGCCTGCCCGTGGCGCAGGCCGGCCCGGGTTCCGAAGGACCTCCGGGCGAGGCCGATAATCTCGACCAGGCCTCCGCCCAGGCGCCGGCCTATTTCCTCTTCACCTCCGGCAGCACCGGACACCCCAAGTGCGTGGCCTGCAGCCACATTCCGCTCAGCCGCTTCGTTGCCTGGCACGCGGACACCTTCGGCCTTGGCCGCAAGGACCGCTTCACCATGCTGTCGGGACTGTCCCACGATCCTCTCCTGCGGGACATCTTCACCCCCCTGTCCCTGGGGGCGACCCTGGCGATCCCGCGCCAATCGACCATCACCGAGCCAGGCGCCCTGCGCCCCTGGCTGCGCCAGGTCGGCGCCACCGTGGCGCACCTGACGCCGGCCATGGGCCACCTGCTGGCGGCCGGCGGCGCTCGCGGCCCCAAGCTGCCCGAGTTGCGCCATCTGTTCTGGGGCGGCGATCAGCTATCGCCCAAGCTCCTGGACGAAGTCAGCCAGTTCGCCCCGGGCGCCGCCCATACGAATTTCTACGGCTCCAGCGAAACCCCTCAAGCCGCCGGCTTTCATCGTCACGAACGGGTCGGGGACTGGCCGAGCGTGCCCGTGGGCAGGGGCAGTGACGGCTTCCAGCTTCTGGTGGTCGATGAGGCCAAACAGCCCGTCGGGGTGGGCGAGCCTGGCGAGATCGCCATCCGCTCGAACTATCTGAGCCTCGGCTATGTCGAGCAGGGGCGCCTGACGCCCCCCGACGACCGGGGCATCGACGCCCACGGCGATCGCAACATCTACTATACGGGCGACCGGGGCGTGCGCCTGCCGGACGGAAACGTTCTGATGGTCGGGCGCGCCGACGACCAGATCAAGATCCGCGGCTATCGGGTCGACCTGTCGGAAATCACCACCGCCCTGCTCGCCCTGCCGGGCGTGCGGTCGGCGATCGCCCTGGCGATCGGCGAAGGGCCGCAAAAGCGCATCGACGCCTTCATCGCCACAGCTCAGCCCTCGCCTCAGCTTGAGGCCAACATGGCCAAGACCCTGGCCGCGAGCCTGCCCGGCTACATGGTTCCCTCCAGGATCTGGCTGTTCAAGGACCACCTGCCCCTGCTGCCCAACGGCAAGGTCAATCGCCAGGCCCTGCGGGCCCACGCGGAGACTGAAGCCGCCGGGCCCGCCGCGTCCGACATCGAGGGCGAAGGCCTCAGCACCGCCG
>JARLIP010000346.1 GCA_031291685.1 Caulobacteraceae bacterium | reverse complement strand
GCGGTGGTGATCGGCCATGTGGCGGCGGCGACCTCCACCATCCGGGTCGGCTCCGGCGGGGTGATGCTGCCCAACCACGCTCCCCTGGTGATCGCCGAGCAGTTCGGCACCCTGGCCACCCTGTTTCCCGGCCGGATCGATCTGGGTCTGGGCCGGGCGCCCGGCACGGACCAGGCCACCGCCCGGGCCCTGCGCCGCTATTTCGAGGGCGCCGATCGCTTCCCCCAGGACGTGATCGAGCTGCAGACCTATTTCCGTCCGGCCCAGCCCGGGCAGGCGGTGCGGGCCGTGCCCGGCGCGGGCCTGGACGTGCCGATCTGGATCCTGGGGTCGAGCACCTTCGGCGCCCAGCTGGCCGGGATGCTGGGCCTGCCCTTCGGCTTCGCCGCCCACTTCGCCCCGGACCTCTTGATGGAGGCGCTGCACGTCTATCGCAGCCACTTCAAGCCGTCGGAGGCCCTCAGCGCCCCCCACGCCATGGTCTGTGTCAGCGTGATCGCCGCCGAGACCGACGCGGCGGCCAAGACCCTGTTCACCTCGCAGCAGCAACAATTCCTGGCCCTGCGCCGGGGCACGCCGGGCCTGATGCCGCCGCCGGTGGACGACATCACCCAGATCGCCTCGGAGGGGGAGCTGGCGGGCCTGGCCCATACCTTCCGCTATGCTGCGGTGGGTTCGCCCCAGACCGTGCGGGCCAGGCTGCGAACCCTGATCGCGGAGACCGGCGCCGACGAGATCATGGCCGCCGCCCAGATCTTCGATCACCCGGCCCGGGTGCGCTCCTACGAGATCCTGGCCGGGGTTCGCGACGCCATCCACGCCGGATCGGCGGCGGCGGAGTAGGGAGCTAGAGCGTTTGCCGACCTGATTGTATCAGGCCGGCGCTCTAGCTTCTTGTTTTAACGCATTTTCTTCACGCGAACCGGTATCCACTTCGCTCGAAAATGCTCTAGCCCCGGGCCTTCAGGAGATCGCGGATCTCGGTCAGCAGGGCCTCGGAGGGGGTGGGCGCCGGAGGCGCGGCGGGCTCGGGGGCGGCGGCCTGTTCCCGGCGCAGGGTGTTGATGGCCTTGACCACCAGGAAGATCACCCCGGCCACGATCAGGAACTGGACCACGGTGTTGATAAAGGCGCCGTACTGAATGGCCACCTCGGCGGTCTTGGTCGCCGGATTGGCGGCCTTGAGCACGATCTTGAGCTGGGCGAAGTCGATACCGCCGGTGATCAGGCCGACAGGCGGCATCACCACCTGATCGACCAGACTCTTGACGATGGCGCCGAAGGCCCCGCCGATGATCACGCCGACAGCCAGATCCACGACGTTGCCGCGGGAGATGAATTCGCGGAATTCTTTGAACATTCTTCCAGCCCCTCGAAGGTGAGTCACACCCAATCGATGGGGGAGCCGGCGAAGAACGTCAATCGTTGAAGCGCGCGCCTATTCGGCGTGGACCTATTCGTCGGCGGCCCTATTCGTCGTCGGCGTTGAGCCGCTCGCGCAGTTCCTTGCCGCTCTTGAAGAAGGGGACGTGCTTGGCCTTGACCGAAACGGTCTCGCCGGTGCGGGGATTGCGGCCGGCGCGGGCCGGACGCGAGCGCACGGAAAAGGCGCCGAAGCCCCGCAGCTCGACCCGGCCGCCGTTTTCCAGGGCGCGGGTCATCTGATCGAGGATCACCGAGACGACGCGTTCGACGTCCTTCTGGGTGAGGTGTGGATTCTCGCTCGCCAGCTTGGCGATCAGCTCCGACTTGATCATGCTCTGCCCATGTCCCCTGGTCGGCGGGACCATGGCTAAGTCGCGAAGGATGATCAAGGGCTTAGCCCGTTAAAATGTATGACTAACCGGCCCCGCAACCCGGGTTTTTAGCCGATCGCACAAGTTGTGGGCGCCCGGATACCGAAAACAGGAACGGCGGCCGGGTCTCCCCGGCCGCCGCCCTTGCGAATCGCGCCCGCCCCCGAGGGGACGGGACTGATTTCAGTGGCCTATTCCTTGGAGGCTTTCTCGCGCAGAGCCGCGCCCAGGATGTCGCCCAGGGAGGCGCCGGAGTCGGAGGAACCGAACTTTTCGATCGCTTCCTTGTCTTCGGCCATTTCCAGAGCCTTGACCGACATGGACACCCGACGGGCGGCCTTGTCGATGTTGGTGATCTGGGCGTCCAGACGATCGCCGACGGCGAAACGTTCCGGGCGTTGTTCCTGACGGTCGCGGGACAGGTCGGACTTGCGGATGATGGAGGTCATCGGCGCGTCTTCGTCGCCGAACTTCACTTCGATGCCGCCCGAGGTCACATCCACCACCTGCACGGTGACGGTCTGGCCCTTGCGGAAGCTGTCGTCCGCCATCGGATCGCCGGCCAGCTGCTTGATGCCCAGCGAGATCCGTTCCTTCTCGATGTCCACGTCCAGAACCTTGGCGCGGACAACGTCACCCTTCTTGTAGCGGGCGATGGCTTCTTCGCCCGAGACGTTCCAGTCGATGTCGGACAGGTGCACCATGCCGTCGATGTCGTTGTCGAGGCCGATGAACAGACCGAATTCGGTGGCGTTCTTGACCTCGCCCTCGACGGTCGAGCCGATCGGGTGGTTGGCGACGAAGGAATCCCAGGGATTGTCCATGGCCTGCTTCAGGCCCAGGGACACGCGGCGCTTGGACGAATCGACGTCCAGCACGACCACATCGACTTCCTGGCTGGTGGAGACGATCTTGCCGGGATGGACGTTCTTCTTGGTCCAGGACATTTCCGAGACGTGGACCAGGCCCTCGACCCCGGCTTCCAGCTCCACGAAGGCGCCGTAGTCGGTGATGTTGGTGATGCGGCCGGTGAACTTGGCGCCGACCGGATACTTGGCCTCAACGCCGTCCCACGGATCCGACTGCAGCTGCTTCATGCCGAGGCTGATGCGCTGGGTGTCCGGGTTGATCTTGACGATCTGCACCTTGACCGTGTCGCCCACCGCCAGCACCTGGCTGGGGTGCGAGACGCGCTTCCAGCTCATGTCGGTGACGTGCAGCAGGCCGTCGATGCCGCCCAGGTCCACGAACCCGCCGTAGTCGGT
>JARLIP010000345.1 GCA_031291685.1 Caulobacteraceae bacterium | reverse complement strand
GGGGGCTATTGCTCCCCTGTTTGGCGAAGCCACACGGGGGAGCTGTCGGGGCGCAGCCCCGGCTGAGGGGGCCGTTCGGTCGTTCGTAGCGCCCCCTCCGACATGGAGCTTCGCTCCATGCCACCTCCCCCGCATCGCGGCGCGATGCATGGGAGGAGAACGCTTTACTTACAGGCGGGAACCCTCAAGCCCTTGGGCAGGAGGGTCTTTTCGTCGCCGCAGGCCTGGGACAGCTGGGCCTGGGTGAGGCCGATGGCCTTGTCCATTTCGGCGCCGGAGAAGTTCACCCCCGACAGCCGCGCGCCCTGCAGGTTGGCGCCCTGCAGATAGGCGCCGACGAAGGTGGCGTTGGTCAGGTCCGCGCGGCGCAGGTTCGAGCCGCTGAACAGGGCGCCATAGGCGTTGATGTCCCGTAGGTCCGCCCCGGTAAAGTCGCTCTTGTTGAACACCGACAGGCTGAAGTCGCCCTGGCGCATCCGCGCCCCGGCGAAGTTGCGAGCCCGCACCTGCATGTTGTGCAGATCAATCTGGAACAGGTTGCAGTGGGGGCAGCTGGCGCCCGCCTGCACCTTGGCGATCTGACCGGCGTTCTGCGCCAGGGCGGGAGCGGCCAGCAGGCTGAGGGCCGCGGCGAGCGCAATTATTTTCATTTCGAAACACCCCGGAAGGTCTGAACCGTCTGCATCATAGGGCTCGCAAGCTTGAGGCCAAGCTAACCCTTTCGCGTCAGCCGAGTCTTTCCGGCGCCGCCCCACAGGTCTCGCACACCAGCCGCGCCCCGTGCCGGGTCAGCGCCAGGTCGCCGCAGGCGGGGCAGACATCGTGCTCGGCGCTGGCTTCCTTGTCCGTGGTCCGGGTCCGGGGCCCGGTGGGCAGGAACACCAGATTGTCCGGCGCGGCGCCCCGGGAGAAGCCCTTGGAGATGAATTTGGAGGCGGGCAGGGGATCGGCCGGGCCGTCGCCCCCCGCCTCGGCCTTGCCCCGGCCCAGTCCATCGGCGTTGAACTCGTCCGGATCGGCGTTGGCCAGATCCTGGCGGTCCAGATAGGAGACCCCCAGTTCACGGAAGATATAGTCCAGGATCGAGGTCGCCGAGCGGATGGTGTCGTTGCCGGTGACCCGGCCGGCGGGCTCGAAACGGGTGAAGACGAAGGCGTCGACGAACTCGTCCAGGGGCACGCCATATTGCAGGCCGATGGAGACGGCGATGGCGAAGTTGTTCATCAGCGAACGGAAGGCGGCGCCTTCCTTGTGCATGTCGATGAAGACCTCGCCCAGCTCGCCGTCCTCGTATTCGCCGGTGTGCAGATAGACCTTGTGTCCACCCACGGCGGCCTTCTGGATATAGCCCTTGCGCCGGTCGGGCAGGCGCCGGCGTGTGCGCTCGCGCTCCACCACCTTCTCGATGATCCGTTCGGAGACGACCGGCGCCGCGGTTGGCGCCGGTCGTCGGGCGGGCTCCTCCGACAGGGCCGGCAGGTCCAGGACCAGGTTGGCGGGTTCGGCCTCGCGGACGACGCGGATGGCGCGGAGGCCGGCGCGGGCGGCGGCTGATTGAAGCCGGGCGGCCTGGAACGCCTCGTCGGACCAGTTCAGGTGCAAGGGGGCGAGGCTGGGGGCGCAGGCGAACGCTTCCGCAGCGACGGTCATCGACAGGCGGGCGGACAGGGGGATCTCGGCGGCGGGAGCCAGCAGACGGCGGGCCTCCTCGTTCAGGTCGTCCAGGCCCAGGGGACCGCCCAGGACGTGGAGTTCGGCCAGGGCGATCTCATCCCCGCCAAACCCGGCCAGGGCCAGAATATCCAGCTGCGGATCGTCCAGATCCTCGGCGGAGGCGCCCAGGACGTCACGGACGAAACCCTCGCCGATCACGGCCGGGGAAAAGGCGGCGCGCAGGCTCGGGGCGCCGAACAGGGCGTTCTGCACCGCGCCGATCTCATAGTCGGTGAAACCCCGCTCGTGCAGGGTGTCGCGGTTGACGCCAGGAGCATCGCTGAGGTCGCGGCGACCCAGGAGGCGCAGGACGGCGGCGTCGACATCCACATCCAGGCGGCTCAACCCCCTGGCGGCGGCGGGAGACAGGACCCGAACCGTGTGGCCGTCGGCGGTCTCCATCACCGTGGTCGGGCCGTTCCAGGGGGCTGCGCCGAGGGAGAGGCCGCCAAGGCGCAGGGACAGGTCCGCGTCCTCGAACAGGCTGACGACCTCGGCGTTGCGCAGGCCGGTGCGGCGGGCGGCCTTGATGGCGCCGGAGAGCAAGGTCGCGGCGGCCTCGCCGATGGGGTGGGTGCGGTCGCAGGCCTTGGCGCGGCTGGACAGGGCGGCCAGACGCGCGTCGCGGTCCTGGTCGAAGGCCGGATAGGGACCCATGGCGTAGGCGATCTCGGCGGAGGCCGACAGGCCCGCCCCGGCGGCCAGGGCGTAGAGGTTGCGCGTCAGTCGCAGGGCCTCGGGCGAGCCATAGGCCAGCCCGCGAGCGGCCATGACGTCCCCAAGGCCGGCCAGGGTCAGGCTCAGCGGCCGCCAGGCGCCGTTGGCGTAGAGGTTCAGGGAGGCGTCCAGATCCAGGGCCACGGTCCAGAGGCGCACGGCGGCGCTGAACCCCGCGATGTCGAAGATCTCACTGTCGTCGAAGCGGGGCAGGGCGATGGCGATCCGGCCCGCGGCCTGGGCGCGGTCGGCGGCTTCAGCGTCCCGGGGATCGAAGGCAAGCAGCACACGGCCGCTTTCCCAGGCCGCGGCGGCGGCGCGGCTGGCGGCGGGCTCGTTGGCCTCCACCGCCGCGCGGCGCCCGCAGAGCAGGAGGAGCGGCGTGGGGCCGGTCTCGACCTCGGCCGAGGTCCAGTGCGGCGCGCCGGCCCGGGCCAGACCGATGGCCCGGCGGATCAGGCTGTCGGAGGCGCCCGCGTCCCGCGCCCGGCGGGCGGCCCGGGCCAGGGCGACATTATGGGCCACGTCGGCGCAGGCGCCGCGATCGCCTTCGCAGCGGGCCACGGCGTCGATGATCGCCTGTAGCCGTTCGTCCATGGCCGCCGAGGCGTCCCGCAGGATCTCCGCTCGGCGGGACTGTTCCAGGTGCCAACGGATGGCGCCGTCCAGCTCGAAATCGCCCAGGTCCACCACCCGGCCTTCACCGGCGTCCCCACTCACCGGCCGAGACGGGGCGGCTTCACCGGCCACAAGGCTGGTCAGCAGCGCGTCGCGGAACCGCCGCGCATCGCCGTCGCCGTCGAAGACCCCCAGGGCCGCGCCCCGGCAGGCGAGCCGGTCCGCATAGTGGGCCAGGGCGCCGTTCAGGGCCTCGGCCAGGGGATGATCGGATGGGCCCAGATCGACGAAGGCCTCGTCGGAGCGGTCGTCCACAGGCTGGATTTCGGCCCAATCGAGCCAGGCGTCGACTCGAGCATGGCTCCAGCCGGGGGGCGCCAGAACATCCACGGTTCTGACCCCGCGCTCGATGCGATGGACCTCCAGGGAGGCTTCCAGGGCGCCATCTGACGCGGACTGAGTCTCAAAGCGCATGCCGACCTCCCGCCGTTCACGGTCAGCCTAGGTCGCAGGAACCATGTTCGCAATAAATATTGCGGGGTGTTGCGGGGGTATCCACAACATCTTGTGTTTGGTCGCCGCAGCCTTTGCCGGCCTGGCCGCTGGACGTCGGGCAGGGCGCCGCCTATATTCCGCATGCGTCCGAGCGGCGCCTTTTTCCTTTTCGCGGCGGAGCGCAAGCGGCGGTGTTGAAGACGATTTTCACTTGGTGGAACGGCGGGACCCTGGGTCTGCGCTTCACCGTCGGTCGGCGTGGCGTGTTCATCGGTCAGGACGATACGGGCAATCGCTATTTCGAGGCCCGGGACAACTCCGACAGCTATGACAAGCGCAAGCGCCGCTGGGTGATCTACAATGGCTACGCCGAGGCCTCGAAAGTTCCCCCGGAATGGCACGGCTGGCTGCGCTACACCTTCGACGAGCCGCCGACCGTGGCTCCGCTGCTGCGCCGGTCCTGGGAAAAGGATCACCTGCCCAACATGACCGGCACCGTGGAGGCCTGGCGCCCCAAGGGCTCTATCGCGGCCCTGGGCCAACGGTCAGCCGCGACCGGCGACTACGAAGCCTGGCGCCCGGAGTAGGGCCATGGCTGCGCGTGGACAGTGGGCCGAGACCGGCCTGGGCGCGGTGGTTCTGGCCGCTGCAGGCGGTTTTCTCTTCTACGCCTTGAGCGCCGGCGCGATTCACGCCGGATCGCGGGGCTATGAGGTCACGGCCAAGTTTGGCCAGGTCGGCGCCCTTGCCACCGGCGCCGACGTGCGCGTGGCCGGGGTGAAGATCGGCACGGTCTCGGACATCAAGCTCGATCCCAAGACCTTCATGGCGGTGACCCGGTTCACCCTGGACCCCACGATCAAGCTGCCGGCGGACTCCACCGCCAAGGTGACCAGCGACGGCCTGCTGGGCGGCTCGCATATCACCGTCGAACCGGGCGGCGCCCAGGAAAACCTGAAGGCCGGGGACGAGTTCCAGAACACTCAGGGCTCGGTGGATCTGTTCGGCCTGATCGGTCAGTTCCTGCGGCCGCAGGGCGGAGCGGCCAGTTCGGCTGCGCCCGCGGCTCCGGCGGCCCCCGCCGCGGCTCCGGCTCCAGCCGCCGACCCCTACGGCGTTCCGGCCGGTCACTAGGCTCAAGGGAATCCAGGCCAGCATGTCACGCCTTTCAACCTGGGCCGTTTGCGGCGGGATCGCCCTGGCCCTGGGCGTGACGGGGCTGGTGAAGGCGCAAGGGGGCGACCCCATCGGCGCCCTGCTGCAGCCCGGCGCCAAGCCGCCGGGAGCGGTCAAGCCCCATGAGCCGGCCAAGGCGACCGCTCCGTCGCCCACAAAGGTCGAACCCGAGGCCCCGGCGCCCGGCGCGCCGGTAGAGGAAGCTTCCGACGCCACCGCCGCCGAGGACCTCCCGGCCGCGTCCTCCAAGCCCGGCCCGGCCAAGCCGATCGAGCCGCTCAAGCGGCCGCGCTACGCCATCGCCGTGATCCAGGCCCTGGACAAGGTTTCCGCCGAGACCCTGCGCTTCGAGGCGCCGGTCAACCAGCCGATCCGCTACAAGTCCCTGGTGTTCATCGTCCGCGCCTGCGAGACCACGGCCTCGGACGAGACCATCACCGACGCCGCCGCCCATGTGGAGATCATCTCCCAGCCCATGGGGCCGGACGAAAAGCCCAAGCCGGGCAAGTCGGTGTTCAAGGGCTGGATGTTCTCCAACTCACCGGGGCTGAACCTGTTCCAGCATCCGGTCTATGACGCCTGGCTGATCGCCTGCAAGACCGCGACCCCGTCGGCATAGGCCGGCAGATGGTAGAAGTCGGCGTCCCGCTTGAGGGCCTCTTCCAGTCGCTTGCGGTAGAGGGCCCGGGGGATCTCCACCGCGCCGAACTGCGACAGGTGCTCGGTCATGAACTGGGCGTCCAGTAGCCGATAGCGCCCGGCCTTCAGCCGCGCCACCAGATGCACCAGGGCGGTCTTGCTGGCGTCCCGGGCGGTGGAGAACATGCTCTCACCGAAGAAGGCCCCGCCGATCGACACGCCATAGAGGCCGCCCACCAGCACCCCCTCCAGCCAGCATTCGACGCTATGGGCCTGGCCCCGCCGATAGAGTTCGCCGTAGAGGTACTGGATCGGTTCATTGATCCAGGTGTCCTCGCGTCCTGGCCGCGCGGCGGCGCAGGCCTCGACCACCGCGTCGAAGGCGGTGTCGATACGCACCTGATAGAGGTTGGAGCGGACCGTCCGCGCCAGCCGCTTGGGAATATGAAAGCCGTCGAGGGGCAGGACCCCCCGCCGTTCCGGGTCCACCAGGAACATGCGGTCGTCGTCGCGGGCGTCCGCCATGGGGAACACCCCACGGCGGTAGCAGGCGATCAGATCCTCGGCGTCAAAGCCTGGCGTTTTCGATGCCCCCCCGGCCATCGCGCCTATGCCTCTGAGCGGATCCACTGCTCCAGCCAGTGGATGTTGTAGTTCCCCTCGATGATATCGGGCTGGATCAGCAGGTCCTGGAACAGGGGAATGGTGGTCTCGATGCCGCCCACCACCATCTCGCCCAGGCAGCGCCGGGCGCGGGCGATGCATTCGGCGCGGTCGCGGCCATGGACGATGAGCTTGCCCGCCAGGCTGTCGTAATAGGGCGGGATCGAATAGCCGGCGTAGAGGGCGGAATCCAACCGCACCCCCAGGCCGCCCGGGGCGTGGAAGTCCGTCACCAGCCCCGGAGACGGGGTGAAGGTGCGGGGGCTTTCGGCGTTGATGCGGCACTCGATGGCGTGGCCTTCGAACACCACATCCGCCTGGGTGAAGGACAGGGGCAGGCCTGCGGCGATGCGGATCTGCTCGCGCACCAGATCGATGCCGGTGATGGCCTCGGTGACCGGATGCTCCACCTGCAGGCGGGTGTTCATCTCGATGAAGAAGAACTCGCCGTCCTCATAGAGGAACTCAATGGTGCCCACGCCGAGATAGCCGATGGCCTGGATCGCATCGACCACCACCTTGCCGATCCGGGCCCGGGTGGCCGAATCGATGGTGGGGGAGGGAGCCTCCTCCATCACCTTCTGGTGACGGCGTTGCAGGGAGCAGTCGCGCTCGCCCAGATGGACCACATTGCCGAAGCTGTCGGCGATCACCTGGATCTCGATGTGGCGCGGCTTGGACAGGTACCGCTCCATATAGACCGTGTCGTCTCCAAAGGCGGCGCGGGCCTCGGCGCGGGCGGTGGAGACGGCCTCGGCCAGCCCCTCGGCGTCCAGGGCCACCTTCATGCCCCGCCCACCGCCGCCGGCGGCGGCCTTGATCAGGACCGGAAAGCCGATCTGCTCGGCGGCCGCGAAGGCCTCTTCCTCGGTGGTCACGCCGCCGTCGGAGCCGGGCACCACCGGGATGCCGGCGGCCTTCACCGCCTGCTTGGCGGTGATCTTGTCGCCCATCATACGGATGTGCTCGGGCTTGGGCCCGATGAAGGTGTAGCCATGGGCGCCGACGATCTCGGCGAACCGGGCGTTCTCCGACAGGAACCCGTACCCCGGATGCACCGCCTGGGCCCCGGTGATCTCGCAGGCGGCGATGATCGAGGGGATGTTCAGATAGCTCTTGGCCGCGCTGGCCGGGCCGATGCAGACGCTCTCGTCGGCCAGGCGCACATGCATGGCGCTGGCGTCGGCCTCGGAGTGGACCGCCACGGTGGCGATACCCATCTCCTTGCAGGCGCGGATGACGCGCAAGGCGATCTCGCCGCGGTTGGCGATCAGGATCTTGTCGAACATGGCCCTACTCGATCATCACGAGCGGTTCGCCGAACTCGACCGGCTGGGCGTCTTCCACCAGGATCTTCAGCACCTTGCCGGCCCGGGGGGCGGGGATTGGGTTCATGGTCTTCATGGCTTCCACGATCAGCAGGGTCTGACCGGCGCTGACCTGATCGCCCACCTTGATGAAGGCCGGGGCGCCGGGCTGGGCCTGGAGGTAGATGGTGCCGACCATGGGCGATTTGACGGCCTCACCGGCCTCGACCTCGGCCACCGGAGCAGCGGGGGCCGCAACAGCTGGCGCCGCCGCCGCAGTGGGCGCCGGGCCGGCGGCATAGGTCATCTGCTGGACCGGGGCGGCGGTCAGGGTGCGGGCCACGCGGATACGCAGGTCCCCTTGTTCGACCTCGATCTCGCTCAGGCCGGTGTCCGTCAGGATGTCGGCCAGACGACGCACCAGTTTGGAATCGATCGAGGCGGTGGCGTCCTTGGACGCTGGGGCCTTGGGTTCGGTCATGGAAGAATACCTTGCTGCTACGCCGGGGCGTCGGCTTTGGCCGACTGGCCCGCCGCCGCCTCGATGGCGAGTTCATAGCTATGGGCGCCGAAGCCCGAGACCACACCCGTCGCCGCCAGGGAGACATAGGTGTGGCGTCGAAACGCCTCCCGCGCCGCGGGGTTCGAAAGATGGCACTCGATGATCGGGATCGTGAGGGTCTTGAGGGCGTCCAGCAGGGCCACCGAGGTGTGGCCATAGCCCGCCGGATTGATCACCACCGCGCAGGCGCCCTGACGGGCCTCCTGCACCCAGTCGATCAACTGGCCTTCATGGTTGGACTGACGGAACACCACCGTGTGGCCCAGGGCGACCGCCCGCGCCTCGCAAAGGACGCGCACGTCCTCGAGCGTGGTGGTTCCGTAAATATGCGGCTCTCTCGACCCCAGGAGGTTGAGATTGGGGCCGTTCAGGACATAGATCGGTTTAGGCATGCCGCTCCGCGGTCGACGATCCACCGAAGAATCCGCTGTCTTGTATCGTCGTGCGACCGGGCTCACAAGCAGGCGGCGACAGGAGGTGTGCGTGCGTCTGGTGATCAATGGTGAAGAACGCGGTTTTTCCGGGGTCCGCCACATAGCGGAACTGGTGGAGAGCCTGGGTCTTGATCCAAGGAAGGTGGCCGTCGAGCGCAATCTTGAGATCGTGCCCCGGTCCCTCTATGCCCAGGTCGCGCTCAGCGACGGTGATCGCATCGAGATCGTTCATTTCATTGGAGGCGGCTGACCATGAACGCCCATACGCCCATCGACGACACCTGGACCGTCGCCGGCCGAACCTTTCGCTCGCGCCTGATCGTGGGCACCGGCAAGTATAAGGACTACGCCACCAACGCCGCCGCGG
>JARLIP010000344.1 GCA_031291685.1 Caulobacteraceae bacterium | reverse complement strand
GTGGGAGCCGTCCTTCACCTTGTCGATGAAGGGGATCACCGACAGGTCGTATTCGGGGTCCGTGTAGGCCCAGGCATAGGTGAAGGCGACGAACAGGTGATCCCGGCCGATACGGGCCACATCTTCGGGCGTCACCACCTGGGCGTGGGCTATGGTGTCCGGCCGGCTGGAATTGCCGTCCGCGGCTCGAGCCGCCTCGATGGCGTCCACCGTGGTGCGCACGGCCCGATCGCCGATGGCGTGGACGTGCAGGGTGAAGCCGGCCAGGTGCATGCGCTTGAGGTATTCGGCGATCACCTCAGGTTCATGTTGCAGCTTGCCGCTGGTGATCTCGCACTGACCGGGGTGGAAGCCATTGGCCTTGGTGAAGGCCGCGACGCCCTCGGGGGTCTCGTAGCGCGCTTCGTCGCTCCGGGCGGCCTTGCAGGCGGCGCCGTCCAGATCGACATAGCCGGTGACGGTCATCGCCCCCTTGGCGTCCTTGCCGAAGATCGGTTGCAGATAGGGCTTCAGGGACGGGGATTCCGGCGGGGTAGGCGGGGTGGCGTAGGGATTGCCCTCCAGCAGGCCGTCGGCGAACAGCTTGACGGCGTCGGCGCGGATCAGGGGATTGCCCGCGTACTTGGCCTTGGCCTTCAGGGCGTCGGCGACCATGCCGTCATAGTCGACGGCGCCGTCGGGGCGGTGGCGGGCGTCCGGGTCGAAATACTGGGCCAGATTGGCGTGGACGGTCAGGGCGCCCCGGCTCTGCAGCGTGTCGTAGAAGACATACATGTCGGGGGTGACCATGGCGTCCTGGATGGCGGTGATCCCATCGCCATTGAGCACCTGCATCACCTTTTCCGGCGCGGCCATCACGCCCGTGACATTGGTTACCGCCACATCGGCCACCCCCATGACGGAGCGGGCGTTCTCATTGACGCCGCCATCGGGCTGGCCGGCGGCGTCGACCCCCACCAGCTTGCGATATTGGGCGAAATCGCTGGCCAGGGTGGCCTTGGACAGGCCGACGACTTGACCCTTGGTGTTGTGCGCCAGGGCCAGGGCGGCGCTGTTGAAGCCCCCATGATGGCCGTCATTGCCCATCAGCTTGACCGGACGGTCCGGCGCGGCCAGGTCCAGGGCCGCGCGAATGGTGGGGTGGGCGGCGTCCGGCTGATTGCCGTTGGAGAAGTTCCACTGCTCGACGGCCAGCCACTGGCCGGGCGCGATGTGATAGCGCGCGATGCAATCCTTCACGAAGCCCGTCAACTGGGCCAGGCTCATGGCCTCGCTCTTCAGGTCGCAGGTGTCCAGCTCGACCACCCCCAGGGGGTGGATATGGGCGTCCACCAGGCCGGGCAGCACCCGCCGCCCGCCGGCGTCCTCGATCCGGGTCGCGGTCCCGGCCAGGGCCAGGGCGCCGGCATCGGTCCCGACATAGACGATCTTGCCCCCGCGCACGACCAGGGCCTCGGCGGTGGGGTGGGCGGGATCGACCGTGTAGATCTTGGCGTCCTTCAAGATCAAGTCCGCCGGCTCAGCGGCCTGGGCCGCGCCACAAAGACCCAGGGCCACGAATACGCCGAGGGCGGGGATGATCATCTTGCGGGTCATGGGGCGTCCGATGCTGGAGGCGGTCATAGGGCGAGGATTTCACTGACGGCGCGGTGCGCCTGATCGATGGCGGCGTCGGTATAGGCGGCCCGGCCAGAGTCGGCGTTGGCTATGGCGATCCGCCCAAAGCGGGCTCGGCCGATCACCTGGGGCTGGCGTTCCGGGGGCAGGTCGTCGTCGATTAGCGGATTGTATTCAGGGGCGTAGCCGTGGGGCCAGCGGTTGACCGTGATGGCGGTGATGTCCCGGGCGGGGTCGAAACCGCCGCCGGCCAGGATTCTTCCCAGCTGCTCACGGGTGTTGCGCTCGAAGGTCTCGAAGGAGGTTCCCAGGATCTCGGCGCGGCCGACCCGGTTCTGGTCGGATTCCGACAGGCCCGGCTGGCAGGGCGTGCGCACCAGATGGACCAGGATCGGCCGCTCAGGGGAACGCTCGGCCGCATAGTCGCCGATATCCACCGGCGGATTGAGACGCATCAAGGTGTGGTAGGCGCCCGGGCAGCGGACGGCGTCGATCCCCAGCTTGTGGAAGGCGGTCCAGTCGCGCAGGGCCACGGTGGTGTAGATCAGGGGCGTCTTGACCAGGCTGTGCAGGGCGTCCTTCTGGGCCTGAGGCAGGTCCGGGCACAGATAGGGGATCATCATGTTCCAGCTGGCCAGGACACAGGCGCCGGCCTTGGCCGTGAACAGCTTGCCGCCTCGGCTATAGGTGACTTCCGCCTGGGTGGCCTGGCCCGGATCGCCGATGTTGCGAACCCGCACCGCCAGGCTGGACAGACGGATGCGCGCCGCGTTGTCCGCCCGGTCAAGGCGGCTGTAGTCGGCCTTGGCCGTGACCACGTCCCGGGCGTCATGGCCCGGGATCGCCTCGGGGATCAGGTCGCGCACCAGGAGCCGGGCGATGGAGGCGTTCCCGTCCGGGAAATGGAAGGTGTAGGAGCCGCCGTCCGCATAGCCGCCAGGGGTGTAGCCCATCCTTGGCGCGGAGCCGGGCGCCAGTCCCATGCCCTGAAAGCCCGGCAGGTCGAAGGCCCAGCAGTCCAGGGCCGACAGGGCGTCGATGCCCACGCCCTGCTCCTCATGGGTGCGGGTCTGGTAGAAGGGGATCACGCTGGGGTCGGCCCGCACCAGGGTCAGCAGGAAGTCGCGATAGCTGATCCGCGACAGCCGGTCCTTCTTCTGGTCGGAGGTCAGTCCCGGCAGATAGTCGATCCTGGCCGTCTCGATGCGCAGGATCTCCCGCCGGGCCACGTCCGTCAGGGCGGCGGCGGCCAGGAAATCCTTCCAGGCATCCTCGCTGGCGGCTTCCCCGGTGGGGGGCGCGGGGACCAGCCGATCCTCGCCGAAGGTCTCCTTGTCGAAGAAGATTCCCGGCTTCAGGCCCAACTCCCGATAGACGTCCGGCCGGTCGCAGGCCTTGGTCAAGGCCTCGGGCTCGATCCCCAGGGTCTTGAGCAGGCCGTCGGCGACGGCGCTGTAGGGGCGGGGGCTGTCGATCTCCAGGGTGCCGCCGTTCATCAGGTGCAGGCGGCCGTCCAGGTGAAATTCGTTGCGCTTGGCGTGGCCGCCAAAGTCGTCGTGATTGTCCAGGATCAGGATCCGGGCCTGGGGCCGGGCGGCGCGGAAAAAGTGCGCCGCCGCAAGACCGCTGATGCCGCCACCGACCACGATCAGGTCGTAGGTCTCGCCGGTGTCCTTGGGCGCGTCCTGCCCGGGCCAGAAGGCGCCGTCGCGCACCGCGTGGGCCGCCTCGAAACTGCCGGGATGGCTGCCCCTCAGGCCGGTCAGGGTCGGCGGATCATAACCCGCCTGATCCTGCGGCCAGGCCGTCAGGCCCGCCTGGGCCAGGGCCTGACCCGCCCCGAGGCTTCCGGCGCCCAGCACCCCGAGGCCCACGGCCATGCCATTGAGAAAGTCCCGCCGGGCGATCGGCCGGTCCATGCCCAGGCGCCTGTCCTTCATGTCCCCCGCCATGGCCTCAGATCCGGTCCCGCAAGGCGTACCACAGCATCCCCAGCACATGCAGCGGCCCTCGCAGGGCCATGCCCCCCGGGAAGGGCATGGGCTCGACGGCGGCGAACAGGTCGAACCGTTCAGTCTGCCCGGTCACGGCCTCGGCCACCAGCTTGCCCCCCAGGGTCGACAGGATCGCCCCCATGCCGGAATAGCCATGGGCGAAATAGACGTTCCCCTCCCGGCCCACATGGGGCAGGCGGCTGGTGGTCACCGAGACCAGCCCGCCCCAGGCGTGATCCAGCTTGACCCCTTTGAGGCCGGGGAAGGTCTTTTCCAGGAACGGCCGCACGAAGCCGGCGATGTCCTTGGGCGGCTGCGGCGTATAGCGCTCGCCCCCGCCAAACAGGATCCGGCCATCCACGGTGCGGCGGTAGTAGTTGACCACGAACCGGGTGTCGGAGACCGCCACGTCCGTTGGGAACAGCGCGGCGATCTGGGGCAGGGGCTCGGTGGTCACCACATAGTTGGCCACCGGCATGATCCGGTTGTTGGCCCGGGGCAAGAGCCCCGTCAGGTGCGCGTCACCCGCCAGCACCGCATGCCGGGCGCTCACCGCGCCGCCGGCGGTGGCGATGCGGACCCCGGCGCCCTGGGTCAGGGCTGTGGCGGCGGAATTCTCATAGATCGTCACCCCCGCGGCCTCGGCCGCCCGGGCCAGGCCCAATGTGTAGTTGAGGGTGTGCATATGCCCGCCGCGACGGTCCAGCAGGCCCCCGTGATAGGGGGTGTCGACCTGGGCCCGGGCCTGGGTCGCGGTCAGGAACTCGGCCTGATCATAGCCCATCACGTCCTTCAGGCACTTCACCTCGGCCTGCAGGTGGGCCACGTCGCCCGCCTTGACCGCGCCCAGAAGGTGACCCGTCTCGCGGAAGTCACAATCGATCCCATGGCGCGCGATCAGCTCGCCCACCAGATCCCGGGCCTCCAGGGCCAGGTCGAACAGGGCCTTGGCCCGGGCCGGGCCATAGAGGGCCACCAGATCGGTCGCCCCCTTGCGCAGGCCCGGGATCATCTGACCGCCATTGCGCCCGGAAGCGCCCCAGCCGACCTTGCCGCCCTCCAGCACCACCGTCTTCTGGCCGCGCTCGGCTGCGTGCAGGGCCGCCGACAGCCCCGTGGCGCCGGCGCCCACCACCACCAGGTCCGCATCCACCACCCCGGCCAGGGTCGGTCGGGCCGGAGCCTCGTGGGCGGTGGCCACGTAGTAGGACTGGGCCATGTCCAGATCGGTGTTGAAGCCCATCGGGTCAGACCTTGAGCAGCAGGTGATCGCGTTCCCACGAGCTGATCACCCCCTGGAAGGCCTCAAGCTCGGCCTCCTTGATGGTGGTGAAGGCGCGGAAGAAATAGAGGCCCAGAAGGTCGCGCACCGGCTCGCAGGCGTTGAAGCGCTCCAGCGCCTCTTCCAGGGTCTTGGGCAGGGTCCGGGCGAAGTGATAGGCGTTGCCGACGGCCTGGGCCGAGGGCTCGACCTTTTCTTCCATCCCCAGATAGCCGCAGATCAGGGCCGCGGTGATGGCCAGATAGGGGTTGGCGTCGGCGCCGGGCAGGCGGTTCTCGATCCGCCGGTTGTTCCGGTCCGAGATCGGCACCCGCAGGCCGCAGGAGCGGTTGTCATAGCCCCATTGGACATTGATCGGGGCGCTGTGGCTGGGCCGCATCCGGCGGAAGGAATTGACGTTGGGGGCGAACAGGGGCGCGACCTGGGGCAGGTATTTCTGCAGGCCCCCGACGAAGTGGCGGAACATCGGCGTATCGGCGCCCGCGTCGTCGGCGAACAGGTTGAGGTCGTCGGCCTCGTTCACCAGCGAGATGTGCAGGTGCATGGCGCTGCCGGGCTGATTTTCCATCGGCTTGGCCATGAAGGTCCCATAGACCCCGTGCTTGAGGGCGACCTGACGGACGATACGCTTGAACAGCAGCACCTGATCCGACAACAGGACCGGGTCCCCGTGCAGGAAGTTGATCTCCAGCTGGGCCGTGCCGCTTTCGTGGATCATGGTGTCCACGTGCAGGCCGGCGGCCTCGGAATATTCGTAGATCGCCTCGATCAGATCCTCGTACTCATTGAGGGCCTCCAGACCATACGGCTGGGGCGAGGTCTCGGCCCGGCCCGAGCGCCCGGCGGGCGGGGTCAGGGGCAGGTCGGGGTCGGGATTGAGGGCCGTGAGGTAGAATTCCAGCTCCGGCGCCACCACCGGCCGCCAGCCCTTGGCCTTGTAGAGATCAAGGATCGACTTCAACACCTGACGCGGCGAGGAGGCCCAGGGGCTGCCGTCGGTGTGGTAGGCGTCGGCGAAGACATAGGCCGTCGGAGTCTTGAAACCCGGGGCGACGCAGAGGGTGTTGGCGTCGGGCTTCAGCACCATGTCGGGGTCCTGATAGGCCTCGTCGTCGTCGGTGGCGTCGGCGTATTCGCCGGTGACCGTGACCGCGAAAACGCTGGAGGGCAGGCGTAGAGTCCCGTCTCGCTCAGACTGGAGGAGCTTGGCGGCCGGCAGCACCTTGCCGCGCACCACCCCGTTCATGTCGGGGATCAGGCACTCGACCTCGCTGATACCGCGTTGCTCTATCCAGTTCTTGAGTTCTGTCATGACACGGGGGCTCTCGGTGGCGACCCACAACTGGGTCTTGTGATCTCAGTATGATCGCAACTGCCCCCGGGGGGCGTCAAGCGAGCAGCGTGATTTCGAGAGTTTTCCTAGGGTTCTATCCCCGGGCGCGCAGAATATTTGGCCGTCGTGTGATCACAACTTCGGCGTAAACGCCTAGGCTGTGGATAAATCTGGTGAAATTCGAGGCGAGACGGGGCGCCAGCGCATAGAAATCTACCGCAAAAGTGAGATCGCAACTATATGGATGGCAAGAGCGGATGGTCTTTGCGGTTGGACATAGAGGTGACGGTCGATGACGAATGCCTTGGCGGGCAAGAAATCGGCGACCAAGGTCGTCGAGGCGGAAGAGACCGACGTGGTCGCCGCGACGGTTTTGCACGCCAGCATCTATGAGGATCTGCGCCGCCGGATGATCACCGGCAAGATCGTGCCGGGGGTCGGACTATCGACACGGGGCCTGGCCCTGGAGTTGGGCGTCAGCCAGATGCCCGTCCGCGACGCCCTCAGCCGTCTGGCGGCGGAAGGGGCGGTGGAGATCCGCTCCAAGCGCAAGATCGAAGTGCCGCCGATGAACCCCGAGCGGTTCACCGACCTCTTGGACTGCCGCCTGCTGCTGGAGCCCGAGGCCGCGGTCCAGGCCCTGCCGTACATCACCCCGGCCAAGCTGAAGCAGCTGCGCGAGATCGACGCCGCCCTGGACACCGCCATGGAGAACGGGGACGTGCTCGGCTACATGGAGGGGAATTTCGAGTTCCATTTCGCCATCTACCGGGCCTACTACCGAGGGATCCTGACCCGGCTGATCGAGTCCCATAGTCTGCATTTCGGCCCCTTCCAGGGGGAGGTG
>JARLIP010000343.1 GCA_031291685.1 Caulobacteraceae bacterium | reverse complement strand
GTGCTGCTGGTCCAGGGCTCCACCGAACGGCTCAACGCCCTATGCGACCGCCTGCGCTCCGTGCGCGCCGTGCAACAGCTGAAACTGGTCACCACCCGCACCCTCCTGCCCCCCCTCCACGCCCACAGCGCCACGGAACAGGAGGCCGCGCAGAGGCGGGCGAGTTAGGGGGGCGGGGTTGACCGGGCTTGACCGGCTTAGTTCGCGTTCAGACCGAACTCTCGGGTGGGTAAACGCCGCTTCCAGCTTGCTTCAAGTGCTTGAACTTCCTCATTGAGTGCCGATTTCCCAACCAGTTGAAGAATTGAAAACACGAAATCATCTGGGTTGCAGCGTTTCAATTCACGAGCATCTCCGCCAACGGCGGCATGTCGGGACCAGCGTTGCCAGATATTTTCTAGCCCGTAGGCCGCGCCCACGTACCCCTTCTGTAAGTTGCGGTCGAAAATGAAGTAGATGCCCTTGTAGCCAGAGAGCGCCCCAATCCACGATGCCGGGCACATCTTGATCTTGGCGCAGGTTAGGATGATTTTGTCCCATGCGGGCATCCGCTCATTGAGCAAGTTTTCCTCGTGGATGGCGGTGATAGGGAACTCCCTGTTCGCCCATCGCGACCATTGGACTGGAGGCTTCGGTCACCGCACCGAAATCCGGCCCTGGTAGCCCGCAAATGCCTTCATTTCCTGAAGGTCGAAGAGGATCATCGTCGACCGATCCTCTGTAGCGGGGTTCATGCCAAACCCGACCAGCGCTTGGTACGCAGGCAGGGCCTCCAACTCGGCTTTGGTAATGGAGCGGCTGCCGCGTTGTTCGTACAGACCGATGAGTATCGCGTGTTCCTTCGGTTGGGCGTAGAAAGCAGCCACATGCTTGGCCATGCTCATCTGCTTTTCGACCTTAAGCGTCTGAATCGACTGATAGTTGTTAAACGCATCGTGCTCGTTGGTGATGAGCATGGTGAACACTTCAGCCAAGGCGCGTTCTGTTGGGCTGTGACGCAAGGCGAGCGTGGTCGCTGGATCAATATTGTTCTTGGTTAGAAAATCGGAGAGCGTCAGGTCCATGCCAAGGTTTACCTTAGACGTTTGTTGGTCGATAGGGCGGGGCCGCCGCAAGAGGATTTGACCACCTCACGACTTTCGCCTTCCACCCTGGGCTAACTCAAGGCGTCCTTCAACGCTACTTAGCCACCTTTTCCTCGAACGCAGCGAGCATCATCCAGATCCGCTGACTTTCGGCGTCGTCTGATACGCCCTCTACGGCGTTTCGGAGGGCGTAGTATTCAACCTCGCTTTTAATCGCGCCCCTCTTGAGAACGCGCTGAATATCTTTCTGAAAGCGTAGGCGGATCACGGAGATGGGCGGAACGCCGGACCCAACAAGACGAGCATCCAGGTCGGCGATTTCACCAGCGGGCAGATGGGCGCTCATCTCTAAGACATCGCCAATCATCATTGCGAGACCCTGCCGAGCACGGCTCGGCGACCGCGCGGCCATTGCGTCGAGAAGTGCGATAGGATGTTCCCCTGGCGATAGATCAGCAGGCGCCAATCCTGTGTGCTGTATGAAGCTCGCGGCCCACTTTCTGAGCTCTCCGTACTCCGTAGCCTTGATCAACATCCCAAGCCCACACGCGTTGTGAAGGGGTATGTTAGGCGGCGGAATGTCGGCCCACCATCCCTGTCCCGCATTCCCGGCGCCCGCTTGCCGGAAAGTGGCGCGCAAGCATCCGCTCAAGCCGCCCGCCCCATAGCGCCCCGCCCACGCTTCGGGCTAAACTTCACCCCGCCCGTGGTCGCGCGAGACCGGTCTCTGCGCCCAACGGTGATTACGGCCCGCCTCCGCGACGGGGGCGGGACCAGGCGCGATTGACGTCCCCTGTCTCCTCATCCAGGCATAATGTGAGATTTCCGGCCATTTAGCTGTCCTTAAGCGCTGTACCGCAGAATTCGGGTTCTCGACGCTTCGAAAGCCCGTTCCGAATGCCGACCGCGTCCGCCGACACTCCCTGTTTCAGCATCGTCATCCCGGTGCTGAATGAGGCTCTGGTTCTGCCGGCGTTGCTGGCGCGGATCGATGGTTTGCTCGACAGCCTCGACGGGACGTCTGAAGTCATTTTCATCGACGACGGCAGCACCGACGCCACTCCGGAAATGTTAAGCGCCCGCGTCCGCGCCGATCCGCGCTACCGTTACGTGCAGCTGTCGCGCAATTTCGGCCACCAGGCGGCGATCTCGGCTGGGGTGGACCTGGCCGAGGGCCAGGCGGTGATCATCATGGACGCCGACCTGCAAGACCCGCCGGAAGTGGTGCTCGAACTGGTCGCCAAATGGCGCCAGGGCTTCCAGATCGTCTATGCCCAGCGCGCGGCGCGTCGGGGAGAAAGCCGGTTCAAGCGCTGGACCGCGCACCTGTTCTACAGCGGTCTTCGCCGCATCACCTCGGTCGATATCCCCCACAATGTTGGCGATTTCCGCCTGGTTGACCGCCGGGTGATCCAAGCGTTTCGCTCGATGCGCGAGCGCGACCGCTTCGTGCGCGGCATGTTCGGCTGGCTGGGCTTCCGCCAGACCGCGGTGCCGTTCGAGCGCCAGGGCCGGGCGGCCGGCCAGACTAAATACCCACTGCTAAAGATGGTGCGACTGGCGATGAACGGCATCGTCAGTTTCTCGGACGCGCCGCTGCAACTGGCGTTGTGGATGGGTTTCGCGGTTTCCGTCGGGGCGCTGTTGTACGGCGTCTATGTTATCGCCTCGGCTCTGACGGGTGGCCATGGCCTAGTGGCCGGCTGGGCCTCGACCATTGTCGTGGTGTCATTCCTGTGCGGACTGAACATGATGCTGACCGGTGTCGTCGGCCTCTACGTCGGACGCATCCACGCCGAGGTAAAAGGCCGGCCGCTCTATGTGGTCAACGAGCAGGCTGGTTTCGATCCCGTCGCGCGCGCCGAACCCGAGCCCGCCGCCGATCCCTTCGGCCTGCCGGACGCCCTGGTTGACCAGAGGCGCAGGCTCGCCCAGTTCGCCGCCCGATGAACGCACCCGCAAAATCCGCGGCGGCGCCGGCATTCGACGCCTATGATGAGACCTATGCCGGGGTCGTGCAGGAATCGGTGGCCTTTTCCGGCCTGTCCTACGACTTCTTCCTTCGCTCGAAAGCCGGGTTGTTGGCCGAGTTGATGGCCGAGCATTTGCGTGGCTGCCCGGCGCCTAAGGTGCTGGATGTCGGCTGCGGGGTCGGCGCGCTGCATCCGCTGTTGGCTCCCCTGTGCGGGTCCTTGCACGGCGCGGACATCTCGATGGCATGCATCGAACAGGCGCGGCGGGACAATCCGACCGTGGCCTATAGGTCCTACACAGGCGTGGGCCTGCCCTATGCGGACGATGAGTTCGACATGACCATCGCCATCTGCGTGATGCACCACGTGCCTCCCGCCGATTGGCCGGCCTTCGCCGCCGAGCTGAAGCGCATTACACGGCCGGGCGGCTTGGTCTGCGTCATCGAGCACAATCCGTTCAATCCGCTGACCCGGCTGTCGGTGATGCGCTGCCCGTTCGACGAGGACGCGGTGTTGCTCAAGTGCGCCCAGACCCGCGCGCTGTTGGCCGCCGCCGGCCTGAGTGACGGCCAGTCCCGTTATTTCGTGTTCACGCCCTCGACCCAACCCTGGGCGAGAGCGCTGGAGCGTAAGCTGGCCCGCTTGCCGATGGGCGCCCAGTACGCGGCGTTCGCCCGGGCATGACGTCGCGGCTGGCGGTGGGCCCGTTCGATCTGACCGCTCTATTGCGGTTCGGGTTGGTCGGCTTGGTCTCGACCCTGCTCTATGCCGCGCTCGCCTGGGGTGCGACGACTGAGATGCGGATAGCCGCCGCGCCGGCCTCGGTGCTGGCCTATGCTCTGGCCGGCGTCTTCTCCTATCTGGCCCAGAAGCGGTTCACCTTCAGGTCGAACGGCGCCCACAAGCGTGAGGCGCCGCGATTCCTGTGCGCGTCCGCGGCGGGCGCCAGTATAGCCGCCCTTGCGCCGCTGGTGCTGACCGACAGGCTCGGCCTGCCACCGATCGTCGCCATCGCCTTCACTTGCGGCTTCGTCCCAGTGATGAACTACCTGGTGCTCGAGCGGCTGGTGTTCCGCGGCGCATCGAGGCCGGCTTGAGGGCCATGATCGGCGAACATTCGACGGACGCGCGGGTGCGGCGCTGGCAGGCGCTGACCCTCCTGATGTTCGCGATTGGCGCGATGATGAGCGCTGTCCGGGCGGTCGATGTCGATGTGGGCTGGCTGTTGACCCTTGGCGAGAAGATGCTGGACGGCCAGAGGCCCTATATCGACGTCTTCGAAGCCAATCCGCCGATGTCGATCCTGCTCTATCTGCCGGCGGTGGCGCTCGGCCGGATCGCGCACATCGCGCCTGAGGACCTGGTCAATGTCCTGGTGCTGCTGGCCAGCGGCGTCAGTCTGGGCCTGAGCGGCAAAATCGTGTCACGGGCGATCGGTGACCGCGAGACCCTGTGGAAGCTGGCGGCCGGCGGCGCCTTCGTGCTGACCGTACTGCCGACCGGTGTCTTCACTGAGCGCGAACATATCGCGGTGATCGCCATCCTGCCTTTCCTGGCATTGAGCATAGCGCGCGGTGAGGGCGCAAAACTTGGTGTGTGGTTGTCGGCGCTGGCCGGTATTGGGTGCGGCGTCGCCATGGCGATCAAGCCGCACTTCGCCTTGGCCGCCGGACCGCCGGTGCTGCTCGCGGCCGTAAGGCTGCGCTCGCCGCGTCCGATCTTCGCCGTTGAGATCTGGGCCGCGAGCCTGGTGGTGGGGCTCTATGCGCTGCTGCTTGTCGTCGCGTTTCCGGCCTTCCTCGCCTTCCTGCCGGTGATTCACGACGTCTATCTGCCCGTGCGCCGGCCGTTGGCGATGTTGCTGCTGGAGTTGCCGCCAGCGCCGGCGTGGCTTGGTCTTGGCGTGCTGAGCGCCTGGACCTCGCGAGAGCGCCCAGGCGGCGCCTGGGCCGCCGGCGCGCTGTTCGCGGCCTCGGCCGGCGGCGCGGCGGCCTATCTGATCCAGGGCAAGGGTTGGCCATATCATACCTACCCGATGCTGGCCCTGGGGCTGCTGGCGCTGATCGCGGCTGGCGTGCTTGGCGAACGCAGGACCGCGAAATCGCGGAAGCTGGAGCCGATCGCCATAGCCCGCCTGGTGATAGCCTTGGGCGTTGTGGCCGGGACCATGCGGTGGTTTACCGAAAAGGGCGACTATCACGCTTTGAACGCGCCCGTCGCGGCGATCGAGGCGCATCCCCGCCTGCTGTCGATCAGCCCTGATATCGCGCTCGGTCATCCGCTGGTGCGCGAACTCCACGGTCGGTGGGTCGGCAGCGTGTGCAGCCAGTGGATCTCCGCCGGGGTCCTGACGCTCGAACTGCGCGGCGGCCTCAGCGCGGCCAGGCGCGCGCGGTTGGACGGCATGATGGCCTTCGATCGCCGTCTATTGGCCGCGGACATCCGCCGCGGACAGCCCGATATAATTCTGATCGAACAGCAGTATTACGATTGGGCGGGCTGGGCGAAGGTCGATCCAGCCCTGGCCGCGGCGCTCGACGCCTATGCGCCGGTCGAGACCGTGCAAGGCGTGACCATCTGGGCGCGCAAGAACCGCGCTCGCACCTAAGCGGATCAGGATCGTTTGAGGGTCGCTGCTAAGCGCGCGCCCCATGGCGCCCCGTCCGCGCTTCGGGCTAAACTCCACTCCGCCCGTGGCCGTGCGAGACTGGCCCCGGCGCCCAACGATGATTACGGCCCGCCTCCGCGACGGGGGCGGGACCGGACGCGACTGTCATATAGGAAGGATCGATCCATGAACGCCGAGACCATCAGAGCCGCATCCATGTTTGGCCTCGACCCGAGCGATCCGCTCCACGACCTGCGCATGAGCGAGAAGGCCATGCCGCTCTACGCCCACGTCAAACGGTTCATCGCCGAGACCGTGGAGCCCATGAGCAAGGAATATGAGCGCCTGGGCGAGGGCGCCCCTGATCGCTGGCAATTCGCCCCCGGTCAGCTCGAGGTGCTGGAAGTGGCCAAGAACAAGGCCAAGGCCGAGGGCCTGTGGAATTTCTTCCTGCCGGACTCTGAAACCGGGGAGGGGCTGAGCAACCTCGACTACGCCTATATCGCGGTGGAGCTGGGCAAGTCGCCCCTGGCCTCGGAAACCATGAACTGCGCCGCGCCGGACACCGGCAATATGGAGGTGCTCGAGCGGGTCGGGACCGAGGCGCAGAAGGAGCGCTGGCTGAAGCCGCTGCTGAACGGCGAGATCCGCTCCGCCTACGCCATGACCGAGCCGGACGTGGCCTCATCCGACGCCAAGAACATCCACACCTCGGCCGTCCTGGACGGCGACGACTGGGTGATCAATGGCGAGAAATACTACATCTCCGGCGCCGGCGATCCGCGCTGCAAGATCATGATCGTCATGGTGCGGACCAATCCCGAAGCCTCCCCGCACCAGCAGCAATCACAGATCCTGGTGCCCACCGAAACCCCCGGGGTGGAGATCCTGGGCCCGATGCACGTGTTCGGCCATGACCACGCCCCGCGCGGCCACATGCACATCCGCTTCACCAATGTCCGGGTGCCGCGGGAGAACATCCTGCTGGGCGAGGGGCGCGGGTTCGAGATCTCCCAGGTCCGCCTGGGCCCGGGGCGGATTCACCACTGCATGCGCACCATCGGCAAGGCCGAGCGGGCGCTGGATCTGATGGTCTCGCGCGGGCTGTCGCGGGACGCCTTCGGCAAGCCCCTGATCATGCTGGGCGGCAATCTGGAGTAGGTCTCGCGGGCCCGGATCGAGATCGAGGCCATCCGCCTGATGGTGCTCAAGGCGGCCAAGGCCATGGACGTGCTGGGCAACAAGCAGGCCCGCATCTGGGTCAGCATGGTCAAGGCCATGGTGCCGGAAAAGGCCTGCCAAATCATCGACCAGGCGATCCAGATCCATGGGGCGACGGGCATCTCGCAATGGAGCCCCCTGGCGGATCTCTACACTGACGTGCGCCACCTGCGCTTCGCCGACGGCCCGGACGAGGTGCATCACATGGTGGTGGGCCGCAACGAACTGCGCTGAGCCGGCGGCCTGGACGGCGCGCCTATAGCCCCGCCAGGTAGCGGAAGGTCCTCACCGTCTGGGCGTAGAGGTGTTCGCCGGAGATGACGGGGGTGAAGCGGGCGGGGCTGGTTTCGGTGACGAACTGGGGGGCTGGCTCGACCCGTGTGGCGTAGTCGCAGGTGGCGAAGAAGGGCATGGAGTAGCGCTCCTGCGCCACCTTTCGCACCCGGTGGGCGGTGGCGCGGAAACGGCCGTTGGTCCAGACCTCCAGCATGTCGCCGATATTGACCACGAAGGCGCGCGGGATCGGCGGGGCGTCGATCCAGGCGCCCTGGCCGTTCCTGACCTCCAGCCCCGGCGCGGTGGAACGCAGGATGGTGAAGAACTCATAGTCGGTGTGGGCGCCGATGCCCGCCTGATCTGTGGCCTCGGCGTCGTAAGGATAGTGGATCAGGCGCAGCTGGCTGGGGGGCTCAGTCAAATGCGGCTCGAAATGATCTTCGGGCAGGTCCAGGGCCAGGGCGAAACCGCGAAACAGCCGCCGGGACAGGGCGCTGACGGCGGCGTAGTAGGCCGATACCGCCGCGCGGAAGCTTGCCGAGGGCGGCCACAGGTTGGGGCCGGACATGGGGCGATCTGGTTGGGGCGCGGCGACATCCAGATTGACGTCGAAGGCTTCCTTCCTGTCGGGCCGGGCGGAAGGATCGAACACCTCCTCGCCCTCGGGCACATAGCCCGAATGGTTGGTCGAACGGCCGATATAGCAGGCCATCTTGGCCGACATCGGCTGGTCGAAAAAGGCCTTGGCCTCGGCCAGGGCGGCCTCGAACAGGGCGTCGGGCAGGCCATGGCCGGTGATGTAGAGAAAGCCGATCTCCCCCGCCGCCCAGGCCAGCTTCGTGGCCACCGCTTGGCGCCGGGCCAGGTCCGGGGCGGACAGGTCCGCGATGTCGATCACGGGGATGCTCTGAAAGTCCGCGCTCATCGACATGCTCCTTGCCTATCCATGCCTCGCTCGTCCCTGCTCCCCTGTTAGGCGCAGCCACACGGGGAGCTGTCGGGGTGAAAGCCCTGACTGAGGGGACGCTCCGACCGTCCTAACGCCCCTTCCGTCACGGGGCTTCGCCCCGCGCCACCTTCCCCGCGTCGCTACGCGAAGCAGGGAAGGAAAGCGGTCTCCTCTCTGCTCCCCTGTTCGAAGAACGGGGGAGCTGTCAGGGCGTTAGCCCTGACTGAGGGGGCGTTCTGGCCGTTCGTGCGCCCCTTCGTCACGGA
Organism: Caulobacteraceae bacterium; assembly: GCA_031291685.1. Lineage (GTDB taxonomy): Bacteria > Pseudomonadota > Alphaproteobacteria > Caulobacterales > Caulobacteraceae > Poindextera. The sequence goes on along the minus strand of JARLIP010000343.1, from coordinate 4,928 downwards.
GCTTCGCTCCGCGACACCTCCCCCGCATCGCTGCGCGATGCATGGGAGGAGGAAGCCCGGGGAAGATCTCAGAGGCTGGCGATATAGGCGCGCCAGCCGCCCAGTTCGGTGATGTCCTTGGCGCCGGCGGTGGCCCGGGGTTCGGCGACGAAGCCCTTGACGGTGGATCCGTCCTCCAGGGTCACCGAGCCGATGGCCAGGGGGGCGGGAACCTCGACCACGAAGCCGCCGAAGGCCTCGACCCCCAGCTCATAGACCTCGACCTCGATCGATGCGCCGTCCGCCTCGCCCACATGGATCAGGGCGGGCTTGGGGGGCGTGGTCTCGGCCATGGCGTAGAGCCTGTAGGCGGGCGCCGTGCGGGTGCGGGCCACCAGGCGCGCGTCGCGGGAGGTCAGCTGCCAGTGCAGGGGCATGCCGGCCAGGTGGGCGCCGACCACGGCCAGCTTGACCAGTTGCGGACGGCCTTCAGTGTCCAGGGTGGGGGCGTCGGCCATGGGGGCGATCTCCTCGTAGCGGCGGGCCAGGTCCAGGATGGCGCCGTCGGCCCAGGCCGGGGCGATCAGCGACACCCCAAAGCCGGTGTCGTTGGCGCGCCAGCCGGCGGGGACGGAGACGGCGCTCATGTCCAGCAGGTTCACGAAATTGGTGTAGAGGCCAAGATTGGCGTTGAGCGCCACCGGCTCGGCCAGGACCTCGGCGATGCGGTAGATGGTGGGCGCCGTGGGCAGAAGCAGCACGTCGATCCGCGTCCACATCGCCTCGGCGTCGCGGGCATAGGCCTGCAGGGCGTAGAGGCCGCGGAAGGTCTCGACCCCGGTCACCGCCACCCCCGCCTGGACGATGGCCCGCACGGTGGGGTGCACGGCGGTGGGCCTGGCGCGCAGGATGTCCTCGATGGCGGCGGTGCGCTCGGCCACCCATGGGCCGCTATAGAGCAGCTGGGCGGCGGCCAGCAGGGGGGCGATATCCACCTCGACCGGGGCGCCGCCCATGGCGATCAGGCGCTGGATGGAGGCCTCGAACAGGGCCGCCGATTCCGCGTCCCCCAGGAACTGGCGCTGATCGGGCCTGGGAACGCCAAAGCGGAAGCTGGCGGCGAAGGCCGGCGCATCGCCCGGGTTGTGGCGGGAATAGGCGTCCTCGGCGTCGAAGCCGGCGACCACGGAATCGATCAGCCCGGCGTCGGCGGCGTCATTGGTGAAGACGCTGATGCAGTCGAGGGAGCGGCAGGCGGGAACCACGCCCCGGCTGCTCCAGCGGCCCTTGGTGGGCTTGAAGCCGACCAGGCCGTTGATGGCCGCCGGCACCCGGCCGGAACCGGCGGTGTCGGTGCCAAGGGCGAAGGCCACAAGGCCCGCCCCCGTGGCCACAGCCGAGCCCGAACTCGATCCGCCGCTGACATAGGCGCGGTTATAGACGCAGGCCGGAATTCCATAGGGGCTGCGCACACCCACCAGGCCGGTGGCGAACTGGTCGAGATTGGTCTTGCCCATCATCAGGGCGCCGGCCGCCTCCAGGGCCTCGACCACAGGGGCCGAGGCGCCCGGCTTGTAGGCATAGGCCGGGCAGGCGGCGGTGGTGGAGGAGCCGGCCACGTCGATATTGTCCTTCACGGCGAAGGGAACCCCCGCCAGGGGCAGGATCTCGCCGGCGGCCAGGCGCGCGTTGATGGCCCGGGCCTTGGCCAGGACCGCCTCGGCCCTGGGGCGCTCGATCCAGGCCTGGGGCTGGATGGCGTCATAGGCGGCGATGCGGTCCAGGGCCGCCTGGGCCTGGGCCTCGACAGTGGTGCGGCCGGCCAGGACCTCGGCGGCGATGGTTCGGGCGAAGATGCGGCTCATGACGCGGACTCAATCAAACAGGTTCAAGGGCGATCATCGGGGCGCCGGAGGATATGGCCCGGCCCTCTGCGGCATAGACCTCACGCACCAGGCCCGCCGAGGGGCTGGGCACGTCGCATTCGGTCTTCATCGCCTCGATGATGGCTATGACCTGGCCCTTTTCGATATTATCCCCAGGCTTGACCAGCATTTTCCAGACGCTGCCGCCCAGGGGCGCCTCGATCAGTTCCGAGCCCTCGGGCGCCTCGACCACGGCCTCCACGGCGCCGGCGGCGGCGTCGCCGGACAGGGCCTCGACCCGGGCGAACTCGCCCCTGGCCTCCCAGTCGCCCCGCTCGGCGTCGAAGGCGCCCTGACGCTGGGCCTGGAAGGCGGCGATGCTGCCCGCATTATCGGCCAGGAAGCGGCGATAGTCGGACAGGCGAAAGACGCTGGGCTCGATCTCGATCTGGCGGCGGCCCAGGGGGAAGTCCCGGCGCCATTCGGTCAGCTCCTCCGCCGAGACGGGGAAGAAGCGCACCTGGTCGAAGAAGCGCAGCAGCCAGGGCTTGCCCTCGGTGAAGGCCTCGGTCTGGCGCCAGGTGTTCCACACCTGGATAGTGCGCCCGAACAGCTGATAGCCCCCCGGACCCTCCATTCCGTAGATGCACATATAGGCGCCGCCGATGCCGACCACGTTGGGCGGCGTCCAGGTGCGGGCGGGATTGTATTTGGTGGTCACCAGGCGGTGGCGCGGGTCAACCGGGGTGGCCACGGGGGCGCCCAGATAGACGTCGCCTAGTCCCATCACCAGATAGTTGGCGTCGAACACGATCCGGCGGACGTCCTCCTCCGACGCCAGCCCGTTCACCCGGCGGATGAACTCGATATTATCCGGGCACCAGGGGGCGTCGTCGCGCACCACGGCCATGTATTTGTTGATGGTCTCGTAGATCGCCGGGTCCTTCCAGGACAGCGGCAGGCGCACGATCCGCGAGGGGATCTCGAAGTCGTCCAGGCCGCCCAGGCGGTCTTCGGCGTCGGCCAGGGCCTTAAGCAGGCGCCCCTGGGAGATCTGGCGGCTGTCATAGTGGATCTGCAGGGAGCGGATGCCAGGGGTGACGTCGATCACCCCGCCCAGGTCCATGGCCTGAAGTTCCTGCATCAGGGCGTGGACCCGCAGGCGCAGCTCGAGATCCAGGACGATGGGGCCGTATTCCACCAGCACGTGGCGGTCGCCCTGGCGGCGATAGACCACCTCGGGGCGCTGGCCGATGGCGGCGATGCGGCCAAGGATGGGGCTGTCCGCCGCCGGTTGGGGCTTGGGCGGGGCCGGCGCTTGCAGGGTGCGGATCAGCTCGTCCTGGGCCCGCTCGGCGGCGGTGGCCGCATCGTCGCTGACCGGCTCGAACACCACCACGTCGTCGGGGGCCAGCTGGCCGATCTTCCACAGGTCCGACTGGATCACCACGAAGGGACAGACAAAGCCGCCCAGGGACGGGCCGTCCGGTCCCAGGATGATCGGCAGGTCGCCGGTGAAGTCCACCGCGCCGATGGCGTAGGCGTTGTCATGGATGTTGGAGGGGTGCAGGCCGGCCTCGCCCCCGTCCCTGCGGGCCCATTCGGGCTTGGGGCCCACCAGGCGAACCCCGGTGCGGTTGGAGTTGTAGTGCACCCGCCATTCGCTGGCGCGGAACACCTCGATGTCCTTGGGGGTGAAGAAATCCGGGGCGCCGTGGGGGCCATAGAGCACCCGCACGGTCCAGCGCTTGGCGATCTGGGGCCGCAGATCGGCGGGCAATGCCGGTCCGGCGGCGTCCGCCGCATCGGCGGTCAGGTGCAGCACGTCGCCCGCCGCCAGGGCGCGTCCGGCGTGGCCGCCAAAGCCCCCCAGGGTGAAGCCCGAGCGGCTGCCCAGATAGACCGGCACGTCGAAGCCGCCCTTGACCAGCAGATAGGCCCTAAGGCCCGCGCCCCGGGCCCGGCCAAGCTTGAGGGTCTGGCCGGCGGCGATCTCGAAGGGGGCGTAGTTGGCCACCGGCGCCCCATCCAGGGTCGCGTCCAGCTCGGCGCCGGCCAGGCACGCCAGGGCTGGGGCGTTGAACAGCAGGGTCGGGCCCTGGGCGGTGATCTCCAGCCCCGCCGCGTCCTCGCCATTGCCCAGCAGGCGGTTGCCCAGGCGGTGGGCCAGGGCGTCCATGGGGCCGGACGGCGGCACGCCAACGTCCCAATAGCCCTGCCGCCCCGGATAGTCCTGAACGGTGGTGGAGGGCCCGCCGCTGAGCACGCGCACGGTATTGGGGTGATGGACGATCTCGGCCAGGGCGCGGGTGGAGACCTGGCCGCTGACGAAGGGCTCGCTGGCGGCCAGGTCCCGCAGCCAGGCCAGATTGGTCTCCAGGCCCTCCAGGCGGGTCTCGGCCAGGGCCTTTTGCAGGGCGCGCACGGCGGCGGGGCGGTCCGGGGCGGTGACGATCAGCTTGGCGATCAGGGGATCATAATAGGCGCTGACCTCGGTCCCGTCGGTGACCCAGCTGTCCACCCGCGCGCCCGTGGGAAAGCGCACCTGGGTCAGGACGCCGGAGCTGGGACGATAGTCCTGGCCGGGGTCCTCCGCGTAGAGCCTGGCCTGGATCGAGGCGCCCTTGGCCGCGCCGGTCCAGGCGCCCAGGAAGCTGAAGTCCCCCGCCGCGCCCCGGATCATCCATTCGACCAGATCCACGCCGGTCACCGGCTCGGTGACCCCGTGCTCGACCTGCAGGCGGGTGTTGACCTCCAGGAAGAAGAAGTCGTCCCGGTCGGGATCGTAGAGGAACTCCACCGTCCCGGCGGAGCGGTACTTGACCGCCTCGCCCAGGCGCACGGCGGCGTCGATCAGGGCCTTGCGGGTCGCCTCCGGCAGCAGGGGTGCGGGGGTTTCCTCGATGACCTTCTGGTTGCGCCTTTGCAGGGAGCAGTCCCGCTCGCCCAGGGCCACCACGCGGCCTTGGCCGTCGCCGAAGATCTGCACCTCGATATGCCGGGCCCGGCGCACATAGCGCTCCAGGAACACCCCTGTGTCGGAGAAGTTGGAGCCGGCCAGGCGGGCCACGCTGGCGAAGGCGT
>JARLIP010000342.1 GCA_031291685.1 Caulobacteraceae bacterium | reverse complement strand
CGGTGCATGCCTATGCCGAGAGGCGCGGTTTTGAGGTGCGCACGCCCGCCTCCATGCGCGATCCAACCGAGATCGCCGCCTTCGCCGCCCTGAACCTCGAAGCCGCGGTGGTGGTGGCCTATGGCCAGATCCTGACGCGTGAGGTGCTCGAAGCCCCGCGCCTGGGCTGTTTCAACCTGCATGGCTCGCTCCTGCCCCGCTGGCGGGGCGCGGCGCCGATCCAGCGGGCGGTGATGGCCGGGGACGCGGTGTCCGGGGTCGAGGTGATGCATATGAGCGAGGGCCTGGATGAGGGCCCGGTGCTCATGAGCGCGTCCGTCCCCCTGGATCGGCTGGAGACCGCCGGCTCCCTGCATGACCGCCTGGCCCCCATCGGCGCGGCCCTCCTGGTCCGGGCCCTGGACGCCCTGGCCAAGGGCGAGGCGGTGGAGACGCCCCAGGCCCTGGAAGGCCTGACCTACGCCAAGAAGATCCGCCGCTCGGAGACCCGCATCGACTGGAGCCGGCCGGCGGTCGAGGTCGATCGCCGCATCCGGGGCCTGTCGCCCTTTCCCGGCGCCTGGACCATGGCGCCGTCCGAGCGCGGGCCGGTGCGGGTCAAGCTTTTGTTGTCCGAGGTCGAGGACGGGAAGGGCGAGCCCGGCGAGGTGCTGGACGACGCCCTGTTGATCGCGTGCGGCGAGGGCGCCGTGCGGTTGCTGCGGGCCCAGCGCGAGGGCAAGGCCGCCCAGGACGCCGACGTCTTCCTGCGCGGCTTTCCCCTGCGGGCCGGCGAGGGGCTTGAATAGATGCAGCGGCGAGCCCCCTCCACCGCTTCGCGGTCTCCCTCCCCCAAGGGGGGAGGAATTAGGTCGACGCTGTCGCCATTCCTCCCCCCTTGGGGGAGGGAGACCATGCGCAGCATGGTGGAGGGGGCTCACCCCGCTGACAGCCGGATCGGCCTCTAGATGCCCCGCTACCGGCTTCTCATCGAATATGACGGGCGGCCCTATCGCGGCTTCCAGGCCCAGGAAAATCTGCCCTCGGTGCAGGGCTCCATCGAACGGGCGGTGAAGGCCTTCTGCGGTCAGGATCTGCGGCTTGCGGCGGCGGGGCGCACGGACACCGGGGTCCACGCCACCGGGCAGGTGGCGCATATCGACCTGGACAAGGCCTGGCGGGCGCAGGTGGTGCGGGACGCCATCAACGCCCATCTGGTCCCCGAACCCATCTGCGTGCTGGAGGCCGAGGCGGTGGGGCCGGAATTCCACGCCCGGTTCTCGGCCACGGAGCGGCGCTATCTCTACCGCATCCTCAACCGGCGCAGCCCGCCAGCCCTGGATCGCGGCCGGGTCTGGCACGTCAAGAAGGACCTGGACGCCCAGGCCATGCACGAGGCGGCCCAACTCCTGGTGGGCCACCACGACTTCACCACCTTCCGCGACCTGCAATGTCAGGCCAAGTCGCCGATGAAGACCCTGGACCTCGCCCGGGTCTGGCGGGAGGGCGAGGAGGTGCTGCTGACCTTCGCCTCGCGCTCGTTCCTGCACCGTCAGGTCCGTTCCATGACCGGCACCCTGGCCGAGGTCGGGGTGGGGCGCTGGAGCGCGGAGGACTTCAAAGCCGCCCTTGAAGCCAAGGATCGCCGCGCCTGCGGGCCGGTGGCGCCCTCGGACGGGCTCTACCTCACCGGCGTCGGCTATGAGAGCGCGACCGCTGATCAGGCCTTGAACGCGGCGAAATAGCGCTCGATCAGGCGGCCATAGACGGCGGTCAGGCTGTGGATGTGTTCCAGCGGAACGCATTCATCGACCGCGTGCATGGTGGCGTTGACCAAGCCCAGCTCCACCACCGGGCACAGGGTGCGGATGAAACGCGCGTCGGAAATGCCCCCCGTGGTCGAAAGCTCGGGCCGGCGCCCCAGGACATCCTCCACCGCCCCGGCGCAGACCTCGACGAAGGGGCCGGGCTCGGTGATGAAGGCGTTGCCGGTCAGCTTGGTGGTCAGGCTCACCTTGCCGTAAAAGGCCGCGTCCTCGGCGGCGCATTCGGCCTTCAGCCAGTCGATCAGACCCGCGCCGTCATGGGCGGGGTTGAAGCGGATATTGAGCCGCGCCCTGGCCTGGGCCGGGATCACATTAGTGGCCGGATTGCCCACGTCGATGGTGGTGACCTCCAGGTTGGAGGCGGGGAACCTGGGATAGCCCTCGTCCAGCACATGGGCTTGCAGGCGATCCAAAAGGCGGATCAGGGGCGGGATGGGGTTGGCGGCCTGCCGCGGATAGGCCACATGGCCCTGCACCCCATCCACCGTGATCCAGGCGTTGAGACTGCCCCGGCGGCCGATCTTCAGCTGGTCGCCCAGGGTGGCGGAGGAGGTGGGCTCGCCTAGGACGCAGTGATCGATCCGCTCCCCCTCGGCCCGCAGCAGCTCGACCATCTTGCCGGTGCCATCCTCGGCGACGCCCTCCTCGTCGCCGGTGATCAACAGGGACAGGGAGCCTTGATTGGCGGGAGCGGCGGCGGCCGCGGCGACAAAGGCGGCGATGGCGCCCTTCATATCCACCGCCCCCCGGCCGAACAGCACGCCCTCGGCGACATCCCCGTCAAAGGGGCCCCGGCTCCAGGCCGCCGCATCTCCCACCGGCACCACGTCGGTATGGCCGGCGAAGCACAGGTTGGGCCCGCTGGTTCCGCGCCGGGCGTAGAGATTGTCGATCTCGCCAAAGGGCAGACGCCGGCAGGTGAAGCCAATGGATTCCAACGCCTGCTGCAGCACGTCCAGGGCGCCGGCGTCGGCGGGCGTGACGGAGGGGCGCCGGATCAGGGCCTGGGCGAGGGCGACGGGATCGAGGGGCTGTGGATCAGGGGACATGGGATCGCGCATAGACCGTCCGCGCGCCGCTCGCAATCGCCTGCCGGCTGGCGCGGGGGGCGCGGGTGGACTAGAATTAAAGCCTGATTTTCCCGTCCCCGGAGCCGAGTGCGCATGGCCGCCCACGATCACGATCATGACCACGACGGTCATGACCACGACCATGATCACGATGAGGGCCATGCTCATGACCATGACCACAGCCATCACGGTCATGACCACCACGGCCATCATGGTCATGTCCACGCCTCGCCCGACGATCCCCGCTATGGTTTGGCCATCGGCCTCAATCTGGTGATTGTGGCGGCCGAGGCGGTCGGCGGTTTCTTCTCCGGCTCCACGGCCCTGCTGGCTGACGCCGGCCATAACCTGTCCGACGTTCTAGGCCTGGTCCTGGCGGGGGGCGCCCTTTGGCTGTCGCGCCGGCCGGCCAAGGGGCGGCGCACCTATGGCTATGGCAAGGCCACGGTTCTGGCGGCCCTGGCCAATGGTCTGGTCCTGATGCTGGTGAGCGGCGGTCTGGCCCTGGAGGCCCTGCATCGCCTCAGCAACCCCGAGCCGGTCAAGACGGGCCTGGTCATGGGCGTCGCCGCCGTGGGCGTGGTGGTCAATACCCTGACGGCCCTGATGTTCATGAAGGGTGGGGAGCAGGACGTGAACGCCCGCGGCGCCTTCCTGCACATGGCCGGGGACGCCGCCGTGTCCCTGGGGGTGATCGTGGCGGCGGGGCTGATCGCCTGGACCCACTGGGATTGGATCGACCCGGCGGTGACCGTCGCCATCGTCCTGGTGATCGTCGCCGGCACCTGGGGCCTGCTCAAGGAATCCGTCGACCTGGCCATGGACGCCGCGCCAGAGAATGCCGATCCGGTGCGGATCCGCGACTTCCTGATGCACGGCGCCGGGGTCACCGACGTGCACGACCTGCACGTCTGGGCCATGAGCACCACCGAGACCGCCCTGACCGCTCACCTGGTGCGCGCGCCGGACGGTCAGGAGGATCAGTTCCTGTCCGGCCTGGCCAAGGCCCTGAAGGACAAGTTCGGGGTGCGCCACGCCACCCTGCAGCTCGAAGGCCATCGGGGAACGCACTGCCCGGAGTGCTGAGGGGCTCGCCAACCTAAGGGGCGCCAACCTAAGGGGCGCCAATCTCAGGGGCGCCAATCTCAGGGGCGCCAATCTCAGGGGCGCCAATCTCAGGGGCGACGTACGTCGCCAGCTTCCTGATCGGGCTTTTCCGCCTCAGCGACGCCCGGGGGCGCATGGGCGGTGGCCAGCAGCAGGCGGGCGGCGTCGGCGTAACGGCCGGCGCCCTGTTGCGACAGGGCCAGGCGGGTGCGCCGCCAATCCCGCTCAGCCCGCACCACCTGTTCGGCGCTGGCGCCCCCGGCGCGGAAGGCCGAGCGGGCCATCTCCAGCCGCGCGCTGGCGGCGGTCAGCGCCCGTGTCTGGTCGGCATAGGCCTGGTTGTCGTGGGCCACGGCCTGTAGGCTGTCGGCGACCTGGTTGAAGGCCTCCAGCACGGTTTCCTGATAGTCGGCCAGGGCCGCGCGGGCGGCGTCCTTGGCCTTGCGCTGCTTGGCCTTCAGTTCGCCGGAATGGAACAGGGGCGCGGTCAGGCCCACCCCATAGGCCCAGCTGGTCGAGGGATTGGAGAAGATGGTCCCGGCGGTCAGGGCGTCCTGGCTGAGATTGGCCGACAGGGTGATGTTCGGATAGAGGTCCGCCGTGGCGACGCCGATCTCGGCGGTGGCGGCGTGCAGCCGCGCTTCCGCCTCCAGGATATCGGGTCGCTCGCGCACCAGGGCGGAGGGCAGGGACACCGGGAAGCTCATGGGCAGGCTGCCCGACTGGGTGTCGAAATTGGGCGGCGACCAGTCCGAGGGCGATTGGCCCACCAGCACCGCCATCCGGTGCCGGGCGGCGGCCAGGCGCTGGCGCTGGGCGGGGATCGCGGCGGTGTCCTGGGCCAGGGCCTGTTCGGCGGCGGCCACGTCCGCGGCGGAGGCGCCGCCCGCGGCATGGGCCTTGCGGATCATCTCCAGGTCGGCGCGGTCGCTGGCGGCGATGGCTTCCAGGGTCTCGATCTGAGTGTTGGCGTCGCCGATGGTCAGGGCCTGATCGACGACCTTGCCCGTGAGGGTCAGATAAGCGGCGTCCAGTTCACGGGCCTGGGATTCCGCTGTGGCCGTCAGGGATTCCACCCGCCGGCGCTTAGCGCCGAACAGGTCCAGATTGTAGCTGACGCTGGGACCCAGCGAATAGAGATTGAACTCCGGATTGGTCGGGATACCGCCCCCGGCGCTGCCGAAAGCGCCGCCGGACAGGGCGTTGAGGTTGGCCCGCTCGCGCTTTATGCCCGCGCTCAGATCCGCGTTGAGCAGGCCGCCTTCGGTGGCCGCGTCGTCCCGGGCCTGGGCCAGGCGGGCGCGGGCCGCCTCCAGGGTGCGGTTGTTGGCGATGGCTTGGCGCACCAAGGCGTCCAGGTCCTTGGAATGGAACAGGCTCCACCACTCGGCGATCACCTTGTCGCCGACGGCCGCCTGGCTGGGGCCGGGATTGGCGTCGTCTCCGGCCTGGGCGTAACCCTGGGCCGCGGGCGTGGCGGGGGGCGCGAAGTTGGGGCCGACGGCCGTGCAGCCGCTCAGCAGGGCGACCGCCGCCACACCGGCGAAGGCCGATCTAATCGGCCAGGATGTGCTGGTCATCGGCCAGGCCTCTCTTGGAATTTCGCATAAGCAACAAGGTGGGGATCAGGAGCAGGGCCACGATGGCCATCAGCTTGAAGTCATCGACATAGGCCACCATCGAGGCCTGGCGCGTGGCCTCCCCATCCAGGGCCGCGAGGCCGGCGGGGTTGGTCAGGCTGTAGGGGGCGTGCAGGGTCTGGGCGACGGGATTGTCCGGGCGCAGCCGCTCCACCAGGGCGGCGTGGACCTTCTGGGTGTTCTCGGTGTGCAGGGCCTGCATGATCGAGATGCCGGCGCTGGAGCCCAGGTTGCGGGCCAGGGTGAAGACCCCGGCGCCGTCGGCCCGGTAGATCGGATTGAGGGTGCCGAAGGCCAGGATGGTCAGGGGCACGAAGATCAGGCCGATGCCGAAGCCCTGGAACACCCCGGTCCAGACGATCAGGCTGGAATTCATGGTCAGGGAATAGTGGGTCATCCCGGTCAGGGCGCTGGCGCTGACCAGGAGACCGACCACGATGATGGCCCGGGGGTCGAAATAGTTCACCAGCCGTCCCACCAGGAACATGGCCAGCCACGTGCCCACCCCCCGGGGCGCGCTGACGATGCCGGTGGTCACCACCGGATAGCCCAGCAGCACCTCCATCATCGGCGGCAGCAGGGCCAGGGTGGAGAACAACAGGATGCCGATGAAGAAGCCGAACGCCGTGGCGCTGACGAAGCTGCGGTCGGTGAACAGGCCCCTGGGCAGGAAGGGCCTGTCCGTGGTCAGGGTGTGCACGACGAACAGGAACAGGGCCAGGCCCGCCACCGTCGCCTCGATCCAGATCTCGGTGGATTCAAACCAGGCCTGGCTTTCGCCTCGGTCCAGAAACAGCTGGAAGGCGCCGATGGCCGTGCCCAGCAGGCCAAAGCCCATGATGTCGATCGGGGTCGGGATATCGGCCTTGCGGTCATGGATGAATGCCGACACCCCCAGGAAGGCCAGGATGCCGAAGGGCAGGTTGATGTAGAACACCCAGCCCCAATTGAAGTTGTCGGTCAGCCAGCCCCCCAGGGCTGGCCCCACGATCGGCCCCAGCAGCGCGCCCATGCCCCACATGGCCATGGCCGAGCCCTGCTCCTTGGGTGGGTAGATGTCCATCAGCACCGCCTGGGACAGGGGCACCAGGGCCGCGCCGAACAGGCCCTGCAACAGGCGAAAGCCGACGATCTGGGCCAGGCTCGTCGCCGCCCCGCACAGGGCCGAGGCGGCGGTGAAGCCGGCGATCGAGATCATGAACACGGTCTTGCGGCCGAACCGCCCCGCCAGCCAGCCGCTCATGGGAGTCATGATGGCGGCGGCGACGATGTAGGAGGTCAGGACCCAGGTGATCTGGTCCGCCGAGGCCGAGACGCTGCCCTGCATGTGTGGCAGGGCGACGTTGGCGATGGTGGTGTCCAGGGAGTTCATCACCGTGGCCAGCATGACGCAGGCGGTGATGATCCCGCGGTTCGGGTCTCCCGTGGGCTCCTGGGCCGGTGAAGACGGAGCGCTCATCGCGCGGCCCCGGCGGCCACGGGCGAGCCGAACAGATGGCGATGGTGGGTTGTGTCGACCTTGACCGAGACGCTGAGCCCCGCCGGCATCGGCGCGCCGGGATCACCGTCGAACT
>JARLIP010000341.1 GCA_031291685.1 Caulobacteraceae bacterium | reverse complement strand
CGGCCACGGGCATGCATGTCGTGCAGATCAAGAGCGGCGAAGGTTGGAGCGAATGACCATCAGTCTGGCACACTATCTGTCCGTCGCGGCGATCCTGTTCACCATCGGCGTGTTCGGCATCTTCGTGAACCGCAAGAACGTCATCGTCATCCTGATGTCGATCGAACTGATCCTGCTGGCCGTGAACATCAATCTGGTTTCCTTCTCGGTCTATCTCCACCAGGTGGTGGGGCAGATCTTCGCCATGTTCGTGCTGACCGTGGCCGCCGCCGAGGCGGCCGTGGGCCTGGCTATCCTGGTCACCTTCTTCCGCAACCGCGGTGACATCGCTGTTGACGACGTCACCATGATGAAGGGCTGAGGCATGCTCCCAGCATCGGTAGATTTTGCGAACCTTGCGGACGCCTGCGCATGACGCCTGAGATCCTTGTTCAATGTCTGGTCTTCGCCCCCCTGCTGGGCGCGGCCATCGCGGGCCTGTTCGGCCGCCGGATCGGCGATATTCCGTCGCAGATCGTGACCACGGGCCTGCTGCTCGTGGCCTGCGCCCTGTCCTGGACCACCTTCTGCAATGTCGCCTTCGGCTCGTGGGAGCATTTCACGGTCGAGGTCGCGCCCTTCATCAATGTCGGCGCCTTCCATTCGGACTGGGCGGTGCGGATCGACACCATGTCGGCCACCATGCTGATCGTGGTGACCACGGTCTCCAGCCTCGTGCACATCTATAGCTGGGGCTATATGGCCGAGGACGACAGCCGGCCGCGGTTCTTCGCCTATCTGTCCCTGTTCACCTTCGCCATGCTGGCCCTGGTGACCTCCGCCGACTTCATGCAGATGTTCTTCGGCTGGGAAGGGGTGGGCCTCGCCTCCTATCTGCTGATCGGGTTCTGGTACAAGAAACCCAGCGCCTCGGCCGCCGCCATCAAGGCCTTCGTGGTCAACCGGGTCGGGGACTTCGGCTTCGTCCTGGGCATCATGACCGTGTTCTGGATGTTCGGCACGGTGCGCTTCGCCGAGATCTTCCCCCTGGTCGCGTCCCACGCCAACCAGACCTGGGAATTCGCCGGCCGCACCTGGAACGGCGTCGATTTGGCCTGCTGCCTGCTGTTCGTCGGCGCCATGGGCAAGTCGGCCCAGTTCTTCCTGCACACCTGGTTGCCGGACGCCATGGAGGGCCCGACCCCGGTCTCGGCCCTGATCCACGCGGCGACCATGGTCACCGCTGGCGTCTATATGGTCTGCCTGCTGTCGCCGATGTTCGAATACGCGCCGGTGGCCAAGCAGATCGTCACCCTGATCGGCGCCATCACCGCCCTGTTCGCGGCGACGGTGGGTCTGGCTCAAAACGACATCACGCGGGTCATCGCCTATTCGACCTGCTCGCAGCTGGGCTACATGTTCATCGCCGCGGGCGTTGGCGCCTATCAGGGCGCGATGTTCCACCTGTTCACCCACGCCTTCTTCAAGGCGCTTCTGTTCCTGGGGGCCGGCAGCGTGATCGTCGGCATGCACCACGAGCAGGACATGCGGAAGATGGGCGCCCTGTGGAACAAGCTGCCCATCACCTATGTGGTGATGCTGATCGGCACCCTGGCCATCACCGGTGTCGGCATCCCCGGCGTGGAGATCGGCCTGGCGGGCTTCTATTCCAAGGACGCGATCATCGACGCGGCCTACACGGCGGGAACCCACAACGGCATCGCCCAGTTCGCCTTCCTGGTCAGCCTGGTCGCCGCGGGCCTGACCTCATTTTACTCCTGGCGCCTGGTGTTCATGACCTTCCATGGTCACGCCAAGTGGGGCGCGGACGCCCATGATCATGACGCTCACGGGCACGATGATCATGCCCATGACGCCCATGGTCATGATGATCACGGCCATGGCCACACCCCGCACGAGAGCCCCTGGATCATGCTGCTGCCCCTGGCGGTGCTGTCCATCGGCGCGCTCTTCGCCGGTTTCGCCTTCCACACCCGCTTCGTGGGCGAGGGGCGAGGGGAGTTCTGGCGCGCGGCCATCTTCAACCTGCCGTCCAACCATGTGCTGGACTATGAGGGCCATCTGCCGGCTGGCGTGATCTGGGGGCCGCTCGCCGTGACCTTCATCGGCTTCGTGATCGCCTACTTCGTCTATGTGGTGAAGGAAGGGCTCGGCGCCCGCATCGCGGCCCGTCGCGGCCTGGTGTGGAGCTTCCTCTACAACAAGTGGTATTTCGACGAGCTCTACGACTTCATTTTTGTGCGTAGCGCCAAGGCCCTGGGCGACCTGTTCTGGAAGGGCGGCGATCAGAAACTGATCGACGGTCTGGGACCAAACGGTGTCGCGGCGGTGTCCGCCGCCATTGGCAAGCGGTTCGGCCGCTGGCAGACCGGCTATGTCTATCACTATGCGTTTGTAATGCTGATCGGGGTGGCGGGCCTGCTCTACTACGCCCTCCGCACCTGGCACTAGTGAGCGGGATCGAACCATGACCGGCATCCTCAGCCTCACCATCTTTTCGCCGCTGATCGGCGTCGCGGCCCTGCTGGTGCTCAGCCAGTTCGGCGGCTCCCGCGATGCGGCGGGCGTGAACAACGCCGCCCGTTGGATCGCCCTGGGCACGACTCTGGCGACCTTCGCCCTGTCGATCCTGGTGGTGGCCAAGTTCAACCCGCACATCGCCGGCTTCCAGTTCGTGGAAGACGTCGATTGGTTCGGCGGCTGGCGCTATCGCATGGGCGTGGATGGCATTTCGGTGTTGTTCGTCCTGCTCACCGCCTTCCTGCTGCCCCTGTGCGTGGTGGCCAGCTGGAACTCGATCGACAAGCGGGTCATCGAGTACATGATCGCCTTCCTGGTGCTGGAAGCGCTGGTCATCGGGGTGTTCTGCGCCCTGGACATCATCGTCTTCTACGTCTTCTTCGAAGGCCAGCTGGTGCCGATGTTCCTGATCATCGGCGTCTGGGGCGGCAAGAACCGGGTCTATGCGGCCTTCAAGTTCTTCCTCTACACCCTCTTGGGCTCGGTGCTGATGCTGGCCGCCATCCTGGTCATGGCTGGGGTCGCCCACACCACCTCGATCCCGGACCTCTTGAACTATCACTTCGATCCGAAGCTGCAGATCTGGCTGTGGCTGGCCTTCTTCGCCTCCTTCGCGGTGAAGATGCCCATGTGGCCGGTCCATACCTGGCTGCCCGACGCCCACGTGGAGGCGCCCACCGCGGGTTCCGTGATCCTGGCTGGGATCCTGCTGAAGATGGGGGGCTACGGTTTCCTGCGCTTCTCCCTGCCGATGTTCCCCAGCGCCAGCCACTATTTCACCCCCCTGGTCTTCACCCTGTCGGTGATCGCCGTGGTCTATACCTCGCTGGTCGCCTTCCGTCAGACCGACATCAAGAAGCTGATCGCCTATTCCTCGATCGCCCACATGGGCTTCGTGACCATGGGCATCTTCTCCGGCAATGTGCAGGGCGAGCAGGGGGCCATCTTCCAGATGCTCAGCCACGGGGTCATCTCCGGCGCGCTGTTCCTCTGCGTCGGCGTGGTCTACGACCGGATGCACACCCGCGAGATCGCCTTCTACGGTGGCCTGACCTCGCGCATGCCCTGGTATGCGGCGGTGTTTCTGCTGTTCACCATGGGCAATATCGGTCTGCCGGGCACCTCTGGCTTCGTTGGCGAGGTCCTGACCATGACCGGCGCCTACCAGGCCTCCACCTGGACCGCGATCGTGGCCGCCACCGGCGTGATCCTGTCGGCCACCTACGCCCTGACCCTCTATCGTCGGGTGATGTTCGGCGAGATCACCAATCCCAAGCTGGCGGACATCTCCGATCTGAACTGGCGGGAAATCGCCGTGTTCACGCCGCTGATCATCGGCGCCCTGGTGCTGGGCGTTCAGCCCGGCCTGATCTTCGACGTCACCGCGGTCTCGGTCGACCATCTGGTCGAGGCCTACAAGGCCTTCGGCGGCTAGGGGCGCGAAGATGCTGAGCTTCAATCTGACACCGGTCATCACCCTGACCCGCGCTGGGGCCCAAAAGCGCGACAATCGAACGGCGGCGGTCGTCATGACCGCTTCTGGCCTGGGCGTGGCGGTGAGCTGATATCATGAGTTTCTTGGACACCCTCTCTGTCGCCCGGCCGGAAGTCTTCCTGGCTTTGGCTTCCCTGGTCCTGCTGCTGGTGGGGGCCTTCGCCGCGCCGCGCGGGGCGACCCTGGTTTCCTGGCTCGCAGCCGGGGCGCTGTTGTTCGCCGCCTATCTGGCCGCGACCGCGCCCATGGGGGCGATCTTCAACGGTGGCTTCGTCGGCGACGCCGCCTCGCGCTTCGCCAAGGTGGGTATCTACGGCATGAGCGCCGTGGGCGTCATTCTGGGTTCCGGCTGGCTGAGCCGACTGAAAGCCCACCAGTTCGAATTCCCGGTTCTGATCGTGATCGCCGCCGTGGGCATGGGCATGATGGCCTCCGCCGGCGACCTGATTTCGCTCTATGTCGGGGTCGAGTTGCAGTCTCTGGCCCTCTATGTCCTGGCCGCGTTCCGCCGGGACGATGCCAAGGCTTCGGAAGCGGGCCTGAAGTATTTCGTGCTCGGCGCCCTGTCCTCGGGGCTGTTGCTCTACGGCGCTTCCCTGATCTATGGCTTCGCCGGTTCCGTGCGCTTTACCGATATCGCCGCGGCGGCCCATGCGGGCGTCCACAACGGCGTGATCTTCGGTCTGGTGTTCCTGATCGCCGGCCTGGGCTTCAAGGTCTCCGCCGCGCCGTTCCATATGTGGACCCCGGACGTCTATGAAGGCGCCCCGACACCCGTGGTCGGCTTCTTCGGCGCCGCGCCGAAGTTCGCGGCCATGGTGCTGTTCGCCCGCGCCCTGGGCGACGCCTTCCCTGGCGCCGTGGATCAATGGCGCTCGATCATCATCATCCTGGCCGTGGCTTCCATGCTGCTGGGCGCCTTCGCGGGCCTGGCGCAGAAGAACCTGAAGCGTCTTTGGGCCTATTCCTCCATCGCCAATGTCGGCTACGCTCTGGTGGGCCTGTCCGCCGGCAGCGCCGAGGGCTATCAGTCCATGCTGGTGTTCATGGTCCTCTACATGGTGGACGTGACTGGCTTCTTCGCCTGCCTCACCGCCCTGACCCGGGATGGCAAGCCGATGGAGACCCTGGAGGACATGGCCGGTCTGATGCGCGAGCGTCCGGGCATCGCCCTGGCCCTGACCGCCTTCGCCATCTCGGCCATCGGTTTCCCGCCTTTCTCGGGTTTTATCGGCAAGGTGTTCGTGTTCCGCGCCATTATCGACGCGGGTTATTCCTGGGTCGCCGTGGTCGGCCTGGTCTCCAGCGTGGTCTCGGCCTTCTACTATCTGCGGCTGATCAAGGTGATGTGGTTCGATGCGACCCCCGGCGCCACCGATGCGCCTCCCGTCGATGCCCGTGTGATCGCCTATGCCGCGGCCCTGTTCACCCTGCCTGTGGTCATCCTGGCCATGAAGGGCCTTGATCCCCTGTCCAAGGTGGCGGCGGCCGCCTTCGGTTTGAGTTAGTGAACGGCCACATGGGGTCGGACCCGGTCCAGGTTCCGATCCTGGCTCTGGACGAGATCGACTCCACCAACGCCGAGGCTCGTCGGCGGGCCGAGGCGGGCGAGACTGGTCCCTTGTGGATCACCGCCCTTCGACAGACCGCCGGTCGTGGCAGACGGGGGCGGGTGTGGCAGACCGGGCAGGGGGGCAATCTTGCCGCCACCCTGTTGATGGTGACCGATAAGCCACCCGCCGAGGCGGCGCAGGTCTCCTTCATCGCCGCCCTGGCCGTGGCGGATCTGGTCCGCACCTTCGTGCGCGGCGCCCCGGCCAAGGTGAAGTGGCCCAACGACGTGCTGGTGAACGGCCGCAAGATCTCCGGCATACTGGTGGAGTCCGGCCGGCGGCCAGACGGGCGGCTGTGGCTGGCCACGGGCATTGGCGTCAACCTGGCCGATGCGCCGGACGCGCCGGAACGGCCCGCCACCACCTTCATCGCCGAAGGTTGTGATCCGCCGCCATCGCCGCGGGAGGCGCTGGAGCGTCTGTCCGACAGCATGGCGGGATGGCTCGGGGTCTGGGAGAATCAGGGTTTCGCGGCGATCGCCGAGGCCTGGACGATCCGGGCCCATGGCCTGGGCAAGCCGTGCCAGGCGCGGTTGACGGATTCTGTGATTGAAGGCCTCGCGGAAGGTCTGGATGTGGATGGGGCGCTGCGTCTTCGGCTACCCGACGGAGAGATCCGGCGGATCATGGCCGGCGACGTGTTTTTCGAGGGTACGTGACATGTTGCTGGCGATCGAGCAGGGCAATACCAATACGCTATTCGCCATCCACGACGGCAATGACTGGATCGCCCAGTGGCGGACGGCCACGGAATCCATGCGCACGGCCGACGAGTACGCCGCCTGGCTCTATCAATTGCTGGAAATGCAGGGGCTGAAGCTGGCGGATCTGGATACCTGCATCATATCCAGCGTCGTGCCCCAATCGATTTTCAACCTGCGCAACCTTAGCCGGCGCTATCTGCGCGTCGAACCCCTGGTGATTGGCGAGAACGCGGAACTGGGCATTCCCATCCGCATTCAAAAACCTTCCGAGGCCGGGGCGGACCGCCTGGTCAACGCCATCGGAGCCCATATCGTCTATCCGGGCGCCCTGGTGGTGATCGACAGCGGCACCGCCACCACCTTCGATATTGTCGGCGCGGACGGCGCCTTCGAGGGCGGGGCCATCGCCCCTGGCATCAACCTGTCCATGCAGGCCCTGCACACCGCCGCGGCCAAGCTGCCGCGGATCGCCATCCAGCGTCCCGAGCACGTGATTGGCAAGGATACGGTTGAGGCTATGCAATCGGGGGTCTTCTGGGGCTATATAGCCCTGATCGAGGGCCTGATCGACCGGATCAAGGCCGAGTATCATTCGCCCCTGACCGTTGTCGCCACCGGCGGCGTCGCCTCTCTGTTCGAGGGGGCGACGACCAAGATTGACGTATTTGACGGAGACCTGACCATCAGGGGCCTCTTGGAAATTTGGCGCCGTAACGGCGGGACGGTCCACGCATGAGTCGCAAGAAATCGGTTTCCGCTGAAGACGAACTGGTCTTCCTGCCCCTGGGCGGGTCCAACGAAATCGGCATGAACTTCAACTGCTACGGTTTCGGACCGCCCGATGACCGCAAGTGGATCATCGTCGATGTGGGGGTCACCTTCGGCGACCAGACCACCCCCGGCGTCGAGATCATCCTGCCGGATCCAGAGTTCATCGAGCAGTACGCCGACGATATTCTTGGCATCGTGCTGACCCATGCCCATGAAGACCATATCGGCGCCATGGGCTGGCTGTGGCCGCGCCTGAAGGCCCCCATCTACGCCACCCCCTTCACCGCCTTTCTGCTGCGGGAGAAGATGCGTGAGCGTGGCTGCCTGGAGGGCGCGGACATCACCGAAACGCCCCTGGGCGGCACGGTGATCCTTGGCCCGTTCGAGGTGACCTATGTCACCTTGACCCACTCGATCCCGGAGCCCAACGGCCTGGCGATCAAGACGCCGCTGGGCACCATCCTGCATACGGGCGACTGGAAGATCGATCCGGATCCCCTGCTGGGGGACGTGACCGACTCTGACGCCATCAGCCGCCTGGGAGACGAGGGCATCCTCGCCATGGTGTGCGATTCCACCAACGTCTTCGTGGACGGCGTCGCCGGCTCCGAGGCCGAGGTGCGGGTCAAGATGAACGCGCTGATCGGCTCGTTGAAGGGCAAGGTCGCCGTGGCCTGTTTCGCCTCCAACGTAGCGCGGATGGACACGGTGATCCGCGCGGCTGAGGCCAATGGCCGCCGGGTCTGCCTGGTGGGCCGCTCCATGCACCGCATGGCCGCCGCCGCCGCTTCGGTGGGCCTGTTCAAGGGGCACTCGCCGTTCGTCAATGACGCGGAGGCCGGCAAGTACGGGGACAACGAGATCCTCTACCTCTGCACCGGCAGCCAAGGGGAGGCCCGCGCCGCCCTGGCCCGGATCGCCGACGGGACTCACCCCCATGTGCGCCTGGGCAAGGGCGACCACTGCGTCTTCTCCTCCCGGGTCATCCCGGGCAACGAAATCCCGATCCGTAATCTGCAGAACAACCTCGCTGACCGGGGGGTGCGCCTCTACACTGAGCGGGACCATCCGGGCATCCACGTCTCCGGCCACCCCTGCCGGGATGAGCTGAAGCAGATGTACGCCTGGGCGCGGCCCAAGATCGCGGTTCCGACCCATGGCGAGCGGCGCCACCTGCTGGAACACGTCGCCCTGGCTCAGGACCTGCAGATCGGCCAGGCCATCGCCCCGCGCAACGGCGATATGGTGCGGCTGGCGCCCGGCCGGGCCGAGATCATCGACGAGGTTCCCGCCGGCCGTCTCTATGTGGATGGTGGGGTGATCACCGCTGAAAATGGCGAAGCCCTGCGCGAGCGCCGCCACGCCTCCCACAGTGGGGTGCTGATGGTGTCCGTGGTGCTGGACGGCCGCGGCCGCATCGTCTCCGGGCCGCAGGTGCGGGGGATCGGCCTGCCGACCGATGTCGAAACCCCCCTGGAGGATATTTTCGACGAACTGGCCGACGAGGTCGAAGATACGATCCGCCGCCTGGGTGACGGGCAGCGGGATGACGATGATCAGGTTGAGCAGGCGGTCAGCCGCCAGCTCAAGCGCGCCTCCCATAGGGTCTGGGGCCGCCGCCCGATCGTCGAGACAACGGTGCTTCGCGTCTGAACGCCCGGGCGAGCCGCGCGGCGAAAAGACGTAAGGGCTTACCTTACGGATCGCTTGTGCGGGCGCCCGGTCGGCGCCAAACCGTCGGCAATTGTTTTCGCTGCGGGTAATGAACCATGATCGGCAAGCTCAACCACGTCGGTGTCGCCACCCCCTCGATCGAAGAGTCGGTGAAGCTCTATCGCGACGTTCTCGGCGCCACCTCGATCACCGAGCGCCGGGCGCTGCCGGAGCAGGGGGTTTGGGTGTGCTTCGTCAATCTGCCCAACGCCCAGATCGAGCTGATCGAGCCCTATGGCGAGGCCTCGCCGATTCACGGCTTCCTGGCCAAGAATCCCAAGGGCGGCCAGCACCATATCTGCTTCGAGGTGCCGGACATCATTGCGGCCCGGGATGAGATGCGGGCCAAGGGCGCGACGATCCTAGGCACGGGCGAGCCGCGGATTGGCGCTCACGGCGTGCCGGTGATCTTCGTCCATCCCAAGGACATGGGCGGGGTGCTGGTGGAACTCATGGCCACGCCCACCGAGGCGCATTGATGAGCCTTTCCCTTTCAATTCCCGTCTTCTTGACGATCTGGTGGCTGGTTTTCCTCAGCATTTTGCCGCTGGGGGTCGTCAGCCACGCCGAAGCGGGGATTGACCGGGGGGATGGGGGCGATCCCGCCGCGCCGGTGGATCCCAAGCTGAAGCGCAAATTCCTGACCACCACCTGGGTGTCGGCGGTTCTGTTCGCGGTGATCTGGCTGGCGGTGTTCTTCCACCTCGTGCCGAATCTCCGGCCCCATGTTGGGGGCTGACCCAGCGTAAAACTTAGGCGCTGCGTGACCCCGTGCGGATCGGAACGCCCACGGCTTGGGCGCTCTTTGGGAACGCTGTCTTGGGTTGCCAATAAATATCGACTGGGGAAGTCGAACAGGCGTTTGGTGCTTTGACGACGTCGCGAGACGTCCGTTGCTCCTAGCTTTCTTCCCCAAGACCCTTATGGCCGCCCGATCCGTCGGGCGGCCCTTTTTCATTTCGGCGGGCACGCGTTGCCAAGTCCGGGCGGCCAAGGCTAAGTGATGCCCCCCGCCGCCTGAGGACGACCCACGCATGCGCCTGTCGCGCTATTTTCTTCCCCTGCTCAAGGAAACCCCGTCCGAGGCCCAGATCGTCTCGCACCGCCTGATGCTGCGCGCCGGCATGCTGCGGCAGGAGGCCGCCGGCATCTATGCCTGGCTGCCCCTGGGCCTGAAGGTGCTGCGGAAGATCGAGCAGATCGTGCGCGAGGAAATGAACCGCGCGGGCGCCGTCGAACTATTGATGCCGACCCTGCAACTGGCCGATCTGTGGCGCGAGAGCGGCCGCTATGACGACTACGGCGCGGAAATGCTGCGTATCAAGGACCGTCATGAACGGGAAATGCTCTATGGGCCGACCAATGAGGAGATGGTCACCGAGATCTTCCGCGCCTCGGTGAAGAGCTACAAGGACCTGCCGCAGAACCTGTATCAGATCCAATGGAAGTTCCGCGACGAGCAGCGGCCCCGGTTCGGGGTCATGCGCGGTCGCGAGTTTCTGATGAAGGACTCCTATTCCTTCGATCTGGACGAGGCGGGCGCCCGCCGCACCTACAACCAGATGTTCGCCGCCTATCTGCGCATCTATGATCGCATGGGCCTGCGGGCGATCCCGATGCGGGCGGAAACTGGCCCCATCGGCGGGGATCTGTCCCACGAGTTCATCATCCTGGCCGACACCGGCGAGTCGGCGGTCTATTGCGACCGTCGGGTGCTGGACCTGCCGATCCCCGGCGAGGATATCGACTATTCCAGCGACCTGAGCGGGATCATGCGGGACTGGACCAGCCTCTATGCCGCCACGGAGGATGTGCACGATGCGGCCCGCTACGAATCCGAGGTCGCCGAGGGCGACCGGCTGGAGGCGCGGGGTATCGAGGTCGGACAGCTGTTCTACTTTGGCGACAAATATTCCAAGCCGATGAAGGCCGTGGTCACCGGCCCCGATGGCGTCGACCGGCCGGCCCAGATGGGCTCCTACGGTGTGGGCGTCTCGCGCCTGCTGGGGGCGATCATCGAGGCCAGCCACGACGACAACGGCATCATCTGGCCGGACAGCGTGGCCCCCTTCGGCGCGGCGATCATCAACCTGCGTCCCGGCGACGCGGCGGTGGATGAGGCCTGTGGCAAGGCCTATGCCGCCCTGACCAAGGCCGGTTTTGATCCCCTGCTGGACGACACCGATGGCCGGGTGGGCGCCAAGTTCGCGGCCATGGACCTGATTGGCTCGCCCTGGCAGTTGATCGTCGGACCCAAGGGCCTGGCCGACGGCGTGGTGGAACTGAAGCGCCGCGCCACGGGCGAGCGCCAGACCCTGTCCCTGGACGCCGCCCTGGCGGCGATCGGAGCATGAGCAAAGAGGCGCGGCCCGCCGCGCCATTCAGCCTGTGGGAGCGGGCCACCGCCGCGCGCTATCTGCGCGCCAAGCGCAAGAACGGCGGCGTGGCCCTGATCTCGACCATTTCGTTCATCGGCATCACCCTGGCGGTGGCGGTGCTGATCATTGTCATGTCGGTGATGAACGGGTTCCGGGCCGAATTGCTGAGCCGCATTCTTGGGTTCAATGGGCACCTCTATGTCTCAGGGGCGGTGATCAACTCGCCGCAACGGGATCTGGTGGTGCAGCGGGTCAAGGCGATCCCCGGCGTGGTGCTAGCCGCCCCCCTGATCGAGGCCCAGGCCCTGGTCCAGGGCCGCGCGGCCACCTCGGGCGCCGTGGTTAGGGGCATGAGCGCGGCGGACGTGCGCGCCACCCCGATCATCGCGGGCAATATCAAGCGCGGCTCGCTACAGGGCTTTGGCCAGGGCGACTATGGTGGCGACATGGTCCTGGTGGGCGAGCGGCTGGCCGCCTCCATGGGGGTGGAGCCCGGTGACACCCTGACCCTGACCTCGCCCTCGTCCTCGGCCACCGCGTTTGGCTCAGCCCCGATCAGCAAGGCCTATACGGTCGGTGGGATCTTCAGCGTGGGCATGAGTGAATACGATCAATCCTTCATCTACATGCCCCTGCAACAGGCCCAGCTGTTCTTTGGCCGGGAGGGGACGGTCGACAAGATCGAGATCAAGCTGGACGACCCGGACAAGACCCCCGTCGTGCGGCCCCAGGTGCTGGCCGCGGCCGGGCCGGACGGGATCGTCACCGACTGGCGAGACAACAACCAGGCCTTCTTCAACGCCCTCGAGGTCGAGCGCAACGTCATGCGCCTGATCCTGATGCTGATCGTGGCCATCGCGGCCATGAACATTATTTCCGGCCTGATCATGCTGGTGAAGAACAAGGGCCGCGACATCGCCATCCTGCGCACCATGGGGGCGGGGCAGGGGGCGATCATGCGCATCTTCTTCCTGTCTGGGGCTTCGATCGGGGTGCTCGGCGCCTTGGCCGGCCTGGTGCTCGGGGTGCTGTTCTGCACCTATATCCAACAGATCCAGGCCTTCGTGCAGTGGGTCACCGGGGCGGACGTGTTCAACGCCGACGTCTATTTCCTGTCCCACATCCCGGCCAAGCTGGACTGGGGCGAGGTGGGGGGCGTGGCCATATTCGCCCTGATCGCCTCATTCGTCGCGACCTTGCCCCCGGCCTTCCAGGCGGCGCGGATCGATCCGGTCGAGGCCCTTCGCTATGAGTAGCCCGGTCCTGTCCCTGCGCGGGGTCGGGCGCACCTATCGCACCGGCGAGGGCAAGCTGGAGGTGCTCAAAGGCGTCGATCTCGACGTCTTCCAGGGTGAGGTTATCGGCCTGATCGGACCCTCGGGCTCGGGCAAGTCCAGTCTGCTGCACGCGGCCGGACTGCTGGAGCGGCCCACGACCGGCCAGATCATCATCGAGGGGCGGGACTGCTCCAAGCTCGGCGACGCCGCCCGGACCCGGGTGCGTCTGGGGTTGATCGGCTTCGTCTATCAGTTCCACCATCTGCTTCCGGAATTCAGCGCC
Organism: Caulobacteraceae bacterium; assembly: GCA_031291685.1. Taxonomy (GTDB): domain Bacteria; phylum Pseudomonadota; class Alphaproteobacteria; order Caulobacterales; family Caulobacteraceae; genus Poindextera. Next base: position 6,896 of record JARLIP010000341.1, on the reverse strand, counting down.
CTGGACAATGTGGCCCTGCCGCAGATGATCGCCGGTCAATCCCGGCCTGACGCGCGGGCGCGGGCCGAGACGCTGCTAGGCGGCCTTGGCCTGTCCCATCGCCTGCATCACCAGCCCGGCCAGTTGTCCGGCGGCGAGCAGCAGCGGGTGGCCATCGCCAGGGCCCTGGCCAATGAGCCTCGGATCGTACTGGCGGACGAACCCACGGGAAATCTCGATCCCCACACCTCCGGCGCCGTGTTTCAAAACCTCTTCGACCTGGCGCGGGCCTCGGGCGTCGCTCTGGTGATCGCCACGCACAACATGGAGTTGGCCCGCTACATGGACCGGGTGTTCGCCCTGGAGGACGGCCACCTGCGTGAGCGGGTGAAACGACCCTAATTCCGCCTTTTCTGGGTGGCTCAAGCCTGCGCCCCTGTGCATGATCATTGATCAGTTCAATGAGCCGGGCCCATCGCGCTCGGACGAGGCAGGGAGACGGCGAGATGGCGAGCGGATCAGGGCGCGTTCAGGGCAAGGTCGCCCTGGTCACGGGAGCGGCTTCGGGTCTTGGCGCGGAATCGGCCCGCCGGCTCTCCCGCGAGGGCGCGACGGTCATCCTGACGGATCGGGCGGCGGAGGCGGGGGAAGCCCTGGCCGAGGCCATCGTCGGCGCCGGTGGAAAGGCCGCCTTCTTCAGCCATGACGTAGCCTCCGAGGCCGACTGGGAGCGGGTCGTGGCCGCGACCTTGGAGCGGTTTGGTCGCCTGGACGTGCTGGTCAACAACGCCGGGATCGCTTCCAGCGGCCTGCAATTGATGACCCACTCCCTGGAGGATTGGCGGCGGGTCCTGTCGGTCAATCTGGATGGCGTGTTCCTGGGCCTGCGTCATGGCGGTCCGGCCATCGCCCAGAGCGGCGGCGGATCGGTGATCAATATCTCCTCGATCATGGGCAAGGTCGGTATGCCCGGCGCCGCGGCCTACTGCGCGTCAAAGGGGGGCGTGCTGATGCTGACCAAGGCCGCGGCCCTGGAATGGGCGCAGCTGAAGATACGGGTCAATTCGATCCATCCGGGCTTCATCGACACCCCGATGGTCGCCGGCGCCCTGCATCAGGCCGAGGATGGCAACATGATGCGGGATCTGATCATCTCCCGCCACGCTCTGGGACGGTTGGGCGTCTCGCGGGAGATCGCGGACGGCGTGGTGTTCCTGGCTTCGGACGAGGCAAGCTTCATGACCGGATCGGAGCTGGTGATTGACGGGGGCTACACCGCGCAGTAGGCGCGGCGATATCTTTCTCGGGCGAGCTGGTTCGGGTAGGGAGGGCCATGTCCAAGAGCACGCCCGCGACCCTGGCCCTGACCAAGGCTGGCGCCGCCTTCACTCTGCATACCTATGAATACGATCCGGGCGCCGAGCGGATCGGTTTGCAGGCCGCCGAGGCCATTGGCGAGGCGCCTGAGCGGGTGCTCAAGACCCTGATGACCAAGGTCGATGGCAAGCCCGTCTGCGTGGTGCTGCCGTCGGATCGGGAGGTGGCGATGAAGAAACTGGCCGCCGCTGTTGGGGGCAAGGCGGCTGAGATGATGGCGCCGGCCGACGCCGAGCGCATGACTGGCTACAAGGTGGGCGGGATCAGCCCCTTTGGCCAGAAACGCAAGGTCCCCACCGTGGTCGAGATCCAGGCCCTGGATCAGGCCTATGTCTTCGTCAATGGCGGCCAGAGGGGTCTGCAGATCCGCCTGGACCCCAATGATCTGGTCCAGGCCCTTGGCGCCGGAACCGCCGCGGTCGTGGCTTAGATCTTCAGATGATAGACACGGCCGGCCGTGCCGCTGAACAGGGCGGTCTTTTCGTCGCGGGAATAGTCCGCGGCCAGAACCTTGAAGGCGTTCCAAAGGACGTCGTAGTCGCAGCTGCAATAGTCGACGGGGAAATTGCTTTCGAACATGCAGCGATCGACGCCGAAGGCCTCGATACAGGTCTCGATATAGGGCTTCCACTCCGCCGCCAGTTCCGCCGATGTCGCCGCCGGGCTGGCCATGAAGGATTCAAAGCCCGGAAAGACCATGGCTAGGCCGCCAAGCTTGACCGAGACCTTGGGGGATTTGGCGAGTTCACGGATATGCTCGCGCCAAACCCCGAACCGCTCGGCGCGGCGTCCCTTATAGGCGCCGATGCCCAGGGGCGTGCCCACATGATCGAGGATGATGGCGGTGTCGGGAAAGGCCCGGGCCAGATCGATCAGGTCCGGTAGCTGTGGCTCCAGCATCCAGGCGTCGAAGGACAGGCCAAGGGGCGCCAGCCGCCCAAAGCCGTGTCGAGATAGAGTCCGGCTGGCGTGCGGCCAAGGGGACCCAGCACGGTCGGGTCAGCGTCGTAGGATGCGCTTTGCCGAATGCCGCGAAAACGCCCGCCGCCCGCGGTGATGTGGGCCTCCAGCACCTCAATCACCCGGTCGCCCAGGCGAAAATCGGTGTGACCGACAATGCCGGCGCAGGCGCGCACCTCGCCATAGACGCCGCTGGCGGTCATGGCCGCCACGCCGTTGACGAACTCGGTCTCGCCCACGGGCTTCATCTCGTCCGGCCCGTCGGCGCGGTAGAAGGCGCCGCATTCCAGATAGACCGTGGCCCGCACATTGTGGCCGGTGTTCAGGTCGGCGAGCAGTTGGTCCAGCAGATAGCGGGGGCGGCGGCGCAGCACGTGCTCGAACCCGTGGTTAACCGGGGCGTCTTCTCCGGCCACTCCGGCCAGGACCGGACGGTCCCACAGATGGTGATGCGGATCGACGATGGGCAGATCCGGCTCCAGGATCGCCTCGCGCGGTTGGTCGGTCATGGGCGTTTCCTTTGATTGTCTTCTGCTGCCCTATGGACCGGGCGTTGGAGTGGTTAGCCCACCTTGGAGGCGGCGCCGCGTTGGTTGAGCGCGCGGTTGCGACCTGCCGCGCCATCCCCCACGGGCATTCGAGAGATTAGACGATGGGCCGGCGCGGGCAAGCGGGACTGAAGGGCGCGCGACGGATCTGGCCCCCAAATGCGATGATCGAAATTGGCGACTTAACGCCGTATTCAGTCTGATTGCGCGATATGGAGCGAAGGAAAGACAGAAGTATTTCCCAAAGAATATCAGGGCCGTTCCCGACTATTCTAAAAGTTGATTGGAGGCGTCATGAATGCGACCGTCAGTGATGTTCGGCTTCCGTCCTCCCAGGACGTGACCCTCCCATTCGCGGTGATCGAGCGGTTGTTCGTGAACGAAAGTGGCCTGCGCGAGATTGACGCAGCCCTGAAGCCGTTCCGGGTCCAGATTCAGCGGCAGGGGGAGGCCGTGCGTCTGACTGGAGACGAACTCGGGGTGAGCCTGGGGGCCAAGGTCATTCAGCGAATGATCGACGTCCCGCCGACTTCGGGCGAGCCGAACGCCGTCCACGACGCCGCCCAATGGGTGGTGCAGAACGCCTTGAAGCACGATCTGTCCCTGCGCTTGACCGGGCTGCCCAAAGCCTTTCGGGCCATGTCCCTTGGGCAGGTGGCCTTCATGGAAACCCTGCTGCATGGGGACCACGCCTTGATTTTTGGCGTTGGCCCCACCGGCACCGGCAAGACCCATCTGGCGGTGGCGGCCGGCCTGACCGGCGTGGCCGAGGCGCGGTTCAAGTGTCTGGTCATCACCCGACCGAGAGTGATGCTTGAAGGTGAGGTCATGACCGCTTCCCTGCGCGCCGAGACCGCCTATGACGAGCAGCTGACCCCCATTGAGGACGTGCTGCACGACCTGATCGGACACGACGAAATTCGCCGGATGACGGAGCACGGTCTGATCCGCATTCTGCCCCTGGGCGCCCTGCGCGGCCGCACCTTCAACAACAGCTTCATCATCCTGGACGAGGCCCAGAATATGACTGTGCGCAAGATGCGCATGGCGGTCACCCGCATGGGCGCCGGTTCGCGCATGGTCGTCACGGGCGATCTGCGTCAGGTGGACCTGCCTGAGGGAGAGGTGTCGGGCCTGTCGCATCTGTTGCAGTTGATTTCGGGAACCGACGTGGCCGCCGTCCATCAGTTCCAGACCCAACAGATCATCCGCAATGAGATCGTGGCCCAACTCGAGGCGCTATACGGCCACGCCGGCGGGAACCTGGCCGAAGCCGCCTAGGGAAGGCGGCAAGGAGACACAATCTTGCCGATAGTGAGCCCCAAGAAGCACGCTACGCCTTCATATTTACTCAATCAGAGGCTGTCATTTTTCATCTGAGCCGTCAGGCAAGGTGTTTTGAATGCAGCCCTCATCAAGCTTCGGTCGACGCAATTTTCAGGTCGCCCCATCCCAAGCCTCGGCGCCCCCCTCGTGGAGCGAGGCGCCCCGATCCGAGCCGGCGGTCGACCCCGTGCGGGCATTCGACACGCCAGGACTGACGCTCCCCGCGGTGATGTCTTGGATACCAGTCGCCACCCTGGGGATACTGGGGCTGTTGTTCGTGGTCTATCTGGGCCAGCAGGTTTGGGGCTTTGAGCCCGGACTGACCCAATCCTACCGATCCCTGGTGGCCATGGGTGGGGCGGACCGCGCCTTGGTCGTGGAGAGTGGCGGCTGGTGGCGGGTGCTGACCTCGGTGGTTCTGCACAGCGGCATGGCTCACCTGAGCGGCAACGCCTATGCCCTGTTCCTGGCGGGCTTTCTGGCGGAGCGTCGGATCGGCGCGGGCTGGTTGGCCGCCGTCTTCGCCATCGGCGGTCTGGCCGGCTCGCTGGCGACGTTGATGTGGTCCTCGCCAACCGCAGTCAGTGTCGGCGCGTCCGGCGCCGTGGTGGCCGTCCTTGTCGTGGCGCTGGCGTCAGTCGCCAACAATGGTGGTTGGACCGGTCACCGGCTGGTCGTGGGCCAATTGGTATCGATGGTCGGGGGCGCCGTAATCCCGACGCCGATTGGCCTCGCCCATCACATCAACTACAGCGCCCATATCGGCGGGGCCTTGGCTGGGGTGGCGTTCGGGCTCCTGCTGCTCGGACCGATCCCAGACATGCTGGAGGACGGCGCCGCCCGCAAGGTCGCGGGGGCGGTAGGGGCCGCGATCATGGTCCTGACCATGGCCGCCTTCAGCTTCGCCGCCGCGGGCTATCCGGCCTTTGCCGCGCGCAACGCCGCCCTGATCCCCGATGGCGAACTGGCGAAGCTGGCATCCGTCAAACACAAGCTTTCCGACGATGAGCTAGCCGCACGGGACATCAAGACCCAGGAGTTGCTGGCCCGCTTTCCGACCGACCCTCGGGTCCACATGTTTCGCGCCGAGGCCTTGCTGCGAAGCCGGGAGGTCTTCCTGGCCGAGCAGGAGCTTCGGGTGGCCTTGGCGCAGAAGGATGTCATGGCCCGGGACCTGCCGCCCATGACGGAGCCCATGATCACCGCCATGCTCGCCCTGGTGCTGCGGGCCCAGGGGCGGATCGACGAAGCCCAGAGCGTGAGTCAGGCCTTGTGCGCCAGGCCGGAGGCTGACCCCACGATCGTCAAACTAAAGGCCGCGCTACGGGGCGGTGGCGTTTGCCCGAAGCCTGGATCGGCGGCCTCATAATCGGCTTGCCATGAGAACAAAACCAGAATAGGAACATACCCGGAACATACATATCTGGGGATGACAGTCATGGTTCGGCTTGCTCGGGATACGCTGGCGCTTGCTTCGGTGGCGGGCTTCGTTTGGATGATGTGCACGGCGTTCACCCACGTGGGCTGAGTCGCGGCGTCGCTGGGCAGGCGGCGGGGAGATGGGCATGGCGGCTGACGCGGATACGGCTTCGAACCAGGGGTTCGTCCATCTGCGGGTGCGCTCGGCCTATTCCCTGCTTGAAGGGGCGATCAAGGCCGATGCCCTGGGCAAGCTGGCCGCCGCCGCCGACATGCCGGCCGTGGCCCTGACTGATCGAGCCAATCTGTTCGGCGGTCTGGAGTTTTCCAGCTACACTAAGGACGCGGGCGTTCAGCCCATTCTGGGATGCGCCCTGCCGGTTCGCGGCCTCGGCGAGGGGCCGCCGGAGCGCTGGGCCCGGCTGCCTTGCGTGGTGTTGCTGGCTCAGAACCAGGCGGGCTACGCCAACCTGATGGCGCTGTCCTCCGCCGCCTATCTGGATATCGCGCCTACCGACGAACCAGGGGTTCCGTGGAGCCGGATCGTTGAGCATTCCGAAGGCCTGATCCTGCTGTCCGGGGGGCCGGACGGGCCGGTGGATCCCCTGTTCGCCGCCGGACGCAGCGGCGAGGGGGCCGCCGCCCTGGCCGAGATGAACCGCGTGTTCCAAGGGCGCTTCTATGTGGAGCTACAGCGCCATGGACAGGCCCGGGAGGCTCTGGCCGAACCTGGGCTGGTGGCCTGGGCCTATGAGCACGACGTTCCCCTGGTGGCCACCAACGACGTCTATTTCACCGCCGCCGATATGTACGAGGCGCACGACGCCCTGCTGTGCATCTCCGACGGCGCCTTTGTGGGACAGGACGAACGGCGGCGAGTGACCGCCGAGCACTGGTTCAAATCTGGCCCAGACATGCGCCGGCTGTTCGCGGACCTGCCGGAAGCCTGTGACAACACCCTGGATATTGCCCGCCGCTGCGCGGTGATGGTCAAGAAGCGCGATCCGATCCTGCCGAGCTTCCCCACCGTGGGCGGTCGCAGCGAGGCGGACGAACTGGCCCATCAGGCTCGGGAAGGGCTGGCCGCGCGTCTGGCCGTCCACGCCCCGGCGCTGCCGCTGGAAGACTATCACGCCCGTCTGGAGCGCGAGATCGGCGTCATCCAGCAGATGGGTTTCGCCGGCTACTTCCTGATCGTGTCTGACTTCATGAAGTGGTCGGTCGCCAACCGCATTCCGGTGGGGCCGGGACGCGGGTCCGGCGCCGGGTCGCTGGTCGCCTGGTCCT
>JARLIP010000340.1 GCA_031291685.1 Caulobacteraceae bacterium | reverse complement strand
CCCGCCTGGTGCCCGACATCCGCAAGACCGCCGAACTGGTGGCCGAGATCAGCGCCGCCTGCCGCGAGCAGGACATCGGCGCCTCGCAGATCAACGAAGCCATCCAGCAACTCGACAAGGTCACCCAGCTCAACGCCGGCTCCTCCGAGGAACTGTCCGCCACCTCCGAGGAACTCGCCGCCCAGGCCGAGGAGCTCCAGGCCTCCATCGCCTTCTTCCGCGTCGAGGCCTCAAACCGCGCCCCGATCGCCCGCGTCCCGGCCAAGGCCGCGACCCGCGCCAAGCCAGCCCCCGCCAAAAGGGCTCAACCCTCCGTCCCAACCCCGCGTAACACCGTCAAGGCCCAGCAGGCCCGCGTTCAGGGCTTCGCCCTCGACCTCGGCGCCGGCGGTCCCGACGCCGAAGACGCCGACTTCAAGGAGTCCGCCTGATGCACGCCGACGCCGTCGAAACCCAGTTCGTCACCTTCAGCCTCGACAAGGAGATCTTCGCCGCTCCCGTGGCCCAGGTGCGCGAGATCCTCGACTACGCCCCCGCCTTCAAGATCCCCAACGGACCCTCCTATCTGCTGGGCCTGATCGATGTCCGCGGGCAGGGAGTGCCCACCCTGGACTTAAGGATGCGCCTGGGCATGCAGGCCGTGCCCCCAACACCCCAGACCCGCATCCTGGTCCTGGACGTCGCCCTCGCCGACCGCACCCTCACCCTGGGTCTGGTCGCCGACCGGGTGTTCGAGGTCGTCGCCTTCTTCCCCGACCAGATCGAGGCCGCACCCGATGTCGGCGTCACCTGGGGCTCCGACTATATCGCCGGCGTCGTGCGCCGGCCCGAGGGCTTCGTCGTCCTGGTGGACATCGCCAAGCTTCTCTCCGCCGAGGAAACCAAGGCCCTCGCGGCCTCCGCCAAGATCGAAGTCGCGGCCTGACACGACCTGCCCCCGTTTCGGCCACGCGCCGGAACGGGGAGCCGCCGCACATGCGGCCAGCATACTCAAATCTGTGAACAACAATCTCGAAAATTAAGCAGTTAATAGGCTAAGTGCGCTCAATTAGCGCCTTGAGAATTAAGCTTAACGAGTAGGGATAACAGTGGCAGCGGTCGCACTTAAAGAACCCATTCCCCCGCTCCAGGCGGATCGGATCAGCCGGCGCAATTTTCAACGTCTGTCCGAATATATTTACGACTACTGCGGGATCAAGCTTCCGCCGACCAAGATGACCATGGTCGAGGGACGCCTGCGCCGACGCCTGCGGGCCCTGAACCTGACCAGCTTCGACGCCTATTGCGACTTCATCTTCGAGCAGGGCGGCCTCGAGCAGGAAAACGTCTATCTCGTCAACGCCCTGACCACCAACAAGACCGACTTTTTCCGAGAACCCAAGCACTTCGAGTTCCTCAGCCGCACCGCCCTGCCCGAGATCATCCAAAGGCGCCCGCGCCGCATCAAGGCCTGGAGCGCCGCATGCTCCACCGGCGCCGAGCCCTACACACTGGCCATGGTCATCGACCACGCCCTCGGCGACGGGCCCGACATCCCCTACTCCATACTCGCAACAGACCTGTCCACCGACGTCCTCGCCGTCGCCAGGCGCGGCGTCTATCCCGAGGACATGCTCGAGCCCACCCCAAAGGCCCTGAGACGAAAATACGTCCTCGAATCCAAGGACCGCTCAGCAAAGCTCTGCCGCATCGCCCCCGCCCTGCGCGCCCAGGTCAGCTTCGCCCGCATGAACCTCATGGACCCCGCCTATCCCGTCGATAAAGACCTCGACATGATCTTCTGCCGCAACGTCCTCATCTATTTCGACAAGCCCACACAGCAGGCCGTCCTCGACAAGCTCTGCGACCACCTGCGACCCGGCGGATACCTCTTCCTCGGACACTCGGAATCCATCGCCGGCATGACCCTGCCCGTCACCCAGGTCGCCAACACCGGCTTCAGGCGCCGCTAGGACGCTCCCATGCCCCAGAAGATCCGTGTCCTGATCATCGATGACTCCGCCAGCGTGCGGCAGACCCTCACCGCCATCCTCAGCGACGATCCCCATATCCAGGTCATCGGCTCCGCCTCCGATCCCTTCGTCGCCGCCAAGCGCATCATGGAGGAGGTTCCCGACGTCATCACCCTCGACGTCGAAATGCCCCGCATGGACGGCATCACCTTCCTGCGCCGCCTCATGTCCCAGCACCCCATCCCCGTGGTCATGTGCTCCTCCCTCACCGAGGCCGGCTCGGAGACCCTCATGCAGGCCCTCGAGGCCGGCGCCGTCGACGTCATCCTCAAGCCCAAGGTCGGCGTCGCCGATCACCTGGCCGAGATCGGCGACACCATCCGCGACGTGGTCAAGGCCGCCGCCAGGGCCAGGGTCGGCTCCAAGAGGCCCAGGGCCGTCACCCCCCTCCAGCCCGAGGCCAAGCTCACCGCCGACGCCGTCCTGCCGCCCCCCGTCGCCGGGCGCGCCATGGCCCGAACCACCGAGATGGTCGTCTGTATCGGCGCCTCCACCGGCGGAACCGAATCCCTGCGCGTCGTCCTCGAGGCCCTCCCCGCCAACGCCCCTGGCATGGTCATCGTCCAGCACATGCCCGAGAAGTTCACCGCCGCCTTCGCCAAGCGCCTCAACACCCTGTGCGCCGTCGAGGTCAAGGAGGCCGAGGACGGCGATCCGGTCCTGCGCGGGCACGTCCTCATCGCCCCCGGCGGCAAGCACACCATGATCGAGCGCCAGGGCGCCCGCTACTGCGTCAGCGTCAAGGACGGACCCCTGGTCACCCGCCACAGACCCTCCGTCGACGTCCTCTTCCGATCCGCCGCAAGGGCCGTCGGATCAAACGCCATGGGCGTCATCATGACCGGAATGGGCGACGACGGCGCCAGAGGCATGCTCGAGATGAAACAGGCCGGAGCCTTCAACGTCGCACAGGACGAGGCCTCGTGCATCGTCTTCGGAATGCCAAAGGAAGCCATCGAACGCGGCGGCACAGACAAAACCATCCCACTCGAACGCATCGCCGCCGAAATCATGAGGGCCGCCAACAGCCGTTAGGCGCTGGCCGCCGGCCCGCGGCCGGGCCGAGCCCTCTAGAACAGGGCGCTGGCGAACAGGGCGTCTTCGTCTTCAGCCTCCTCGAAGAGCTCAGCGGCCGGCTCCGGGACGGCCGCGGCGTCACCGACGCCCTGCGGAGAGGCGGCGTGATGGATCTCGCGCTCGCGGTTCATGGTGTAGAGCTTGAAGATGTCGTTCAGGATCGTGATCAGCGCCGGGGCGGCCTGAGCGGCCTCCTCGACCGGCGGGCCGGTGATCTGCGCCAGGGCCTGATAGGCGTCCTCCAGAGCGGTGCACAGATCACCGTGGAAATCGGCGTTGGCGCCCAGCTGATCCATGGCTCCGGCCACGTCCGCGCTCTGACGGCCCACGGCGTCGAGATTGGACTCGGCGGCGTCCCCGGCGCCGCGGATGCTTTGGACGGCTGTGTCCAGTTCCTGCCCAACGTCCGCCCCGGTGTCGTGGGCGACGATGCGATTGGCGACCTCGGCGAGCCCGTCGAGATCGCTCATGCTGTTGTCAGCCGCGGCGCCCAGCTGGTTGGCGCCGGTGCGCAACTCCAGGGCGATGACGTCCAGGGGGCGACCGGCCTCACCCATGCGGGCGCAGCGCAGGCTGGTGTTGAAGGCCATGTACTGGATCTCGGTTTTCACCGAACGAATGTCATCGACATTGGCCAGCAAGGTTTCGACGGCCGTGGCGGCGGCGCGCCCGGCCCGTTCGGCCTGACCGTTGACCGAGCGGACCTGGTCCACCACGCCATTGGCCTCGCCGACGCTGGTCTCCAGGTCCCGCAGGAAGCCGGCGGTGCGGCCTTCGCCGATCTTGGTCTTCAGATGCAGCACGTCCCGGGCGTCATCACTCAGGCCCAGGAGGTTGTCGGTGACCTTCTGGGCGTCATTGGTGAAGATGTCGGTCAGATCGCCGAGCTGCTCCAGCAGCACCATCTGCACCGTGTCGGACGCGCGCTTGCGGGCCCCGGCGTCCAGTTCGGCCAGGGGACCGTCGTCCCTGGCGATCATGCCGAGGCCGGCCTGGACGTGCTCGATGCGCTGGCGGGTGTTGTCGCCGATCTGCATGGCCAGGAGCGCGGCGCCCACCTTCTTGCGGATCTGGCGGGCCAGTTCGGCCACCTGGGTGGCGATGCCGTTGATTTCGCGATTGTGGCTCTGGATAGCCTCGGCGCTGGATTGCAGGGCGGTCACCACCGAGGGGAGCACCTGTTCGCAGTCGGCCTCCAGCGCGCAGACAAAACCCAGGGCCTGACGCAGCTGTTCGTCCAGGCGCTCCAGCTGCTCGCTGAACATGGACAGCTTCTGGGCGCCGAGGGCGATGCGCTCCATCATCTCCTGGGCGAAGCCAGCGAATTCCGGCGCGGCGGCCGCGGTCACCTTCAGGTTCAGGGCGAAGGCGCGCAGGTAGCGCAGGGTCCGGCGCATCTGCTCGATATAGACGCCCAGCCGCTCACTGCGCTGCACCAGGGTCTCAAAGGAGACCCGGCGCTCGGCCTGGATCACCGGCAGGGTCAGAAGATCGGCGGCCGCGGCTTGCAGCCCGTTGTGGGCGCCGGTGGCGGAGTCGCCCTCCAGCACGCCATTCAGGCTGTCCAGGGACTGGATCAGGGCCTCGACAGCCTCCAAGGCCGTGGCCATGGAATCCCCGGCCTGGATGAAACGATCCTCCAGCTTGGTGCGCACGGCTTCCAACATCTGGATGACCGCGCTGGCTTCATGCGAAGCGGCGGCGTCCATGGAGCTTAGTCGTGATGGATTCACCTAGACACCCGAACCGTGATGATCAGCCAGCCATCCTAGGGAGCACTTACGAATGATGCGTAAAGTGACGGATATTCGCGCCACGATTCACGGATATCCTGGGCCACATTCAAGATTCGCGGCGATTTGGCACGGGGCCGCGCGCAATCCGCGGCCTGGATTGTCAGGCGGCGCCGCCCTGACGGGGCAACACGGCGCGATAGACCGTGGCGCCCAGATAGTCGCGGAACTCCAGATCGAGGGCCTCGAGGCCCAGGCGATAGAGGGAAAACCCCGACCGCGACAGGCAAAACCGGGTTCCCGGAATGGCTGAGACCGGCCGCACCTCCGAACCAGCGCCGGTGCAGACATAGTTCACGCCCGCCACCTGGATGTGCTGCAGATCGTGGTCGTGGCCATTGATATAGGCCTGGACCCCGTGACGCTCGAGGATCGGCTTGAGCCGCGCCACCAGTTCGGGGGTGTTCCCATGGGTGCTGCCGCCGGAAAAGACGGTGTGATGGCCGAACACCAGCTTCCAAGGCGCCTTGGAGGCGGAAAGCTCGCCCTCCAGCCAGGCCAGCTGCGCGTCCACGTCCTGGCTGGCCACATTGGCCTGGATGGCGTCGTCGAATTCCTGGCGATAGCTGCTGACCATGGGCGAGGTGTCGATGCAGAAGAAATCGACCTGAGGGGCGCCGAGGTCCGCCCCGGACAGCTTGTAGTAACGGGCGGGCATGCGCCAGCGGGGACTGGTCCTGGAATAGTCGATCTGGGCCTGGGGCGAGCCGCGATAGTCGTGATTGCCCAGGGCCACATGCCAGGGCTTCTGCAAGGACGCGGCGGTATAGACGTCCTCGAACGAGGTCCTCCACTGGGGATCGGAGACGCTTCTGACCCCCGCGCTATAGAAGTTGTCCCCCACCGACAGGACAAAGCCGGCGTCGATGGCCTCGGCGGCGCGGCCCATCCGCATCGCCACGTCCCGCTGATGGCTGGCGCCGTCCCGCCCCCAATCGCCCACCGCCAGGAAGGGCAGGCTCGTCGCCTTGGCCGCCGCGAAAGCCGGCGCCCCCGCCACCGACAGAGCCGCCGCGCCGCCCAGGGCGCCCAGCACGTCCCGACGATGAAGATCCGTGGCCATGACGAGGCTCCTGAACGAAACGGCCCGCCGACCGGCGAGGTTACACCAGCCTCCTAACGTCCGGGCGCGACAGAGTTGCGACAGCCCGCCAGGGCGCCTCTTGCGCCGTCGCCGCGGACCTTTATATGATGAACGTCATTCAAAATGCTCCTGACTGAACCGCCGCTAAGGATCGCAACATGCCCATACGCCGCGCCCTGTCCCGTAACGGGCTCCTGCTGGCCGGGGCCTGCGCCCTGGCCCTGGGGGGCTGCGCCGTGGGCCCGGCCTATCAGCCGCCAAGCCTGGCCCTGAACGCCGGGTTCCATACGCCGGCGCCGATCGCGGCCCCCGGCGCCCAGTCCACGGACATGGCCGCCTGGTGGTGGGGCTTTGGGGACCCGGAACTGAGCCGGGTGGTGGAGCGGGCCATGGATCAGAACCTGGATCTGGCCCAGGCCAGAGCCCAGGTGCTGCAATCCCGGGCCGCCGCCCGGGCGGCCGGCGCGGCCTTGCTGCCCCATGGCGAGGCCAATGGTTCGGTGGGCCGTGGCGAGCAATCCCTGCTCAGCCCCATCGGCGAGATCGGCCGGCGTCTGCCGGGCTATCAGAGGGACCAGGACCTCTATGATGTGGGCGCCGCCGCCTCCTGGGAGATCGACCTGTTCGGGGGCTTGAGACGGGGCCGCGAGGCCGCCCGGGCCGAGGCCCTGGCCAGCCGCGACCAGGCCGAGGCCGTGCGGATCAGCATCGCCGCCGAAGCCGCCGACGCCTATCTGCGCGTCCGCGCCGATCAGGCCCGCTTGGCCGTGGCCCGGCGCCAGGAACAGGTGCGACAAGACCTGGTGGGCCTCCTCACCCGCAGGGTCGCCGACGAGATCGCCCCGGAGCGGGAGCT
>JARLIP010000339.1 GCA_031291685.1 Caulobacteraceae bacterium | reverse complement strand
GAGGCTCCCAGGCGTCGGTAGCCAAAAGGATTCGCATCAGGCGGCGGCGGGCTCCTCGATTTCCGCGCCGCTGATCGTGCGCAGCCGGTCAATGACAGACCAGGAGCGCATCTTAGACCATTCGAGGATTTCCATCCTACCGTCGAAATGCTCGACGAGAGCCGTGCAGCTCTCGACCCAGTCGCCGTCATTGATATAGGCGATTCCGTCGATGTCGCGCATCTCGGCCTTGTGGATATGTCCGCAGATCACCCCATCCACCCCCCGGCGGCGGGCTTCCTCGGCGACGGCGGCCTCGAAGTTCTCGATGAACTGTAGCGCGTTCTTCACCTTGACCTTCAAATAGGCGGAGAGGCTCCAGTAGCCGAACCCCAACCGGCGCCGGATCCGGTTGAACACCGTATTAAGCGCCAGGACGGTTCTATAGGACCAATCGCCGAGGAAGGCGAGCCAGCGCGCATGTCGCGTGACGCCGTCGAATTCGTCCCCGTGCAACACCAGATAGCGCTTGCCGTCCGCCGCCTCGTGGATGGCGTCCCGGGTCACCACCACCCCGCCCAGGTGCACGCCGCAATAGTCCCGGGCGCGGTCGTCATGGTTGCCGGGGATGTAGATCACCTCGCAGCCCTTGCGGGCCAGGCGCAGGATCTTCTGCACCACGTCATTATGGGCCTGGGGCCAGAACCAGCCGCTCTTCAGCTTCCAGCCGTCGACGATATCGCCCACCAGATAGAGCCGCTCGCACTCCATATGCCGGATGAAATCCAGCAGCAGCTCGGCCTGACAACCCCGGGTGCCCAGATGGACATCGGAAATGAAGACGCTGCGGAAGGGGTGGACGGGGAAATCGGCGCTCATCGGCGTCGAGCCTCGCTTTGTGAGGGGGCGGTCCAATTGGCCGCGAAGATGAAGCCCCGTTAAGCTGATTGCATGTCGCTTTGATGAAGCCGCCCCAGGACCCTGGCGCAATGGGCCTATTGCCTCTACCTAGAACCCGCCCATCAGGGCCTATTGCTCCTTGAACGCATGACTGATCCTAACCAGACCTCCGCCGCCAGAGACACGCCCAAATCCCAGCGAACCCGCGCGCGGATTCTCGACTGCGCCATGCGGCTGTTCGCGGAGATCGGTTATGCGGCCGCCACCAATCCCCGGATCGCCGAGGAGGCCAAGCTGACCCGGGGCGCGATGCTCTATCACTTCCCCACCCGGGAGGCTCTGGTGGACGCGGCGGTGGACCATATCCAGGCCGCCCGGCTGGCCCTTCTGGCCCGGTCCGCCGATCAGGTTCCCGCGGGGGCGGATGTCGCCGAGCACGCCATCGATTCCTATTGGGCGGCCCTGCGCGCCCCGCCCTTCATCGCCTTCGCCGAGCTGGAGGCCGCCGCCCGCATCGACCCTAACGTGCGTGATCGGATCGCCGCGGCTCAGTCGGAGTTCGACCAGGCCCAGTTGGGCGAATCCTTCTCCCGCATGCTCAGCGCCGGGGTCGGCGCCCGCTTCCAGGCCAGCCGGGACCTGGCGCGCTTCATGCTTGAAGGTCTTGCCCGGGCCACCCTGACCTATGATGAGGAGGCGCGGGTCGAGCGGCTGTTGACGGTCATCAAGCGCGCGACCCACATCCTCAATCGCAAGGGCCCGACCCAGGACCTCTGGCCGGACGACGCCGCGCCGCGTTAGGGTCTCCCCAGAACAGGACTGGAGGACACCCATGACCGGATCGATCGATCCCTCGCGCGAACAGTTCGACGCCTTCAAGGCCCTGCCCCGGGATCAGCCGATCCACATGCTGAACCTGGTCCGGCTCAAGGCCCTGGCGGACTATCCCGAAGGCCACCCCGACCACGGCAAGGGCCTGTCAGGCCTTGAGGCCTATCGCGCCTATGGCCGCACCACCGCCCACATCTTCGCCCGGGTGGGTGGACGGCAGGTCTGGGTGGGCCGCCCCGATGTCGTGGTCACCGGCCCGGCGGACGAGCGCTGGGACCTGGCCTTCATCGCCGAATATCCCGGCGCCGGCGCCTTCCTGGCCATGGTCACCGACCCGGAATACCGCGAACTGGTGAAACATCGTCAGGCCGGGGTCGAGGATTCGCGCCTGATCCGCATGGCGCCGGTGGAGCCCGGCGAGGGGTTCGGGGAGTAGGCGCGGCGGACGCCGTTCCCTGAGATCATGTTGGTCGGTGTCGAAGATTGGACTCTGACCATAGCTGTTCCGGCGGCCTTTGAGGCTGACCGCTGAAACCTGCTCACCGTCATCGCCGCTTGCGGCGATCCATTCCGTGAACGAGGCCGGGTCATTGTGCGTGGGATTCAGTCTGAAAGCCCGTCGCGGCGTCAGATGCACGGCATGGATCCCCGACACTTCGTGCTTGGGATGACGGTGGTGAATGCGGACGCTAGCGGTCAAGCTCAATGGCCGTTGGTATTATTCCAGGCGGTTAGCGCATGGTCCGCCACGCGCCTTGGACCGCTTCCGCCCGTGAAGACTGGACTGGGCGATCCAACCGCCACAGAGGGTTGGACCTGATCGATGTCCACACGCGGACATTTCCAGATTCCGAGTTGGGTTGGGAGAAGACCTTCGTCTAAGCGGCGGCGTTGGCGAGAAAGGCGCGCGTTTGAACGACGACGCGATCCTGGAATTGCGGATCGTGAGCGAGCGTCGAGCCGGTCATCGGCTTACCGTTCTCGTCGTAGTAGACACCGGTCTTAGCCGACCGATCCGTCAGGACCTGCGCCATGACATGCGCGGCGCGCTCCGGGGTGCTCCTGTACCGGCTGAACGGCGGCAGTCGCGTGACAATTTGACTGAAGATGAATCGCGCCAGGGCGTTGGCGCCGCCAAGCCCCGTGGTCGGATTGATGCCGGGCTCGATGGCGTTGATCCGCAACCGTGGGCTCTCCCTGGCGAGAGCCAAGGTCGCAGCAAGGCTGCATTGCTTAGAGGTCGCGTAGGCGTCGACGCCCGGAAGCTTGGCGCCGCCTGGCAGCCACTCGCCGCGGGCGCTGGCCTCCACCGAGATAAAACGGCCGCCACGCATGCCCATCACCTTGGCTGGCCTGCGCTCCGGATCCTCGATCGCGGAGACGACAAAGGTGACGTTCGCGCCGTTGGGGAGGTGTGGGATAAGCGCTTGCGTAAATGCGAACGGGCCGAGGTAATTGGTGGTGAAGGTCATGTCCCATCCCGCTGCGGTCTTGCAGGATGGCATGGCCATGATGCCGGCGTTGTTGAGCAATCCGCTAATCGGCAAGCCGAGATTGATGATCTCCGCGGCGGCCCGCGAGACGCTGGCTAGATCGGCGAGGTCGCACACGACGGACAGCGCGCGACCTCCGCGGCGCTCGATATCCTTTTGCACCGCGTCCAGTTTGAGGCCATTTCGGCCGACAAGGATCACCGTTCCATGCGTGGAAAGCTCATTTGCGGCGCAAAGACCGATCCCTGACGTGGCGCCCGTCACGACGTAGGTTTCGGTGGCAGGTTGATACGTCCGAGGCATCACAGGCTCCAATTGTCTGATTAGTCAGTCAATAACTGTGGAAATTCTTAGGTGAACATCCGCCACATGGCGTCAAACCCTGCGATGCGGTGCCGGTCCGCGTGGGCTGGATCGCTGATTATGAAGTCGATAGTCGCCTCCGCCAGGGCGTTCATGAGTGCGGCGACAAACCCGAGCGGCGCATCGCGCATAGGACCGCCGGATCGGCTTCGCTCCAGTATTTCCGCCGCGCCGGCCATCGCTTGGTGTCCGGCCTGACGGCTTTGCGGCGTGACCTCGTCCGAAACGCCTAGATGCGCCAGCGCACGCCGTTTTTCAGGGAAGGATGTCGCCCACTGGAGCCAGTTGGACCAGGCAAGAAACAACTGTTCACGGACGTCGTCCTTCGCGTGTACGCCGTCCAGCACCGCCACGGCCATCTCAGACTTCAGGGCGACATAAACCGCGTTCAGGAGGTCGGTTTTCGTCTGAAAGTAGAGAAATAGGGACCCAGTGGCGACACCGGCCGCCTTGGCGATTGTCGCCGTGGGCGCGCTTAGACCCTGAGCGGCAATGACCTCAATCGCCGCCGCCACGATGGCGTCCCGCTTGTCCTCGCTCCTGGGCCTGGCCATCACGACCTCCTGAGCTCAGCATTATTAATGCCCGACCAATCAGTCAATATCTTTCCGCGGCAAATGTGAACGTGTCAGCCGGTGCCGTGAGCCGCGACAAGCGCCTTCGGTGTTTCCGCCCGATCTGTCCGATACCAACCTCGGAGCAGTCCCTATGGGTCGGCGCCGTCGATCGTTTCCGCCAGTGAAGACCGGACTGGGCGACCCAACCGCCACAGAGGGTTGGGCCTGATCCATGTCCACAAGCGGACATTTCCAGATTCCGAGTTGGGTGGGTGGCGGACCTGACGACAGATTCGCGCCTGATGAGCGCGCCGGCTTTTAGGGCCACGCTTCGAGGATCGTTAGGGAGACCACAGCGTAACGAAGCACGTATGGCTTATCCTCCGGTTGTCCAACGGGCGGAGGACTATTGCCGAAGAAGGCAACGATGCAATCATGGAGCCCGCCCAGGTCTTCAGAGGGCCAACAATGCACCACAACGCCATACTCGCTGCTGGGCGTGACCCCGTTCCAGAGGCAGTCATATCTCACCTTCGTTCCAGGGGAGAGATAGCGATCAACGGGTTGTTCGGCGATCATTGGTCTCGGCGATCGTGGGAAGCTGGTGAGCTTGTCGGAACCGCCGAGCTTCCACAACGGGTCGTGTGCTGTCGGAACATGGCAATCGGCAACCGTCTTTAGATCGCCTGGCCTTGACGGTATGCGATCTTCGCGTTCCCTCGGACGCGCCAACCGCGCTTCGTAACTTCAAGGCTGATTTGGTCTCGCTCGATCTCGCACATGAGCAAGCCGAGACAGGTGTGCTGCTCCATGCCCGGCTCGACACTTGTCTCGATGTGCAGTTCAAGCCGCTTCGGGTCTGGCCCATAATTTCGGACGACAGCATCCTCGCCATAGAAGCGACGAACAATCCGCCTGATGTATTCGGCCTCATCAGAAGTCAGTGAAGCAGGTGACTTGGGCTCTGTTGGCGGGCGCGCTTGGGGCATTGGCTAGGGTTACGATCCATCTGTTCCCGCGTCGAGAGCCCGAGGGTCCGCAACGGCCGTGACCAGCCAATGACCCAGCTCCGGAAACTTGCTGTTCGCTGGGGCTCGACGTTGCTGCCCCACAGGGGACCTTCCCTACCGAAGGCATAGGTGGGCAAGCGACATCCGCCGCGCGCGTCAGGCGACGTCCTGATCGTTCTCAAAATCGAGATCCCACGCCTGAATGGCATCGACCAGGCTGGGGAATGATCCGTTCCGCTCCTGAGGGTCGGTTTCGATGAACAGTTCGACGGCTTGATCCTCGTGTTGACGCAGCGTCTCCCGATCAACAGGCAGATCGTGAAAATCGCAGCTTTGAACGGTGAATACGGGGTCGGATAAGCTCTCGAAACAGACGTATCGAGCTGCACGGTTGGAACCAATCCGACGCCAAATTGTATGACGGCGGTAAAGCGTGGACTTCATCGTGAGATGCGCTTCTTGGGCGCTAGGCTGAGGAAGGCTTCATTCCACGTGCGCGTGCTGGCTGCAAGTCAGGGACGCCCAAGGTCAGTAAGGGGTCGCCTGCTTTCGCGAGGTGGCGTCCTTAAAGTCGCCGCCGACGCCGCCGCCGACGAACGGAGTCCAACTGTATGCGTCGGAGTCCAACCTTCGCTGTCGTCCAACAGATCAACTGTGAGGACGGGGAATTGGAACACGGCCAACACAGCCATGACGGCCGTTAAGGCTTTTGACGAATCTGTCAAAATTTGATGAGGGGTTCCAGAAAAGTTAGAGCCCGCCGCGGGGGATAATCGCGGCGGGCTCGATAGCCTGATAGCGGCAGGCGTTTCCTCCCCGAAACGCCGGAGACCTAGAGTATCTGACGACCCTTTTGTCTCTCGCAGGGTTAGAAGAACAGCATTTTGGCGCGCCTGTCAATCTTTCGACGCGTTTTTGCAATCCACCCCACCTCACTTGCCCGTGATTTTTGACAAAATCGTCAATTTCCATATCGGGCAAGGAATTGCTCCGCGCCCAAGACCCTCACGGGGCCTCAGAGGCGGTGAGTCCACGCCCCAGGCGCGGATAGGCTCCGCGCATTAGATGCGGCGAATACGACACACTGATGAACAAATGCGCCAAGCATTGGTTCCGCCCCCTTTTCGGGGGACAAAACTAGAGCCCCAGGCGCTGGGCGAGGGCGTCCGCCGCCGGTGACTGCGGCTCGAAGGCGAACTCAGGCCGGGTGACGGAAACCGGGCCGACGCCCCGGGCGCTGAGGGCCGCGGCGATGTCGAACAGATCCCCGGTCTGGGCCAGAAAGCCGTTGGCCCGGCGCGAGGCGCCCTGACTCAGGAACGGCTCGGTGGCGGCCTCGGCGGCCTGCGACTGCTCCGGGGGCCAGGCCAGCAGGCTGAGCCGCCGCGCCCGGGCCCGGGCCTCGACCACCCCCAACAGACGGCGCACGGACTCCAGATGGCCCACATGCCAGCCGATCGACAGGCTGGCCGCCAGATGGGCCTGGCTTTTCAGGATCACCCCGTCGCTGAGGATCTTCAGCCCATTGGCCTGCAAGGTCGCCCCTGTGGTGGTGATGTCCACCACCAGCTCCGCCGCCCCCGCCGCCGGCGCGCCCTCGGTGGCGCCGCCGCTCTCGACGATGCGATAATCGACAATGCCCATGCGGGCGAAGAAGGAGCGGGTCTGGGCGGTGTATTTGGTGGCCACCCGCAGGCGCCGGCCGGTGCGGGTGGCGAAGTGCGCCGCCACCTCGTCCACATCGGCCATGCTGTCCACGTCGATCCAGCTCTTGGGCGCGGCCACCACCAGGTCGGCCCGGCCAAAGCCCAGGGCCCGCAGCAGCATCACCTGATCCTGGACGTGCTCGCCCCGCTCGCGCAGCAGGTCCTCGCCCGTCACCCCCAGATGCACCTCGCCGGCGTCCAGGGCCGCGGCGATGTCACCGGCGGACAGGAGTTGAACCACCAACCCGGGCAGGCCGACGATCTCGGCGCGATAGCCGCGCTCGCCGCCGTCCACCTCCAGGCGAAAGCCGCAGTCGGACAGCCAGGCCTCGCACTGCTCCTTCAGCCGCCCCTTGGAGGGCAGGCCGATGATCAAGGGGGCGTCACTCATGCGCTGGCTCCGGCCCAGGCGCGCGCCGGGCGCACCATGCATCCCACGGCGCCCGGCAGGCCCCGCCCGCCCAGGCGCAGGGTCAGGGCGTCATAGCGCCCGCCCGCCGCCACGGGGCTGGTCTCGTCCAGGGCGGCGCTGCGCACCTCGAACAGGACCCCGTCATAATAGCCGAAGGCCCGGCCAAAGCCGGTGGCCAGCACCATGCGCTCCTGGCGCGCGCCGGCGCCCTCCAGATCGGCCAGGCGCCGCGACCAGTCGCCCAAGGGCTGGTCCAGGTTCAGCCTGCCCTCCGCCGCCAGGGCGGCGATCCGCTCCAGGGCCACGGCGGGTTGGTCGGAAATCTCCAGATAGCGGCGGATCAGCCCCGCCTCGGCGGCGGTCAGGCGCGGCGCGCGGGCGGCCTCGGCCCGCTGGGCCAGACGATGGGCGATCTGGGCGGCGGAGCGTCCGCCCACCGGGGATATGCCCGCCAGGGCCCACAGGTCCTCCAGCACGGCGGCGCCCTCGCCTTCCGGCAGGCCAGCCAGCAGGTGGGAGATCCGGTCTCCCTGGCGCGCCACGGGCGCCTGGGCCTGGGCCCGCTCCAACTCCGCCCCCATGCCCCGCTGACGGGAAAAGGCGCGGATCAGCCGCGCGGCCAAGGGCTCGGCCAGGCCAAGCGCGCCGATGAAGGCGCGGTAAAGGCCCACATCCCCCAGGCGCAGGGTCAGGTCGTCCCGGCCGCCAGCGGCGGAGGCCCGCCAGGCCAGGGCCGCGACCTCGGCGTCGGTCGCCGCGGCGTCGGCCTCGCCAAACGCCTCCAGGCCGATCTGCAGGAACTCCTCGGCGTGCTTGGCCCCGGGGGGCGAAACACGGAACGCCTTGCCCTCATAGACATAGCGGCCCGTGGCGGCGCCGGCGTCGATATGCGCCCGGGCCACGGGAATGGTGAAGTCAGGGCGCAGACAGGACTCCTCGCCTCCCAGGCCCTGGACCACGACCAGGCGCGCGTGCATGGCCTCGCCTGCGAGGTCCAGCAGCAGACCCAGGGGCTGAATCACCGGCGGGTCCACCGCCTGGGCGCCCAGGGCGGCGAAGGGGGCGCGGATGGCCTCCAGCACGTCGGCGGGAACGGAGACTTCCAGGGTCAAGAGACGGCGTCCACGATGCGGCGCACGCTGGCCACCAGCTCAGCCCGGGGGACGGTGGCCTGGCCGGGGCGATCCTCGCGCCATTGACGGTTGTCGGTGATCCCGGCGGCCAGGGCGCGGCCCAGGTCCAGGTCCTTGATGGTCACGGTCCCGGCGGCGATCTCGTCCCCGCCCAGGATCACGGCGGCGGGCGACAGGCGCCGGTCGGCGTATTTCATCTGCGCCTTCATGCCCGAGCCGCCCAGATAGACCTCGGCGGCGATCCCGGCGGCGCGCAGCTCGGCGGCCACCGCGAAATACTCTCCCATGGCCTGGGGATCGAACACGATCACCACCACCGGCCCGCGCACATCCGAGGCCGCTTCCCGGCCCGCCGCCCGCAGGGCCGCCGCCAGACGCGAGACCCCGAAGGAAAAGCCCGTGGCTGGCTGACGCTCGCCAGTGAAGCGCGCCACCAGGTCGTCATAGCGCCCGCCCCCGCCCACGGAGCCGAACCGCACGGCGTGGCCATGCTCGTCCCTGGTCTCCAGCAAGAGTTCAGCCTCGAACACCGCGCCGGTATAGTATTCCAGACCCCGCACGATCGACGGATCGAAGGCGGCGCGGTCGTGATCGACCCCCATCCGGGTCAGGGCCGCATCGATCTTGGCCAGGTCCGCCAGGCCCTCGTCGCCCTCGACCGAGCCGCCGATCACATCGGCCAGGTTGGACAGGGTCGCGCCGCGATCCTCGCGCCCCGCCCCCAGGAAGGCCAGGACCCGCTCGGCCGCGCCGGCGTTCAGCTTGGCGCCGGGGGTGAAGGCGCCGGATTCGTCCTTGCGCCCTTCGCCCAGCAGATAGCGCACCCCGTCGGCGCCCAGCCGGTCCAGCTTGTCCACCGCCCGCAGCACCGCCAGGCGCTGGGGCTCGCTCTGGACCCCCACCGTGGTCAGAAGGCCGTTGAGCAGCTTGCGGTTATTGATCTTCACTACCGCCTGGCCCTGGGGCAGGCCCACCGCCTCCAGGCCCTCGGCCATCATGGCGATCATCTCGGCGTCGGCCTCGGGGCGGGACGAGCCCACCGTGTCGGCGTCGCACTGGATGAACTCGCGGAACCGCCCCGGGCCGGGCTTTTCGTTGCGCCAGACCGGACCGAAGGCGTAGCGGCGGAACGGCTTGGGCAGGGTCTCCCAGAACTGGGCCGAGAACCGGGCCAGCGGCGCGGTCAGGTCGTAGCGCAGGGCCATCCACTGCTCGTCATCGTCCTGCAGGGCGAACACCCCCTCATTGGGACGATCGCTGTCCGGCAGGAACTTGCCCAGGGCGTCGGCGTATTCGAAGGCGCCCGTATCCAGGCGCTCGAAGCCATAGCGCTCATAGACGGCCGAGACGGCCTCGATGATCCGCCGTTCGGCGCGCAGGTCGGCGGCGCGCTTGTCGATAAAGCCGCGCGGCGTGCGGGCGTCTGGGCGGAAAGTTTCGGTCATGCGGGGGCGATTAAAGGATCGCGGGCCTATCGGCAAGAAAGGCGCGGCCGCTAAGCAGCCTCGCGTGGCTGAAGCCACGATTGATTTTGCTTTTTTGGAAGCAAAATCAATGCTGCTAAGAGTCCCGAGTGTAAGCAAACCTGCAAAGGTTTGCTTAGGGGCGCGTTTACCCGGCGCGGTTAACAAAATCAAAAGCCGATCAGGCGCCCATTAGGGTCTGGCGCATCGGCGCCGCGTCCATATTCGAGGTTCGCCCATGTCCTGTGATGTTGCCCTCGCCGCCTATCTGATGTTCGCCGCCTTCAATCCGGCGACGGACCCGGGCGCGCGACCGACCCTGATCGCCGCCCCCGCCACAGCGCCCGCCACAGCACCCGCCGGCGGCGTGGCTCAGGAACCCCTGTTCAAGGACATCGTCGCCCGGGCCAGCGGCCTGAAGGCCGAGGTCGAGGCCTATCGCGGCCAGATCAAGGGCGCCGCCGCCCCCATCGATCTGGCGGGCTTCGATATCTTCAAGGCCAGGATCGGCGAACTGTCCGCCCTGGACCAGCAGGGCCACGAACTGCTCAAGGCCCGGGGCACGGACGGGGACCTGAAGTGCATCCTGCACGGCATTTCCCAGGATCTGCCCCTGAAGCTGGCCGCCGTCACCGCCGCCAAGACCGGCCACGACCAGGACCTGGCCCTGCGGGACATGGCCTATCTGCTCAACGACAATGTCGAGGTCATCACCGCCCCGCCGGCCCCGCCGGTCTAGGGGCGCGAGGCCTCAGCCTTACGCGAGCAACCGGGCCAACCGGCGCTCTGGCTTGGCGCCAAATGGATTGCTGACACCCACGCCCCGCCAGGCGAATCCATCCTGCAGGTCTTCGGAGAGCAACAGGTCGCAACGCCCTTCCACGGCGGCGGCGAGAATGATCGCATCGAAGATCTGAAGCCCGTGGTCGGAAGACAGCTCCAGCGCCGCCTCGAACGTCATGGCGTCCGTATCGATCACCAGAACCCGTTCGCTCCACAGCCCGACCCGGCGGGAGGCTTCCTCAGGCGAAAGCCGCGCCTTTCGCACCATCACGCGATGCAGCTCAGCCAGACTTTGACGCGCTACGACAAGAACCTCGTCCCGAGCGTTTTCAAGAAGGCGCAAGGCCATGGCGTGCTTGGCCCCGTCGTCAGGCCCAAAGACCAGCCCCTCCGCATAGACCAATATATTGGTGTCCAGCGCGAGACGCATGCAATCGGGCTTCAGTCGCGCTCGTAGAGATCGTCTCGAGTCCAGGGCTCAATGAGCACGGGCGCGAGCGCTCTGAGATGGGACATCAAGGCGTCATGCGCCTGATGCCGCCGGCTCGCGTCAACCTCACCGACGGGCATGAGCACGGCCACCGGCTCACCGTGCGACGTGATGGTCACGGATCGGCCCTCCCTGGCCACGCGCAGAATGCGCGAAAAGGCCCGGTTCGCTTCCGCCGCGGGCACAGTGAAAGGCGTATCCGACATAATTACTACAATAGTGATTTTTGCCCGCACCTCAAGCGCGGCCCGCCCTCGCTCAAAAATAATCCACAGCCCGCCCTTGCGTTTCGATCGAACTTAGATATATCTGCAACATCGATATATCTAAGAGGATCAAATATGCATCGATTTCAAAACAGCCACCACCATCACCCCCGCTTCGCGCGTCACGGCTTCGGCTGGGACGGCGGCGAGCGCGGTCCTCGGGACCTTGGGGGACGTGGCGGCCACCGGCGGGAACGGGTTTTCGAACAGGGCGACCTGCGCCTGCTCCTGCTGAAGCTGATCGCCGAGAAGCCGCGCCATGGCTACGAGCTGATCAAGGCGGTGGAGGACGCCGTGGGCGGCGCCTATAGCCCGAGCCCGGGGGTGGTCTATCCGACCCTGACCCTGCTCGAGGATCTGGGCCACGCAAAGCCCACCGAGGAGGGCGGCAAGAAACTCTACGCCATCACCCCGGACGGTCAGGCCTATCTGGACACCCAGGCCGAGGTCCTGGCCAATCTGAACGGCCGGATCGAACAGATCGCCGTCGTCAGCCGGGGCCGCAACGCGCCCCAGGTAGTGCGGGCGATGGAGAACCTGCGAACCGCCCTTCGCCTGCGGCTGTCCCGCGGGCCGATGACCCAGACCGAGGTGGAGGCCCTGGCCGCCGCCCTGGACGCCGCCGCCCGGGCCGTCGAACAGATCTAGATCGCGGCGATCCGGCCTTACCTAGGATTGAGCAAGGCCCGTTCCGATCCGTTCGGAACGGGAGCCCGGCCAAAGGGTCGCTGAGGAGCCCCGTGTAAATCCCGCGGCTTTGACCTATATGTCCCCGGCCATGAGCCGTCCGTTCCTCAAGATGAATGGCCTCGGAAACGACTTTGTCGTGGTCGAGGCCCGCGCCGACACCCCATATGGCCCCTTCGAGCCGGGGATCGAGGCCGCGCGCGCCATCGCCAATCGCCAAACCGGGATCGGTTGCGATCAGATCATCGCCATCGGCCCGTCGGACCGCAGCGAGGCGATGGTGCGCTTCTGGAACGCCGACGGCGAGGAGGTCGGGGCCTGCGGCAACGGCGCCCGGTGCGTCGCCTGGCTCTTGATGGAGGCCACCGGCAAGGACGAGGCCCATTTCGAAACCAAGGCCGGCCTCCTCAGCGGCAAGCGGGCGGGCGACAAAATCGTCACCGTGGACATGGGCGAGCCGGGCCTGGACTGGACCGATATTCCCCTGGCCGAAGAGATGGACACCCGGGGCATCGAGCTTCAAGTGGGCCCCATCGACGCCCCGGTCCTGCATACGCCCGGCTGCGTCTCCATGGGCAATCCCCATGTGGTGTTCTTCGTCCCCGACGCCGAGACCGCCCCCGTACGCCAGGTCGGCCCCCTGATCGAGAACCACCCCCTGTTTCCCGAGCGGACCAATGTCGGTTTCGCCCAGATCAAGGGGCCGGACCGCATCCGCCTGCGGGTCTGGGAGCGGGGCGCGGGCCTGACCAAGGCCTGCGGCACCGGCGCCTGCGCCGCCCTGGTCGCCGCCCACAGGCGAGGTCTGATCGGTCGCAAGGCCGTGCTGGAGCTGGACGGCGGCGAGCTGACCATCGAGTGGCGCGAAAGCGACAACCACGTTCTGATGACCGGCCCGGTCGAGGTGGAATTCACCGGAACCCTGCCGTGAGCCAGGACGGCCATCCGGTCCCGGGCGCCGAGGATCTGGCCCCGCCCAGCGTGGACAGCCGGGCCGGGGTCGACATCGTCACCTTCGGCTGTCGGCTGAACGCCTATGAGTCCGAGGTGATCCGCGCCCGGGCCGCCGAGGACGGCCTTTCCGACGCCATCGTCTTCAACACCTGCGCCGTCACCGGCGAGGCGGTTCGCCAGGCCCGCCAGGCCATCCGCAAGGCCAGGCGCGAACGGCCGGGCGCCCGGGTGATCGTCACCGGCTGCGCCGCCCAGATCGATCCCGGCGCCTTCGCGGCCATGGACGAGGTCGATCTGGTGCTCGGCAACGCCGAAAAATCCGCCGCCGGCGCCTATGCTCCGTCCACGGATGGCGCCCGGGTGCGGGTCAATGACATCATGTCCGTGCGCGAGACCGCCGGTCACCTGATCGACGGGCTGAAGGACCGCGCCCGGGCCTATGTGGAGGTGCAGAACGGCTGCGATCACCGCTGCACCTTCTGCATCATCCCCTTTGGCCGGGGCAATTCCCGCTCCGCCCCCGCCGGCGAGGTGGTCGAGCAGGTGCGCCGGCTGACGGCCGAAGGCTATCGCGAGGTGGTGCTGACCGGGGTGGACATCACCTCCTGGGGCTCGGACCTGCCCGGCGCCCCGACCCTCGGCCAGCTGGTGGCGCGGATCCTGAAGCTGGCGCCGGACCTTGCGCGCCTGCGCCTGTCCTCCATCGACGCCGCCGAGATCGATCCCGACCTGATGCGCTGCCTGGCCGAGGAGCCCCGGTTGATGCCGCATCTGCACCTGTCGCTGCAGGCTGGGGACGACATGATCCTTAAACGGATGAAGCGCCGCCACAGCCGCGCCGACGCCCTGTCCCTGATCGCCCAGGTCCGCGCCGTGCGCCCGGACACCGCCTTCGGCGCCGACTTCATCGCCGGCTTTCCCACCGAGACCGACGCGATGTTCGACAACACCGTGCGGCTGGTGGAGGAGGCGAACCTGGCCTTCCTGCACGTCTTTCCCTTCAGCCCCCGCCCGGGAACCCCGGCGGCGCGGATGCCGCAACTGAACCGCAAGCTGATCAAGGACAGGGCCGAACGCCTGCGCGCCGCCGGCGCGGCGGGGCTGGAGCGTCACCTGTCCGCCCAGGTCGGCCGTACGATCATGGGCCTGGTGGAGCGCGAGGGCCTGGCCCGCGGCGAGGACTTCAGCGAGATCGCCTTCGAGGGCCCCGCCCCCGAGGGCCAGATCATCCCACTGACCGTCACCGGCCACGATGGCCGGCGACTGACAGCGATCCAGCTCCCGGGCTGAAGCGGGCGGGCGTCACCCCTCGGCGGCGGCCGGCGCCTGAGTACGCGCCCCGCCCAGACCCAGAACCACCCGGGTGATCGCGGGCAGGACCAGCAGGGTCAGGACGGTGGCTGTCACCAGGCCGCCGATCACCACCGTGGCCAGAGGCTTTTGCACCTCCGCGCCGGTTCCCGTGGCCAGGGCCATGGGGATAAAGCCGATGGCCGGAACCAGGCCCGTCATGATCACCGGCCTGACCCGCGCCATCGTCCCGTCGATGATCGCCCGGCCAAGCTCCGCGCCGGCCTCAAGCCGGCCGCGGATACTGCTCATCACCACCAGGCCATTGAGCACGGCCACCCCCGACAGGCAGATGAACCCGACGGCGGCCGACACCGAAAAGGCGATGCCGGTCAGGGCCAGGGCGAACACACCCCCCGCCAGGGCCGGGGGCGCGGCGGCGAACACCGAAATCGCTCGACCCACACCGCCCAAGGCCAGACAGAGCAGGGCGAAGATCGCCGCGAAGCAGATCGGGACCACGATCGCCAACCGGTCCGAGGCGGCCTTCAGGTTCTGGAACTGCCCGCCCCACTCCAGGAACACCCCCGTGGGCAGGGTGACCGCCTGGACCTTGGGCTGGGCCTCGCGGATGAAGGAGCCCACGTCGCGGCCACGGACATTGGCCTGGATCACCACCCGCCGCTTGCCATTCTCACGGCTGATCTGGTTCAGCCCCTCGGTGAAGCGGAACCGCGCCACCTGACCAAGGGGGATCGCGCTTCGGGGCCGCCCCTGCGCCTCGGGCAGCATGATCGGCAGGGCGGCGAGGGCGGCCAGGTCATTACGACTGGCCTGGGACGCCCGCACCACCACCGAGAAGCGCCGGTCGCCTTCGAACACCTGCCCCGCCTCCCGCCCGGCCATGGCCGCCGAGACGGTGTCGGCCACGTCCTCGACGGTCAAACCGAAGCGGGCGATGGCCGCCCGGTCGAAACGAACGTCCAGGGTGGGCGAGCCGCCGGTCTGCTCGGCCTTGACGTCGGCGGCGCCGGGCACGGACTGAAGGGCGGAGACGATCCTGGCGGCGGCAGCGCTCATCTGGTCGAGGTCGTCGCCATAGAGCTTGATCGCCACGTCGCCCCGCACCCCGGCGATCAGCTCATTGAACCGCAGCTGGATCGGCTGGCTGAGTTCATAGGCCTGGCCGATCTGACCGGAAGCGGCCGCTTCAACGCGTTTGAGCACATCGGCCTTGGTCTTGGCGCCCTTGGGCCACTCGGCCTGGGGCTTGAGGATCACAAAGCCGTCGGACAGGTTGGGCGGCATGGGATCGGTGGCGACCTCGGCCGTCCCGGTCTTGGAGAACATCACCGCCACCTCCGGCTGCCTGGAGACCGCCTGCTCGACACCCCGCTGCATCGTCACCGACTGCTCAAGGGAGGTCGATGGAATCCGCTGGGAGGCCAGGGCGAGGTTCTTCTCGTCCAGCTGCGGGATGAACTCCTGACCCAGCAGGGTGAAGACGAAGCCCGCCAGCATGGACATCCCGGCGCCGGCGGCGATGAACGGCCAGGGCCTGGCCACCGCCCGCTCCAGGATCGGCGCATAGGATCGCTTGATGCGGGCGATCAGCCAGACCTCCTTTTCCGCCACCCTGCCGCGGATCAGGATCGCCAGCATGGCCGGCACGAAGGTCAGGGACAGGATGAAGGCAGCCCCCAGAGCCAGCATGATGGTGATGGCCATGGGCGAGAAGGTCTTGCCCTCCACGCCGGTGAAGGTCAGCAGCGGGGCGAACACCAGGAAAATGATCGCCTGGCCAAACACCGTCGGCCGGATCATCTCCTGGGTGGCCAGCACCGTCTCTTCCAGCCGCTCGCCCAGGGTCAGCGGCCGTCCTTCCCTGTGCTGGCGCTCCGCCAGGCGCCTCAGGCCGTTCTCGATGATGATCACCGCCCCATCGACGATCAGGCCGAAGTCCAGGGCCCCCAGGCTCATCAGATTGCCCGAAACCTTGAGGCCATTCATGCCGATGGCCATCATCAGGAACGAGAACGGGATCACCAGCACCGCGATCAGGGCCGCGCGGACATTGCCGAGCAGCAGGAACAGGGCCACCGCCGTCAGCAGGGCGCCTTCGGTCAGGTTGCGCTCGACGGTCTTGACCGTGGCGTTGACCAGCTTCGAGCGGTCCAGGGTCGGCGTGACCGTGATCCCCGGCGGCAAGGACGTCTCGATCCCAGCCAACCTGTCGCCCACGGCCTTGGCCACGGTGCGGCTGTTCTCGCCGATCAGCATCAGGGTCGTGCCGATCACCACCTCGTGGCCGTTGAGGCTGGCGGCTCCGGTCCGAAGGTCCCCGCCGACTCGAACCGTGGCCACGTCCTTGACCGCCACCGGCACGCCGCCGCGGGTGGCGATCACCGCCTGATTGATCTCGTCCAGGCCGCGGATACGGGCGTCGGCGCGCACCAGATAGGCCTCGCCGCCGCGATCCAGAAAGTTGGCGCCCACCGAGAGATTGGCGGCCTCCAGGGCCTTGGCGAGTTCGACGAAGGACACCCCATAGGCCGCCAGCTTCACCGGGTCGGGCTCGACCACGAACTGCTTTTCATAGCCGCCGATCGAATCGACGCCGGCCACCCCTTTGACGGTCTTCAGCTGGGGTCCGATGATCCAGTCCTGCACGGTGCGCAGATAGGCCGCCCGGGACACATCGTCGGTGAGACGCTGGCCCTCCGGCGTCAGGAAGGCGCCGTCGGACTGCCAGCCGGGGCTTCCATCCCGGACCTTCGCCCCCTTGCCGCCGGGATGGGCGAAATCCACCGCGTACATGAAGACCTCGCCCAGGCCCGTGGTGACCGGACCGATCTGAGGCTGAACGCCCGTGGGCAGGTGGTCCCGGGCCTGGGCCAGCCGTTCGCTCACCTGCTGGCGGGCGAAATAGAGGTCGGTCCCCTCGGTGAAGACCGCCGTGACCTGGGAAAAGCCGTTGCGCGAGAGGGAGCGCGTGGTCTCCAGGCCCGGGATGCCCGCCAGCGCCGTCTCCACCGGGAAGGTGACCCGCTTTTCGATCTCCACGGGGGAGAGGCCGGGATCGACGGTGTTGATCTGCACCTGCTTGTTGGTGATGTCCGGCACCGCGTCGATCGGCAGCCGGGTGAGTTGCCAGGCGCCGTAGCCGGCGACGATCAGGACCAGGGCGACAATGACCCAGCGCGCGCGCACGCTGAGCGCCATGAGGTTGGCGATCATGATCAGTCCTCCCCGCCGGCGCTCTTGCCGACCTCGGCCTTGAGCAGAAAGGCGTTCTTCACCGCGACGGACTGGCCGGGGGAAAGACCCGCGACCACCTCGACCCGGCCCGCGCTTCGCTGGCCGACCGTGACCGGCCGCGCCTCGAAACCCTTGGCCGTGCGCAGGAACCCAACCTCATGCCCGCCGACCGATTGGATCGCCTCCTCGGGAACCACGATGGCGCCAGGGGACGCCGCGGCATGGGTTGGCGAGATCCGCGCCCGCACCGCCTGCCCCGGTGTCAGAGCCGCCGACTGGACCTCGATCACCACGGTGGCCGCCCGGGTTTCGGCGTTGAGGGTGGGGGTCACGGCCCGGACGCGGCCCTCGATGGCCTGTCCGTCCGCCCCCTCGATCACCGCCCGATCACCCACCTCGATGCGGGCCACGTCCGCCGCCCCCACGGCGGCCTCGACCTGGATCAGCCGCATGTCGGCCACCCGGAAGAGTTCGGTCTCGGACTGGACGAAGGCGCCGAGACGGGCCTGGCTTGCCGTGATCCGGCCATCGATCGGGCCGGTCACCACCACGCCCCGCCCGTCCGCCGTCACATGGGCGGCGTCGGCGCTGATCCGCGCCCGGCGGGCCTCGGCGCTGGCGGCGGCGGGCTCGGCCTCGGCGCGCGCCTAGTAAACAACCCGGGAGTCGCGCTGGTCATAGAGGGATTTCTCCCGGGCCAGGTTGCGCTGGGCGAGCATCGCCTTCGCCCCCGCCGTGGCGTGGTCGGCGGCGATCTGGGCGGCGTCGCGGCTCTCGACGATGGCCAGGGGCTCTCCACGCCGCACGCTGTCGCCAAGCCGTTTGAACAGCCGGGTTATGGTCCCCGGCGCCCGGGCGGTCAGGACCGCCTCGCCCCCGGGGGCGGCCACCACGGTTCCCTGGCTGAGGATTTCCGTTCCCAGGGCGCCGATACTGACCGGCTGGACCAGAACCCCCGCCGCCTTGATCGCCTCCGGGGTCATGTCCAGGGTCTGTCCAGCGGTTCTTTCCTCGGCGGGCTTCGCGGCGCCGGCGGGCGCGGCCGTGGGTGAGGACGTGAATTTGGCCAGGCCGAACCCACCGGCGGCGGCGAGCGCCACGGCGAACGCCGCGCCCCCAAGGAGGCGTCTGTTGTCTTGCTTCACGGCTGATCTCCAAACGGGGCGGCGCCTTGCAGGCGGGCCAGAGCGGCCTCGGCGCCGAGACGCTCCAGGCGCGCGTCAAGGGTCTGGGCGCGCGCTTCAGCGAGCGCCCGGCGGGCGTTGAGCAGTTCGATCAGGGGCAGCTTGCCGCCCTCATAGCCAATCCGGGACAGGCGGTAGGCCTCCTCGGCCACCCCCTCGCCCTCGCGCGCGGCGGCGATCCGGGCAAGGGCGGCCCGGGCCCGCGCGACGCTGGAGCGGCTTTCGGTCTCGGCGTCCAGGCGCGCCGCGTTCAGCCGCGCCTCCGCTCCGGCCAAGGCCGCCCGGGCGGCGGCGATATCACCCCGGTTGCGGTCGAAGATCGGGAACGGAACGGAGAGGCCGCCCACCACCGCGGTGGCTCCTTCTCCTCCCAGACGCCGCACCCCCACCGAGACGGTGACGTCGGGGGCGGCGCGGGCGCGCTCCGCCTGAACCGTCCGCGCCGCCGCCGCGCGGGCGGCCTCGGCGGCGCGATAGGCCGGGCTGGCCATGGGTTCGGGAACCGGTGGCGTCTCCGGGCGATCGGCATGGGCCAGGAGGCTCACCGGAATCGCGGTCAGGGGCGCCGACGCCCCGGCCAGGGCGGTCAGTCGCCCAAAGGCCGCCTCCTTGGCTGAGCGGGCCGCCTCCATCCCCGCGCGGGCCGCCTGGACCGCGGTCATGGCCTGGACGGCCCGAAGGTCGGCCTCCTTGCCGGCCTTGACCAGGGCCCCCGCCACCCGGGCGTCGTCCTCGGCCAGGCCAAGCATGACCTGAGCCAAATCCAGCCGCCGTTCGGCCGCCTCCGCCTCGGCATAGGCGGACGCCAGATCGAAGGCGAAATCGGCGACGGACAGGGTGAAGCGCGCCCTGGCCGCATCGACCCCCGCCCGCCCGGCGGCGATCCGGGCGGCGCGCTTGCCGCCCAGCTCGAAGGGCTGGTCGATCTGGAACGTGGTCTGACCGCCCAACTGATCATAGGGGCGCGGCCCGCCGAAGTTCTCCACCAGGACCGAGACGCTCGGATTGGGCCGGGCGGCGGCCTGCTGGGCCAGGCCCTGGGCCTGATCGACCTCGGACCGGCTTTCGGCCAGCCTGGGGGCGGACCGCGCCTGGCCCAGCAGTTCAGAGAAGGGCGG
>JARLIP010000006.1 GCA_031291685.1 Caulobacteraceae bacterium | reverse complement strand
GAATGTGAGGTTGATGCGGACAGCCAATGGCCAAAGCGTCTCAAAACAAAGGCTCAGACCATCGGATCCCGAAAAGACGGAGCAGATGATTGATCAATTGAACACCAACCTTGACTCTCAAATCCCCATGTGAGGACGCACCGCCGTCTTTTGCGGTGCTCCCCACGGGAGAAGGTCAAAACGGGGTAGCCGGACCGCAAGCGCGAATATCTTAGAGCCAAACGCAGCATATTGGAGGGGCTCAGCCCCTCCGATAGGTCCTCAGGCCACCTTCACCCGGGTGGCGGATTCAGGCAGATCCGCGCCGAACGAGCGCTGGAAGAACTCAGCCACCGTGGGGCGTTCCAGTTCGTCGCACTTGTTCAGGAAGGTCAGCCGGAAGGCCAGGGCCACGTCGCCGCCGAAGATCTCGGCGTTCTGCGCCCAGGTGATCACGGTGCGGGGGCTCATGACGGTGGAGATATCCCCGTTCATGAAGGCGTTGCGGGTCATGTCCGCCACCCGCACCATGGCGGCCAGCTTCCGCTTGCCTTCCGGGGTGTCGTAGGTGGGGTTCTTGGCCAGGACGATATCGGCCTCAACGTCATGGGGCAGATAGTTCAGGGTCGAGACGATCGACCAGCGGTCCATCTGGCCCTGATTGATCTGCTGGGTGCCGTGATAGAGGCCGGTGGTGTCCCCAAGGCCGATGGTGTTGGTGGTGGAGAACAGCCGGAAATAGGGGTTGGCCCGAATGACCCGGTTCTGGTCGAGCAGGGTCAGCTTGCCGCCGGCTTCCAGCACCCGCTGGATCACGAACATCACGTCCGGCCGGCCGGCGTCATATTCGTCGAACACCAGGGCGATGGGGCGCTGAAGGGCCCAGGGCAGGATGCCCTCGCGGAATTCGGTGACCTGCTTGCCTTCCTTCAGGACGATGGCGTCCTTGCCCACCAGGTCGATCCGGCTGACGTGACTGTCCAGATTGACTCGCACCAGGGGCCAGTTCACCCGGGCGCACACCTGTTCGATGTGGGTGGATTTGCCGGTGCCGTGATAGCCCTGGATCATCACCCGCCGGTCGAACATCAACCCGGCGCAGATGGCCAGGGTGGTCTGCGGGTCGAACTTGTAGGCCGAATCAAGATCCGGCACGTGGCTGTCACGGGTCGAAAAGGCCGGCACCTTCATGTCGGAGTCGACACCAAAGACGTCACGGACCGAGACCAGCTTGTCGGGGGCGGCGGTGATCAGGGGATCGAGTTCATTCAGACTGGACATAGCCAACGGATTACCGGTTTAGAGGCCGGTTGCAAACCGGTGTGATGGACTCAAATCGCCTCTGAGGGCAGGAAAAATCACGCCAGTTTGGCTTTACGCAGCGTCTGGTAGGCCTTGATGACCCTTTGCAGCTTGTGCTCGGCCGAGCGGTCGCCGCCGTTGGTGTCCGGATGGCAGCGTTTGACCAGCTCGATATAGCGCGTGCGGATGGTCTCCGGCTCGGCGAAGGCGTCCAGATCCAGGTCCGCCAGGGCGTTGCGCTCCAGCTTGCCCAGCTTGCGCTCGGTGGCGGCCTGCTCGGCCTTGCGGCGGGCGGCGGCGAACAGGCCGAAGGGATCGGCCATATTGCGATCGATGCCGGCCTTGGCCGCGGCGGCTTCCCGGGAGTTGCGTGAGGCGCCGAAGGCCCAGGTGGGCCGGTCGCCGCCGGCGGACTTGGCCTGGTGGGCGCGAATTTGGGATTCGCTCATCCCGGCGAAGAAGTCCCAGTGGCGGTTATATTCGGCGGCGTGGGTCACGCAGAACCAGTAGTGCTCATTGAGCATGTCCCGGGACTTCGGCGCCTTGGTCGATCCCGCCAGCCGGCAATCGGGATGGTCGCAGGGCTTCTCACCCGGCTTCAGGGCGTTGACATCCTTGTCGCGGCGATCCTCGTCGGCCTTGGGGGGGCGGACGCGGATGTCGACAAATTTTGGCCGGTATTGAAAGGCGCCGCTCATGAGCCGAAGTATGCGGGGGAACTAACTGCGATCAAGAATTGACAGTCAAGAATTAAGGACCACGTACGATATGGGCGCCGTGACCGAAACCATCCGCGATAAGCTGTCACAGGCCTTTTCGCCCGATCGGCTCGAAATCAAGGACGACAGCGATCGTCACCACGGCCACTCCGGCGCGCGGGAGGGCGGCGAGAGCCATTTCAATGTCGTGATCGAGGCCGCCGCCTTCAAGGGCCTGAACCGGGTCCAGCGTCAACGCGCCATCTATGCCGCACTCAAGGATGAACTGGCGGGCCCCATCCATGCCCTGTCGTTGGTCGTGCTGGCGCCGGGGGAGGAGCCCTAGTCGGCGTCCACCGTCCGCTCGATGGGGGCGCTGACCCGCAGGGTGGTGATCTGGTTGCGTTGCCGGCTCAGCACCTGGAAGCGGTGGCCGTGGAAGATGAAGGTCTGGCCGGGCAGGGGGATGGTCTGAGCCTCGTGAATCACCAGGCCGGCGACGGTCACGGCCTGTTCGTCGGGCAGCTGCCAGTCCATCACCCGGTTCAGGTCGCGGATGGCCACGCCGCCATCGACGATCACCGAGCCGTCCGGCTGGCGGCGCAGGCCCTCGACCACCACGTCGTGCTCGTCCTCGATCTCGCCGACGATCTCCTCGAGGATGTCCTCCAGGGTCACCAGTCCCTGCAGGGCGCCGTACTCGTCCACCACCAGGGCGAAATGGGTGCGGCGCTTGAGGAAGGCGTTGAGCTGCTCCTTGAGGTTGGTGGTGTCGGGAATGAACCAGGGCTCCCGGGCGATGGCGGCCACGTCCACCTTGTCGACCCCGCCCTCGGTGGCGGCCACGGCCCGCAGCAGGTCCTTGGCGTGCAGAATCCCGATGATGTTGTCGCTGTCGTCGCGATAGAGGGGCAGGCGGGTGTGGGGATCGGCCAGGACCGCCTCCACCAGCTCCCGGGGCGGTAGGTCCGCGTCCAGCATGGAGATGGACTTGCGGTGCACCATGATCTGGGAGACGTCCATCTCCGACAGATCCAGCACTCCGCCCAGCATCCAACGGTCGCGGGTCTCCACCAGGCCTTCGGAGTGGTGGTACTCCACCGCGCCGCGGATCTCCTCGTGGGCGGCCAGGACGTCGGTCTCCATGTCGATATGGATGCCGAACAGCCGCAGGGTCTTGCGCACGAAGAACTGCACCGTCGCCACCACCGGCCCGAACAGCAGCACCACCAGTTCGGTGGGGGCCGACAGGAACCGGGCCACGTCGTCGGATCTTGTGATGGCCAGGGTCTTGGGCAGGACCTCGGCGAAGACCAGCACCATCACCGTCATCACCCCGGTGGCCAGGGCCACCCCCCAGGCGCCGGGAATGGCCGCGGTCAGCACCTCGGTGACCAGGGCCGAGGACAGGATATTGATCAGGTTGGCGCCCAGGAGCACCGCGCCGATCATCATTTCCTGGTTGCCGATCAGGCGGTTGACCCGCTTGGCGGCCTTGTCCCCCTCCCGCTCAAGCTGGTGCATCCGCCCCCGGCTGGCGCCGGTCATGGCGGTTTCGGCGGCGGCGAAGAAGGCCGAGACCGCGAGCAGGCCCACGATGACGGGGGCGATGGCGACGAGGGTGAGTTTCATGACGTGGCGCCTTCGCTCACCAGAAACCGGCGCAGGGGTTCAGGGTTCACCGCCTTGGCGGTGAAGGCCTGGCCCAGGCCGTGGGCCAGGATCAGGGTGAGGGTCCCGCCCTCGGCCTTCTTGTCCTGACCCATGTGCTGGATCAGACGGTCGGCGGCGAAGGGCCCGCCGGGGATCTGATCGAGCCGCGCGGGCAGGCCGGTCCTGGCCAGGGCCCGGTCCACCCGCTGGGCGTCCTGGCCGGGGCAGAGTCCCTCGGCGACGGAGAAGCGGAAGGCCTGGGCGCATCCCAGGGCCACGGCCTCGCCGTGCCGCAGGGCCTCGCCGAAGCCGACCTCCGCCTCCAGGGCGTGGCCGAAGGTGTGGCCGAGATTGAGCAGGGCGCGGCGCCCGGTTTCGCGTTCGTCCTCGGCGACGATCTCGGCCTTCATCTCAATCGAGCGGCCCACGGCGTAGGCCAGGGCCTCCGGCTCGCGCCGCAGCACCGCTGGGCCGTTGACTTCCAGCCATTCGAAGAAGGCGAAGTCCCCCAGCATGCCGTACTTGATCACCTCGGCGTAGCCGGCGCGCATCTCGCGGTCAGGCAGGGTGGACAGAACGTCCAGATCCGCCAGCACCAATCGCGGCTGGTGGAAGGCGCCGATCAGGTTCTTGCCCCGGGGGGTGTCGATGGCGGTCTTGCCCCCCACAGAGGAATCGACCTGGGCCAGCAGCGTGGTGGGGATCTGCACGAAATCTATGCCGCGCTTGTAGATCGCCGCCGCGAACCCGGCCAGGTCGCCGACCACCCCGCCGCCAAGGGCGATGATCAGGTCTCCCCGGTCCAGGCCCAGGGCCAGGAGGTCGTCACTGAGGGCGGCCAGTTGTTCGAAGCTCTTGGAGGCCTCCCCCGCCGGGATAGTGATCAGGTCCGAGTGAACGCCGGCCGTGGACAGGGACGCGCGCAGGCGATCCCCATGCAGGTGCGCCACGGTTTCATCCGCGACCACGGCGGTGCGGCCGCGCTTCAACAAGGGGCGGATGCGGGCGCCGGTCTGGTCGATCAGGCCAGGACCGATCAGAACCTCATAGGCGCGATCGCCAAGGCCTACGGGAATGGTGCGGATCATGATGCGGTCCCCTCCGGGACCAGGCGTGCGCGAAGGGCCTCGATGATCGCCTGGACCATGGCGGCGTGGGACGTGTCGATGGAATCCACGGTGATGTCGGCCTGAGCGTAGATCGGATAGCGAACCTCAGCCAGTTCGCGCAGGGTGGTCACGGGATTTCGCCCCCGCAGCAAGGGCCGGTCGTTTTTGCGTCCCACCCGGCGGGCCAGAACCTCGACATCGGCCTTCAGCCAGACGGAGATGGCCTTGTCCTTGATCAGGGCGCGGGTCTCGTCGCTCATGAAGGCGCCGCCGCCGGTGGCCAGCACGTGGGGCGGGTCCTCCAGCAGCCGGGCGATCACCCGGCGCTCGCCGGCGCGGAAGGCCTGTTCGCCCAGTTCGGCGAAGATGTCGTTGACCGAACGGCCGGCGGCGCGCTCGACCTCCTCATCGGTGTCGCGGAATGGCAGGTTCAGGGCCTGGGCGAGCCTGCGACCGACGCTGGATTTTCCGGCGCCCATCAGGCCCACCAGGGCGATCGTCTTGCGCCTCAGGGCGGGCTCGACGCTCACCGAGGTCCCCCTCGTTCGCGGCTGCTGCGTGTTTGGCGGTGTTCCATTCAGCTTCGGGCTTTACACGAGGATCGGCTTGCGCGCCAAGATCGGTCATAGGCTGGTGCGCGTAAGAGGAACTTGAGTTGACGCAAATGACGCCCGCAAGGTCATTCCCCAACCGGCGACGGCTCGGGGCCGTCCTTGTCGCCCTCCTGTCCAGCGCCGCCCTCTGCGGGGCGCCGGCCCGGGCCCAGGTCGAGGTCCAGGCCCTCGCCAAGCTGGATCTGTTCTCCACCGGACGGGACACCGGCTTTGGCATGGAGGTCTGGAAGGGCTCTTCCGCCGATATCGCCCGCTCGGTGATTCCCACCCTGGCGGCCAAGCCGCTGTCGCCGGCAGGAACCTCCCTGGCCCGGCGTCTCCTGGCCCAGGCGGCCACGGCGCCCGACGGGGCGGGGGACGACGCGGATCTCGCGGCGGCCCGGGTCAAGGCCCTGATGGCCCTGGGGGACGCGGCCCTAGCCGACAACATCCTGGACCGCACGCCGGGACTACAGAACAATGGCCCCCTGTCCCAGGTCGCGGCGGAGGCGGCCCTGATCACCGGTCAGGACGCCAAGGCCTGCGCCATCGGCGAGGCCCTGGTGGCCGCGCGGGACGGTCCCTACTGGCTGCGCCTGCGCACCTATTGCCAGGCCGTGGCCGGCAAGACCGAGGCCGCCCAGCTGACCTTCACCCTGGCCACCCAGCAGGCCAAGGACCCCGTCTTCAACCGGCTGATGGGCGCCGCCATCAACCCAGCCGCCGCCCCGGGAGCCGCCTCCCTGCGCGATGGTCTGGAGCTGGCCCTGTCCCGTCGACTGAAGCTCGACCTGACCCCGGCCTTGCCGGGGGCGAGCCTGGCCATCGCCAATCAGCTCGCCGCCGACGGCGACAAGGCCGCCGCGCCCGCCGCCGTGCCGCCCGGCCTGACCCCCTTTTCCCCGATGCCGGACACCGCCGCCGCGCCCCCGGCGGCGCCCACCGAGGCCCAGTTGATCGCTCCCCTCAAGGCCGCCAGGTCCTTCGCCGCCTTTCTGGCCGCCGCCAAGGCCGCCCGCCCTGCCATCGCGGGCCTCGCCCATGGAACGGCGCCTTTGACCGACCCGGTGCTGGTCGCCGGCGCCGCCCTGGCGGCGGGGGATATCGATTCGGCCCAGGCGATCCGGGCCGGCATGACCCAGGATTCGGTTCCCGGCGCCAATCCCGTGGATCTGGCCCTGCTGGACGCGGCCCTGTCCGCCGCCGTTGGCAAGCCTGACG
>JARLIP010000338.1 GCA_031291685.1 Caulobacteraceae bacterium | reverse complement strand
GGCGTCGACACCTCCGGCGAGGCCTATCGCCATGGGGAGCTGGTGGATCACGGCCAGCGCGGGGTGTGGAGCGATCCCCTGCTCCCCGGCAAATACGCCTTCAACACCTATGCCGGCCGGGTGACCATGGTCCCCACTACCAACTTCATCCTGAAGTGGGAGACCGGCGTCAGCGGCTCGCACCGGTTCGATGAGAACCTGGCGGAGGTGTCGCTGATCACCAAGGACGCCTTCGAGCCGACCCTGCCGGTCTCGGTGGTGGTGCATATCGACTATCGCAAGGCGCCCCTGGTCATCCAGCGCTTCGGCGACATCAAGCGGCTGGTGGAGCAGACCCTGGACCCGATGGTCTCGGCCTATTTCAAGAATGTCGGTCAGACCCGCACCCTGATCGAGCTGTTGCAGGATCGCAGCGCCATCCAGTCGATCTCGTCCGAGGAGATGAAGGCCCGGTTCGGCGCCTATAACCTGGAACTGCAGGAGGTGCTGATCGGCACCCCCCGGCCGAGCGCGCAAGGGGACGACCAGATCGAGCGGATCCTGACCCAGTTGCGTCAACGGCAGATCGCCGACGAACAGGTGGGCACCTATGAGCGCCAGAAGCTGGCGGCCCAGAAGGAGCGGGAGCTGCGGGAGGCCGAGGCCCACGCCAAACAGCAGACCGCGATCACCGAATCTCAGCTGTCGATCCAGGTGCAGCAGAACGCCGGTAAGGCCAATCTGGCCCGCTCCGAACAGGAGGCGGACCAGACCCGGACCCTGGCCCGGGCCGAGGCCGACCGCATGCGCCTCCTGGGTGAGGGCGAGGCCAAGAAGGTGATCGCCCTGGCCGCGGCCGAGGCCGAGCGGGTGACCAAGGTGGGCCTGGCCCAGGCCGAGGCCATCGAAAGCCAGGTCGCCGCCTCCGGCGGGCCGCGCTACCAGCTGGCCCGCCAGGTGGCCGAGCGCTTCGCCCAGGCCCTGGAGACCAGCGGGGTCGACGTGGTGCCCAAGGTGCAGATCAGCGGCGGCTCCGGCGCGGCGGGCGACGGCGGCGGCGCCAATGGCGGGGTGATGCAGGCCCTGCTCACCCTGTTGATGGCCGAGAAACTCGACCTGGCCGTGACCCCCGAGCCCCGGGAGGAGGAGACGGTCTAGGCGCCGGCCAAGGAGGCCCGCCCGGTGGGCGGGCCTCTGTGGTTTGGGGCGACCGCGAAACACCTCTCCCAGCGGGAGAGGGAGGGGCCCGCGCCGCAGGCGTGGGAAGGTGAGGGGTTAGGGACGGCTCAGGACAAACCCGAGAGACCGTACCCCCTCATCCTCCCATTTCTTCGAAATGGGCCCCTCCTTCTCCCCACGGGAGAAGGGAAAACAGGCGCCACGACCCGCCCTACGCCGCCTGGGTCAGCCACCGGAAGCGCAGCAGCATGGCGATGGCGGCGGCGCCCAGGCCGGCGGCCAGGCCGATCCAGATGCCCAGGCCCTGCATGTGCAGTCCCAGGCCCAGGATCAGGCAGATAGGCGCTCCCACCAGCCAATAGCTGCCCCCGGCCAGCAGCATGGGCGCGCGCGCGTCCTTCAGGCCCCGCAAGGACAGGGCGCCCACCACCTGCAAGGCGTCGAACACCTGGAAGGCGGCGGCGACCTTGAGGAAGGTGGAGGCCATGGCGATGACGTCCTGGTCGTCCGCTGTCTTCGAGCCGAAATAGAGGGACGCGATCTGCGGCCCGGCCAGGATCATGGCCACGCCGCACAGGGCCATGAAGCCGGCCGCGACGCTGAGGGCCACGTGGCCCGCCCGACGGGCGGCGCGCAGGTCGCCCCGTCCCGCCGCCAGTCCCACCCGCACCGTCGCCGCCATGGCGATCCCCAGGGGGACCATGAAGGTGATGGAGGCGAAGTTCAGGGCGATCTGGTGGGCGGCCACCGACACCGCGCCGAAGGTGCCCATCACCAGGGTCATGGTGTTGAACAGCATGGCCTCGAAGATCATGGTCATGCCGATGGGCAGGCCCAGGCGGAACACCTCGGCCAGCTTGTCCCGCACCGGCCGGGTGAAGCGCCGGAAGATCCGGTAGCCGCGCAGGGCCGGGCTCCTGGCGATCACCACCAGCATGGCGACGAAGGCGAAGATGGACGAGGAGCTGGTGGCCAGGCCCGAGCCGATGATCTCCAGCCGCGGTGCGCCGAAGTGGCCGAAGATCAGGGCGTAGTCGGCCAGGGCGTTATAGGCGATGGAGGCGCCCATGACCCACAGGGCCGCCCGGGGATGGCCCAGCGACGTGGAAAAGTTGCGCAGCACCTGGTAGCCCAGGGCGAAGAACAGGCCAAAACTCAGCATACTGACGAACTGTCCGGCCCCCAGGGCCAACTGCGGGTCCTGGTGCAGGGCGACCAGGACCGGCCGCGCCAGCCACATCAGGCCGATCAGGGGAACCGACAGCATCCCCACCGCCCACAGGCCCATGCGCACGGCGGCGCGCACCTTGGCCCGGTCGAAGCGACCGCCGCCGGAGATGTGGGCGATCATCGGTGAGACCGCCGCGGCGGGGCCGGCGCCCACCAGCCAGGCGAAGTAATAGACGGTGTTGCCGATGGCGGCGCTGGCCAAGGCGGTCTTGCCCAGGCGTCCGAGCATGACGATGTCGGTGGTCAGGATGGCCATCTGGGCCAGCTGGGTCAGGATCAGCGGGGCGGCCAGGCGGATCAGGGCGCGGGCTTCCTCCATCCACTGGGCGCGGCGGTGGGCGGCCTGGGCGGGGGTCTGCAGAGGGGCGGCGGGGGTCAGGTCGGTCACGGACTGGGTCTCTGATGGGCGGAGCCAGACGGACGCTTGGGGGATGTCAGGCGGACATGAAAAACCCCTCCGAAGCGCGATCTGGCTCGGGAGGGGCGAGAGAAGCTTCGATCACGGAATGGATCTAGGCGGCGGTCTCCTCACGAGCGATGCGGACGCACACGGCGCCCTCAAGCACCGATGTCGTCGGTCGCGGATTATGGCGATCCTGGGTCGACACGGTTGGCATCCCTTGTGGAAGGTCGCGGGCCCCGTGCCCGCGCGGTGAGTCTTGCTACCCTGGAGGG
This sequence comes from Caulobacteraceae bacterium, assembly GCA_031291685.1. Classification (GTDB taxonomy): domain Bacteria; phylum Pseudomonadota; class Alphaproteobacteria; order Caulobacterales; family Caulobacteraceae; genus Poindextera. The sequence goes on along the minus strand of JARLIP010000338.1, from coordinate 13,635 downwards.
GCCTCGAAGTCAAATCGCCAGAGGGGGGAATTTCCACGGTGGAGGGGCGTTTTGGCTCGGTTTCAGCGAAAAACGCGCGGAATTTGGGGGATTGAACCTGTTCCGGCCGACGGCTTGCGCGAAGCGGCGCCGGGCGCTGACACACCGCCCTATCGCTGGCCGCCCTATCGCTGGCATAAGGTGTCAAAAGAAACTGACTAAGCCCTTCGAGGAAGCCCGCCTTGTCCGACGCCGATCTGTTCTCGCCCCTGAGCTTCGCCCATGGCCCGGTCATGAAGAACCGCTTCATGCTGGCGCCCCTGACCAATCTGCAAAGCCATGCGGACGGGCGGCTGTCCGACGACGAGTTCCACTGGCTGACCCTTAGGGCGGTGGGCGGGTTCGGCCTGACCATGACCTGCGCGGCCCATGTGCAGCGCAACGGCCAGGGCTTTCCCGGCCAGTTGGGGATCTTCTCCGACGATCACCTGGAGGGGCTGACCCGCCTGGCCGCGGCGATCAAGGCGCAGGGCAGCCTGGCGGTGGCGCAACTGCACCATGCGGGGATGCGCTCGCCCAAGGACCTGATCGGCGAGGCGCCGGTCTGCCCCTCGGACAATGCCGAGTTCGGCGCCCGGGCCCTGACCGAGGCCGAGGTGGAGGAGATGATCGAGGCCTTCATCGCCGCCGCCGAGCGGGCGCAGGCGGCCGGGTTCGACGGGGTCGAGCTGCACGGCGCCCACGGCTATATCCTGTGCCAGTTCCTCAGTGGGGAGATCAATCAGCGCACCGACCGCTTTGGCGGCGACATGGACGGGCGCGCCCGGCCGATCCGCCAGATCATTGCGGGAATTCGCGCCCGCTGCCGCTCGGACTTCAACCTGGGCATTCGCCTGTCGCCGGAGCGGTTCGGCCTGAAGCTGGGGGAGATCCGCGCCTTGGCCCAGGCCCTGATGGCCGAGGGCGGCCTCGACTATATCGACATGTCCCTGTGGGACGTCTTCAAGACCCCCGAGGAGGAGGACTTCAAGGGCCGTCCCCTGATCGGCTGGTTCACCGACCTGGAACGCCACGGGGTGCGCCTTGGGGTGGCGGGCAAGATCACGGCGGCCCAGACCGCGCGCAAATGCCTGGAGGCCGGCGCCGACTTCGTCCTGATCGGCCGGGCCGCCATCCTGCACCACGACTATCCGCAAAAGGTGCTGGCCGACCCCGACTTCACCCCCGTTCCCCTGCCGGTGACCCGCGAGCACCTGGTTCAGGAGGGCCTGGGGCCGAAGTTCGTGGACTACATGGCCACCTGGAAGGGGTTCGTGGCGGCCTGACGATCGGCGCGGCGCCATTGCGCGATTAGCGGTTGTTTTCGACAAGACGCCCTGCGCCAGGACAATAGCTTGCCCAACTTGGGGTGAACTTGTTTCATGGTACCGGTCGCTTTGAGCGGATCGGGTCGGGCGAGGGGTTGGGCCATGGTCTTGGACGTCGTGCGTCGCGGGGCGGGGCGCTAGGGATGGCGCTTCCCCGGCCGAAGATCGACTGGCGCCCGAAGATTGATTGGCGCACGGCGCCGGAGGTGCTCTGGCGCAGCCTGGTGTTCCTGGCCGCCCTGGCGATCCTGATCGTGGTCACCACCCGCTGGAACCGGTGGCAGGGCCATCCGGGCTGGCAGTCCACCGACGACGCCTATCTGCAATCGGACCTGACGCCCCTGGCGGCCAAGGTTCCCGGCTATGTCCGCGCCGTGCCGGTGCAGGATTTCGAGCGGGTGCGGGCGGGGCAGGTGCTGGTCCAGCTGGTGGATGACGACTATCGCGCCGCCGTGGCCCAGGCGCAGGCCAGCGTCGCCTCGGCCACCGCCCAGGCCGAGGCCCTCAAGGCCCAGAGCCGCTTGCAGGAGGCCAATGTCCAGGCCGCCCAGGCGGTGGTGGCGGCCACCGCCGCCAATCTGGACCAGAACGCCCGGGACCTTGTGCGCCAGCGCCGGCTGCTGGACAGCGGCTCGTCCTCCACCGAAGCGGCGGAAAAGCTGCAAACCACCAAGGCCCAGCTGTCGGCCCAGTTGGCCCAGACCCGGGCGCAGGCCGAGGCGGCCGCCCGGCAGCTGGGGGTGCTCGGCGCCCAGGCGGCCCAGGCTCAGGCGGCCATCGCCGCCGCCCAGGCCAGCTTGCGGGTGGCGCGGCTGAACCTCGGCTATACCCGGATCATCGCGCCGCAGGACGGGGTGATCGGCCAGCGGCAGGTGCGGATCGGCCAGTTCGTCGGGGCGGGCGGCCAGGTCACCACCCTGACCCCCCTGCCGCATGTGTGGGTGATCGCCAATTTCAAGGAAACCCAGCTGACCCACATGGCCGTGGGCGACCGGGCCGAGGTTCGGGTGGACACCTATCCGGGCCGCGTCCTGCGCGGCCATATCATCGCCTTCGCCCCGGGTTCGGGCTCGCAATACGCCCTCCTGCCCCCGGACAACGCCACCGGCAACTTCACCAAGGTGGTGCAGCGGCTGGCGGTGAAGATCGCCATCGACGATCCCGACGGCCTGGCCGATCGCCTGCGCCCGGGGCTGTCGGTGGTGGCCCGGGTGGACGCCAGGGACGCCCGATGACGGACGCGGCGACCGGTCCGGCGCCCCAGCCGCCAGCGCCCCAGCCGCCCGGGGCCTCGGCCGGCATTCCCTGGCTGGGCCTGGTGGCGGTGCTGCTGGGCACCTTCATCTCCACCCTCAACGGCCGGCTCTCGACCTTCGGCCTGGCCGACATTCGCGGCGCCCTGCACGCGGGCTTCGACGAGGGCGCCTGGATCACCTCGTCACAGACCATCGCCCAGATGCTGATCGCCCCTGTCGCCATCTGGGTGGGCGGGATCTATGGGCCCCGGCGGGTGCTGTTCGGCGCGGCGGCGGCCTTCGCGGTGGTCTCGTTTGTGATCCCCTTCTCCACCAACCCGCCGATGATGCTGGGGCTGCAATTCGCCTCGGGGATTTCGTCGGGCTTCTTCGTGCCCCTGACGCTCAGCTTCATATTGCGCAGCACCCCGCCAAGGCTGTGGGCCTATGGCGTCGCCATCTACGCCCTGAACCTGGAGCTGTCCCTGAACATCTCCGCCTCGCTTGAGGGGTGGTATGTGGAGCATCTCTCCTGGCGCTGGATCTTCTGGCAGAATGTGCCGCTCGCCCTGGGCATGGTCGCCTGCCTACAACTGGGCATCGCCCGCACCCCGCCCCTGCCGGGCCGCCCGCCGCCGGATGTGTTCGGCTTCGCCAGCCTGGGGCTGGGTCTGGCCCTGATCTATGCGGCCCTGGACCAGGGCAACCGGCTGGACTGGCTCAATTCCGGCCTGGTCTGGGGGTTGTTGCTGTCCGGGGGGCTCCTGACCCTGGCCTTTCTGGCGCATGAGGGCCGCACCGCCCATCCGGCCTTTGATTTGAAGGTGGCCTTCGCCGCGCCCCTGCCGCGCCTCTTGCTGCTGGTGGGGTTCCTGAGGCTGACCATCCTGTCCACCGCCATCCTGATCCCGCAATATCTGGGCGGGGTGCGCGGTTATCGGGCCTTGGAGGTGGGCGGAACCCTGATCTGGATCGCGGTTCCGCAGCTGATCATCTGTCCCCTGGCGGCCCTGATGCTGCGCCGCACGGACCCCAGGCTGGTCTCGTCCGTGGGCTTCCTCTTCATCGCCATGGCCTGCCTGAGCGTGGCCCACAGCCTGACCCCCTCCTGGGGCTCGGAGGAGTTTTTGAGGTCCCAGCTGTTGCAGGCGGTGGGGCAAAGCTTCGCCCTGTCGGGGATACTGTTCTTCTCCGTGCTGCACCTGCGGCCCCAGGACGCCATGACCTTTGGCGCGGCGGTGCAGATCGCCCGGCTGATGGGGGGCGAGATCGGTTCGGCCTTCATCACCACCTTCACCCGGGTGCGCTCCCAGACCGCCTCCAACCTGATCGGCCTGCATGTGCGGTCGGGGGACGGCATGGTGGTCCAAAGGCTGCAAGCCTATGCGGCGGCGACCGGACGGGCGACCGACCCGGCCACGGCGGCGGGGCGGGCCGCGGGCGTGCTCGGCGGCGTGGTGCGCGGCATGGCCACCACCCAGGGGGTGATCGACGCCTTTGTCGCCATCGCCTTCTTCACCGCGCTGGCCCTGCTGTTGGTGGTGGCGCACAAGCCGGCGCCCATCGGACCGGCCTCGCACCTGCCGCTGTTCGCGCCCCAGCCTCAGGCGGGGCCGACCTCATGATCCGGCCCGCCCGCGCCCTGCTGACCCTGACCCTTTGCGCCGCGACGGGCGCCTGCGTGGTCGGGCCGCGCTATCAGCCGCCGGTTCCGCCGGCGGGCGCCACCGCGCCCCTGGTCTCGGCCAGCCCCGGCGCGGAGAGCACGGCCCAGCCCCCGGACGATTGGTGGCGGCTCTATAGCGACCCCACCCTGGACGGGCTGATCGCCCAGGCCTTCGCCGCCAATACCGACCTGGCGGGGGCGCAGGCCAATCTGTCCGCCGCCCGCGCCGTGCTGGAGGCGGCCAGGGCCGGGCGCTATCCGGGCACGACGGCGGTGGCCGGCGCCGTCTATGGCCGGGACGCGGCCACGGACGAGATCCTTCAGATCGTCGGCCATAGGCCGGAAACCATCTGGAAGTTCGACGACATCCTCGACGTCTCCTACGAGCTGGACCTGTTCGGCCGGGTGAAACGCTCCGTCCAGGCCTCCCGCGCCGACGCCGAGGCCGCTATCGCCGCCCGGGACGCCCTGCGGGTCACTGTCGCCGCCGAGACCGCCCGGGCCTATGCCCAGGTCTGCGCCCTGGGCCAGCAGATCGCCGTGGCCCGCCATTCCATCGAGGTGGTGGGCCACGAGACCGAGATCACCGAGCAGCGCAACGCCGCCGGGGCCAATTCCCGCTTCGACGTGGTCCGCGCCCAAGGCCTGCTGGCCCAGGTGCGCGGCCAGCTGCCACCCCTGGAGGGCCAGAGGCGCGCGGCCCTGTTCCAGCTGACCGCCCTTCTGGGCCGCGCCCCCGCCAACGCCCCGACCGAGGCCCTGGCCTGCGTGACCCCGCCGCGCCTGGCCAGCCTGATCCCCGTGGGGGACGGCGCGGCCCTCCTGAAGCGGCGCCCCGACGTGCGCCTGGCCGACCGCCGGGTGGCCGCCGCCACCGCCCGCATCGGGGTGGCCACCGCCGATCTCTATCCCCGCATCAGCCTGACCGGCCTCTATGGCGGGGTGGGCTCGGACACCTCAGACCTGTCGGCGGAACGGGGCCTGACCTGGGGCGTGGGGCCCACCATCAGCTGGGCCTTCCCCAACCAGACCGGCCCCCGGGCCCGCATCCGCCAGGCCAGGGCGGGGCAGGTCGCCGCCCTGGCCGGCTTTGATTCCGTGGTGCTTCAGGCCCTGAAGGAGACCGAAACCGCCCTGGCCGCCTATGGCGCCGAGCTTGACCGCCGCCAGGCCCTGGCGGAGGCGCAGGACAAGGCCCGCCAGGCCTTCGACCTGGCCCACGGCCAGCTCCTGGCCGGCTCGGTCAGCACCCTGGACCTGCTCACCACCGAACAAACCCTGGTCGCCGCCGACACCGCCGTCGCCGCCTCGGACGCGGCCCTGGTGCAGGACCAGATCGCGGTGTTCAAGGCCTTGGGGGGCGGGTGGAGGGGGTAGGTCGTTCCCGTCGGGCCTTCTGTAACAATAGTAAACGGCCTTCACCTCCCCGGGGGAGGGCGCCAAGGAGGGGTCTATGGAAGTTTTCTGTCGGAAATGTCGATTGCTATCGAATGACGGTCAGGAATCTGAGCTCTACGTCCGTTTCCATCTTCCCGAGCAAGATCTTGAATACGGTGGCTTCCGGGCCGTGGCGCGTATTGATTGTCAGTTTTTCCAAAAGGATCTGAATGCGACGGGCGAGGATCCGGCTCAGGCGTTCTTCGCCTTGCCGGGTGCGGTCGTCAGCTACCTGCTTGGGAAACGCAGGGATGGATATGAGGCTTTCTGGCCGGAAACGGGGGATTTGGACTACTCGAATTTCTGGACCTACGTGGAATAGGCGGTCCCGCGCCTAATACCAGCGGCCTTTGAGATTGATCGCTGAAGCCTGCTCACCGTCATCGCCGCGTCTTCGCGGCGATCCATGCCGTGAACGAGATTGGGTCAATGTGCGTGGGATTCAGTCTGAAAGCCCGTCGCGGCGTCGCTTGAACGGCATGGATCCCCGACACTGCGTGCCTGGGATGACGGTGGAGGGGGTGAGCTTGGCGCTTAAACACCAGCGCCCACGCCCCCACAACGGCCGCTCAGCCCGGCTTTTGGGCCGGTCCGGAAAAGGGGCAGAGATTGAGCCTGGTGCGGTGGGTGTCGGGGCCCTTTTGTTCGCGGGCGTCGACGCCGCGATAATAGTGCTTTTGCCATTTGTCGGCCGGTGTCGTGGGTGGCCTGAGGGCCATTTCCTGGTGAAAGGCGGTGCGCGATCGGCTCCAGTCCTCGAACTGCTGGCGAAGGCCGTCGGCCTCGTCAATGGGGGCGATCCGGGTCCGGAAACGCTCGGCGGCGCCGCGCTCGATCGGAAACAGGAAGCAGATCGGCTCGTCCGCCGCGAAATGGACCGGGTGATTGGGCCGGGTGAAGCGCCAGTTCATGGTGAAGGTATAGGGCGACCAGTCGGTTTCAACGATGCCGGACAGGGGCGCGACACCATCCTTCATGCTGTTCGGCGGGCCTGAAATCCACAGGTCCCACCCCGGCGGCGTGCGGAAAATGGCCGGAATGTGAAAGGTCAGCACCCCCTGGCCGAACAGGGGAACCGGCGCGTCCGGCGAGGGGACCGGATCGACGCAATGGACCGAGACATCCTCGGCGAGCGGTCCGCCGTTCCACAGGGCGGTGAAGCCGCAGGGCGACAGGATCTCCCAGCCATGGCTGTTGGCGATTTTCAACGGCAGGCAGCGATAGGGAAAGGACTCCGGGCTTTGGTCCATCCACTTGCGGCGGTGGTCCGCGGGCCTGATCCGGGGCTCCCAGCCTGGGAAGACATAAGCGATCAGTTCGGGAGCGATCAGTTCAGGCGCCGCTTCGGCTTGCTCAGGCTCCATCTCAGAACGCCAGGCGGGCGACGAGGCTGAGTTGGTTGTCCTGTCGGCCGTCGGCGAACTGGCCGCGATATTTCAGGGCGCCGGTAAAGCGTCCCTTGTGGGCGGTCAGGCTGCCGCCGACGGTCAGGGTGTCGCGATCGAGATTGACCCGGGCGCCGCTAAAGGCCGTGCCGTCGGCGGCTGTCATCCCATAGTCGACCCCCCGGGCCAGGGTGGAGCGGCGATAGCCCACCGACAGATCGGGAACCCACTGCCCCGAGTTGGCGGTTTCGATGACATAGGACAGGCCGATGGTGGCGAAGGGAGAGACGAAGGTCTCGCCGCGCGGATCGCCTGTGACGCGATAGGCGCCAGGAACGCTTCCGCCCTCCGTGAACGCTCCGCCGGTGATGTGGGAGGCGATCACCCCCGCCGCCGGGGTGACGGTGACCCCGCCCAGGTCCAGCGGGACGGACACCTGCCCGGCGGCCAGCCATTGATCGGTGTCGCGCTGGACCTGGGCCCGGCCCAGCCCGACCTGGCGCTCGGTGGTGTCGAAGCCATGGGCGTAGCCGACCATCCCCGAAAGGCCGACTGGCCCAATCGTATCCGAGCCATAGAGGCTGGCCCGTACCGCGTCGGTGGTCGCGCGGCCGCCCAGGCTGTCATCCAGGGTCAGCCGCTGATAGCCGAGCGCGCCGCCCAGCCGGAGGGCCTGGCCAAGCCGCACGTCGGCGCCGGCCTGGACGGAGCCGCTGTCCGAGCGGAAATCGCCGCTCGCCCCCGGGGCGGCGCCCGGCGCGTTGAAGGTCAGCCGGCCGCCCCCGATCTCCATCCAACTCCTGACCTGCTGGCCTGAGCTGAGCGCCAGATTGTAGAGGGTATTGCCGCCGCCATCCGCCTTGGTCCGGCCGAGCAGTTCGAAGGCCAGATCTTCGTTGGCGGAGGCGAAGGCGAAGGTCTGGGCGCTGTAGAGGCTCGCATCGACGGGCGCGACGACGACCGGGGTCGGCGTGGGTGTCGGGGTTGGCGTCGGCGTCGGCGTTGGGGTGGGCGTGGGCGTGGGCGTAGGTGTGGGAGTCGGAGTCGGAGTAGGCGTCGGCGTCGGTGTCGAAGTGCTGAGGACGAGGCTGGCGTCCCGGTTGGTGTAGGCGACGTTGATGTCGAAGCCCGTGGGCGCGGTGGAGCCTGGCGCCGTGGCGATGGTCCTGAAGGCGCCGCTCAGCGAGGCGGACGTTCCCTGGCTGGCGATGAACATCCGGCTGCCCGCGGCATAGGTTCCCGGCGCCCAGGCGAAGGTGACCGTGCCGTCGAGCGTCGTCCTCCCCGCCACGGTGAGCAGATCGATCTGCGATGGGGTGACGCCGACGATCAGGTTGCCGGTGGCGGTCTGGGTGTAGTTTCCCAGCACGGTGATATGGCGGGCCGCTCCTGCGACGCCGGTCAGGTCGATCACCCCCGCATTGGTCACCGCCAGGGTGAGGGTATTGACGCCCAGCGCGCCGTCCGCCACCGCGACCAGGCTGGAGGACGCGTCGATATTGAACTGGGCGTTCGCCCCGACGCTTCCCGTCAGCGTCCAGGTCGAGCCGTTGGAAAGGTTGATGTTTCCCCAATCCCGGATGTTGGTCCCCAGGGAGGAGTCGAATGGCGCGTTGTAGCTGTAGGCGCTGCCCCGGATACTCGTGCCGACAAGGTTGAGGTTGTCGATATAGAGGCCCTTGAGACCCGTGAGCGTCGCTGTCTGCGCCGTTGTCCGGTTGGAAATCGTCACCGTGCTGCTGGTGGCGTTCACCCCCGCATAGTTGGCGTCCTGAATGGCGCCGCTCAGGGTTCCGCCGCTCCAGTTCACGGTCATGCCGCCGTCGAACAGGACATCGCCCGTGACGGACCCGCCCCGCAGATCGATAGAGCTTCCGCTTTCGGCGATATTGATGGCGTTGGCGGTGACGCCGTTGGCCGTGATGGTTCCGGTGTTGATGACGCTGGTGACGCCGCCGCTCGAGCGGATGGCGCCTGTCACCGTCCCGGCGTTGGTGACCGTGTTGCCTGTGGTGAGGGGCGAGCCGGCGGGGCGGAAATGTTCCAGGTCAATGCCCCCATCCACGACGCCATTCTGGCCAATCGCGATCTGGATTCGCTGATTGGGTCCGGGGCTCGCCGCGGCTGTGGAGGTCGCCGCGATGATCCCGTACACGCTGCCGCCGCTCGCGCCCGTGGCTGTCACCTGTCCATTCACCGTGACGGACACGGCCCCCGAACCGACGGCTGAAACGCCGCCGCCCGCCTGGACCGTCCCATCGACGGTGACGGTGACATTTCCTCCCGACCCATCGGAGCCGCCACTCGCCGCCTTGACGCCATAGTTCGATAGGCTGGCGTCGGTGACATGGCCATTGATCGCGATCGTCACCGGCCCGCCGAGTGTCGTCGCGGTCGCGTTGACGACCCCACCGCTCCCCACCGGGTTGGCGGAGGTGCGCGAGGCGTCGCCATCAATCGTCAGGCTGATCGCGCCGGCGCCGCCCGCCTGCGCGTTTATGGCGCCGTTCGACCCGCTGACGCTCCCCCCGGCCGCGACATCGACCGTTATGTCGCCTGTGGTGTGATTCGCCGACGCCAGGGACAGGCCATAGCCGGACTTGCCGACGACGGCGCTGTTGGTTGACACGGAGATGTCGCCGCCATTGCCCGCTACGAAGGTGACGCCGTTTCCGGCGCCGCTGATCGTAGCGCCGCTCGCATCGACAAACGCGCCCGCCCCACTGACGGAAATCGCATCGCCGCTCGTGGTGTCGATGCTCAGGCCGGTCGCTGTATGGATCGCTATGGGCGTGCCGGCGGGGACGGAAAGGTACTGGGTGTTGGTTATCGATCCGGCGCAGAGATATGAGCTGTCGGGCTGTAGCGCGCATGTCTGGCCCTGCGCCTGGCCATAGCCGACAAGCAGGCCTCCCAAGGTCGAGGCGCCAGCCATCAGGCTGCGGCGTAGAATATTTCTCGAACGCATTGATGTCCTCGGCGGGTCACGTCGACAGTGTTCGGACAGGTCCGCGTCAGGCGCCCGCCGCGTCGATCAGGCTCGGATATATCCGTCCCCCTGCGACCTATCGTCCACCGAACGGTGGATGGGCGCCGCCATTCCAAGCGGGCGCGCGGTCCCGCCGCCTTGGAACAAATGCGGCGCCTGGCCCCTATATATCCAGCAGATGGGGCAAATCATCGTGAGGCGGCGGCTGAATTGCGGGCAAGGCGTTGTCATGCCGCATCGCAGCGATAGGTTGCACGACCAGTGGTTGAAGCGTCAGTGGGGTTTCAGTGGCACCGCCTATCGATCCTGTTCGTCTCTCTCATTTGATCGGTCTGATTTATGACTCCGCGATCGACACGAGGTGCTGGCCCATCGCGATGGAGGCGATTCGCGCTGAACTGAATTGCGCGACTTCGGCCTTGTCCTTGCAGAAAATGCCGAGCGGCGAGTTCGTGGTGAATGTCACCACCAACATCCCGCGGCACTATATCGACCGCATGTCCGGCTATGCGGCCGATGTGGTGGAGCAATGAGGCGGTGTCGAAATTCTCTCCGCCCTGCCGATGGGCGAGCCCTACGTGCTGTCGCGGGTCAACCCGATCGCTATCGATTTCGAACGGACCACCAATCGCTACACCCTGGAATGGGCCAAGCCGCAGGGGCTGTCCGATGTCATCGCGGTCGGCCTGGCGCGGGACGCCGACGCCCTGGGGGCCTTGGCGTTCGGACGGCACATCGACGCCGGACCGATCGGCGAGCGGGAAGAGGGGATCGTAAGTCTGCTGATCCCGCATCTGCAGCGGGCCGCGACCATCAATCGGATGCTGGACCTGTCGGCGATCGCCAAGGCGACGTTCGAGGCGGCGATCGACACCCTCAGCGTCCCCGTCCTGCTGACCGACGATCTGATGCGCATCGTTCACGCCAATCCGGCGGCGCGGCGCATGCTGGAGCGCGGCGACCTGATCCGCCAGAAAGGCGGTGTTCTGGGCGCCGCGAGCAAACCGGTCACGCGCGCGCTGGAAGTCGCGATCGAGCGCGCCGTGAACGATATCGGCTCCCTCGGACGCAAGGGGCTCGGAATCCCGATCCGCCCCAACGGCGGCGCGAGCGCGGCGCTGCACGTTCTGCCCCTGCGCCAGGGCGCCGCCTTGGCGCCCCGCGCCGTGGTCGCGATCTTCGTCGCCCACACGGGCGCGCCGTTCGTCGCGCCCACAGAGATCGTCGCCGCCCTGTTCGACCTGACTCCGGCCGAGGCGCGGGTGTTCGACCGCATAGCCGGCGGCCAGACCGTCGCCGAAACCGCCGCCACCCTGGGTGTCGAGGCGAGCACGATCAAGACGCATCTGCTGCGCGTCTATGAAAAGACCGGGGTGCGTAGGCGGTCCGAACTGCAACATATAGCCTCGTCGCTTGTGGCGCCGATCGCGGCCTAGAGTTCAGAAAAGAACATATTGCGAACGAGAACAAACCGTGCACAATGGGGTCATCGGTTCGGGGCGAGGGCCTTGGGCGAGATGGGGCCGGGTGGCGGCGAGAATCGTGGGATAAGGCGCTCTTCAATGACTCAGGCGGTGTTGCGACTCGTGGGTAAAGACGACGCGGACAAGAGGCGGGCGCTGGAAGCAGCCCTCAGCCAGATCGATCGGGCCTTCGGCAAGGGCTCGGTGATGAAGCTGGGCGACAAGGGCAAGATCGTCGAGATCGAATCCGTCTCCACCGGCTCCCTCGGCCTGGACATGGCCCTGGGCATCGGCGGCCTGCCCAAGGGGCGGATCGTCGAGATCTATGGCCCGGAAAGTTCGGGTAAGACCACGCTGGCCCTGCATGTGGTGGCCGAGGTGCAGAAGGCCGGCGGCACCGCCGCCTTCGTCGACGCCGAACACGCGCTCGATCCGTCCTACGCCCACAAGCTGGGGGTCAATCTGGACGACCTCCTGGTTTCCCAGCCCGACACCGGCGAGCAGGCCCTGGAGATCACCGACACCCTGGTGCGCTCGGGCGCCGTGGACATCATCGTCATCGACTCGGTGGCGGCCCTGACGCCGCGGGCCGAAATCGAGGGCGAGATGGGCGACAGCCTGCCCGGCCTTCAGGCCCGGCTGATGAGCCAAGCCCTGCGCAAGCTGACCGCCTCGATCTCCAAGACCAAGACCCTGGTGATCTTCATCAACCAGATCCGCATGAAGATCGGGGTCATGTATGGCAGCCCCGAGACCACCACCGGCGGCAACGCTCTGAAATTCTACGCCTCGGTCCGCTTGGACATCCGCCGCATCGGCTCGGTCAAGCAGCGGGACGAGGTGATCGGCAACAATGTCCGGGTCAAGGTGGTCAAGAACAAGGTGGCCCCGCCGTTCCGCGAGGTCGAGTTCGACATCATGTATGGGGTCGGCATCTCCAAGCTGGGCGAGATCATCGACCTGGGGGTCAAGGCCGGGGTGGTGGACAAGTCCGGCTCCTGGTTCTCCTTCAACAGCCAGAGGATCGGCCAGGGCCGGGACAACGCCCGGGAATTCCTGAAGGCCAATCCCGACATGGCCGCCGAGATCGAAAAGGCCGTGCGCGGCAAGTCCGACGTGATCGAGGAAGAGCTGCTGGTCGGCAAGTCCGCCGAGGACGAGGAATAGGGTCCATGCGGCCGCTTCGCGCGGACCGGACCTGCCCTGCTGTCCCTCCCGCGTGAACCCCGCGCGGCCGCAATGACGGAAAGGACGCTCGTCCCATCGAGGCGCGGGCGTCCTTTTTGTTTGTGGGGGGCGTGAAACACCTCTCCCATAGGGAGAGGAAGGGGCCCGCGCCGAAGGCGTGGGAGGGTGAGGGGTTAGGGACGGTTCAGGATAGACCCGACAGACCTTACCCCCTCATCCTCCCTTTTCTGTGAAATGGGCCACTCCTTCTCCCCATGGGAGAAGGGAAAAGCTTGGCGATTTAGGCCAATTCCACCCCTGGATCAGTCCAATCGTAAACGCGGCTTGGCGACGGGCGTGCGGATTTTCTATATGGAACCCATAAGTCCCCGACGCCGGAGCGCCGATGCCAAGCCTGAACGAGATCCGCAGCGCCTTTTTGGGTTACTTCGGGGAGAACGGCCACGCCGTCACCCCGTCGGCGCCCCTCGTGCCGCAGAGCGATCCCACCCTGCTGTTCGTCAATGCCGGCATGGTGCCGTTCAAGAACGTGTTCACCGGCGCCGAGACCCCGCCCGCGCCCCGGGCGGCCTCGTCGCAGAAGTGCGTGCGCGCCGGGGGCAAGCACAACGACCTGGATAATGTCGGCTACACCGCCCGCCATCACACCTTCTTCGAGATGCTGGGGAACTTCTCCTTCGGCGACTATTTCAAGGAAGGCGCGATCGAGCTGGCGTGGGCGTTCCTCTCCCGCGACCTCGGCCTGCCGAAAGACCGGCTGATGATGTCCATCCATCCCAAGGATGAAGACGCCGCGCAGCTGTGGAAGAAGATCGCCGGCATCGCCGATGACCGCATAGTTCGCCTGGAAGAGAACTTCTGGTCGATGGGCGACACCGGTCCCTGCGGCACCAACACCGAGATCTTCTACGACCATGGCGAGGCGG
>JARLIP010000337.1 GCA_031291685.1 Caulobacteraceae bacterium | reverse complement strand
TCTTGGCCCCGATCACGACCTTGGGCGCCGCCGACCCCGCCGAGACCAGGGGCGAAAGGGCCACCAGCACCCCCAGAATCAGACCACCCGCCCCGACCAGCGCCCGAACCCGGTCCCGCCGCGCGGCGCCGCTCTCGATCAGGGCCAGAAGCTGATCCGCCACCAGGGCCAGGAGAGCGGCCGAGACGCAGCCGAACAGGACCAGCACCCAGTCCTCGGTCTGCAGGCCGGAAAAGATATAGTCCCCCAGGCAGGTCTGGCCGACGGGGGTTGCCAGGGTCGCGGCGCCAATGGTCCAGACCGCCGCCGTGCGCACCCCGGCCATGATCACCGGCGCGGCCAGGGGCAGCTCCACCAGGACCAGCCTCTGGCGCTCGGTCATGCCCACGCCCCGGGCGGCCTCGACGATGGCCGGATCGACCCCGTTCAGCCCCGCCACCGTGTTGCGCAGGATCGGCAGCATGGAATAGAGGGTCAGGGCCAACAGCGAGGGCAAGAAACCCAGGGCCGAGAACCCCACCCCGAACCAGGCCCGGGTCAGGGCCGACAGCGCCAGCAGCAGGGGATAGAACAGGGCCAGCAGGGCCAGGCTCGGAATGGTCTGCACCGTCCCCGCCAGGGTCAGCACCACCCAGCGCAGGCGCGGCCCCCGGGCCGCCGCGATGGCTAGCGGCAGGCTGAGCACGAGCCCCAGGGCCAGGGCCGCGGCGCTGAGCAGCACATGCTGGCCCAGATAGCCCGGCAAAAGCGCGAAGGCCGCCGCGATGCGGGGGCTCATGCCGCGCCCTGACCCAACAAGGCCGCCTTGACCCGATCGGCCTGACGCCGGGGGGTGTCGATCAGGGCCCGCACCTCGGGATCGGCGCTGGCGGCCAACTCGGCGGGGGAGCCCTGGGCGCGGGCGGCGCCGCCGGCCATGACCACGATGGTGTCGGCCAAAAGGATCGCCTCGGTCATGTCGTGGGTGACCATCACCGTGGTCAGGCCAAGCTGGTCATGCAGCCGACGATACTCGCCCCCCAGATTGTCTCGGGTCACCGGATCCAGGGCGCCGAAGGGCTCGTCCATCAGCATCAGGCGCGGTCGCGCCGCCAGGGCCCGGGCCACCCCCACCCTCTGCCTCTGGCCGCCGGACAGGGCCGAGGGCGACCGCCCGCCGAAATCGCGCGGCAGGCTGACCAGATCGAGCAGTTCATCCACCCGCGCGGCCCGTTCGGCCGGGGGAACCCGCTCCAGGGTCTGGGTGATGGCGATGTTCTCGGCCACGGTCATGTGGGGAAACAACCCCACCTCCTGGAACACATAGCCGATCCGGCGGCGCAGCCTATGCGGCTCCACCGCCGCGATGGGCGCGCCCTCGATGCGGATATCCCCTGAGTCGGCCAGGATCAGACCGTTGATCATCTTCAGGGTGGTGGTCTTGCCCGATCCCGAGCCCCCGACCAGGGCGACAAAGGCGCCGCTCTTGATACTGAGTCTAAGATCACGAACGGCCTGAACCCCGCCGTACCCCTTGCTCACCCCGGACAGTTGGATCATCGGCGCATCCATGACGCACCTATAGCAAGATCGCGCACGCCAGCGCGACCTCGCAGGCCGTCAGAGCGGCATCTTCATGATTTCCTGATAGGCGGAAATCACCTGGTCGCGGACGGCCATCACCGTCTGCAGGCTGGCCTGGGCCGAGGAGATCGCGGTGGCCACGTCCACCAGATCGGCCTTGCCCTGGGTCTGGGCGATCATCTTGGTTTCGGCGGTCTTCGAGGACTGCACCGCGTCGGTCATGGCGCTCTTGAGGATATCGGCGAACCCGTGCCCGTCGGAGCCCTTGGCCGAATTCACGGTCGGCGCCGACTGGGTCAGGCTGGTGGCCTGGGCCTGGATGGCGGCATAGGCCTTGGCGGCGGCGAAGGGAGCGACCACGGATCAGCCCCTACTTGTTCAAGAGGTCGAGGGTGCGGGTCTGCATCGCCCGGGCGGTCTCGATCACGCTCAGATTGGCCTCATAGGCCCGCTGGGCGTCGCGCATGTCCATGGCCTCCACCAGGGGGTCAACGTTGGGCAGCTTCACATAGCCCTTGGCGTCGGCCGACGGATTGCCGGGACGATATTCCGTCTTAAACGGCGTCTGGTCCGGGGAGATTCGGCTCATCGCCACCCCCTGAACGCCCCCATCCAGCTTGGTCGGGGTAAAGACCGGCACCTGCCGGCGATAGGGATCGCCGCCGGCGGTCTGCGAAACCGATTCGGCGTTGGCCATGTTCTCCGCGATGACGCGCATGCGCGATTGTTGCGCGCGCATCGCCGAGGCGGCGGCGGTCATGGCCGCCATGGCTGAGGTAGGGGCGTCGGCCATCCGTCATTTTCCTTTTCCTCAGGCGCCCTTGCCCGGCGTGCGGATCGCCAGCTGCAAGAGGCTCAGGGATTTTTCATAGAAGCTGATCGCCGCGTCGTAGTTCATCCGCGCGTCGGTCATCTTCATCATCTGCTCTTCGAGAACGACCTGATTGCCATCCAGGCGCGTCTCCGAATCCGGTGTCTTTTCAGGCTTCCACGGGGTCGCCGTGCCCTCGCCCGTCGTGCCGGTCATGTGGCCCGGATTGGTGCGGACGGGCGAAACACCGCCCGATCCGGTCATGCTCAGACGCCCCGCCGAGGCCCCGGTCCCACCGGGCGCGGCCTTGACCTTGAAGGGCTTCAGATCGTCCGGGGTGTAGCCCGGGGTGTCGGAATTGGCCACGTTCTGGCCGATCAAACGCTGGCGCTCGTTGAGATAACCCAACCGGCCTTTCAGCATGGAAAACAGAGGGATGTCTTCAAGCGCCATGATGGGCAAAATGTGCCGCAATAGGGTTAATGGCCAATTAACCACGATAAGACGGCGCCGTGGCGGCCTGTCGCGGGGCGCGGCCTCAAGGCCCCACGGTTATGGTTAATCGGGCATTAAGCACATCGGCGCACAAGAAGGACCATCGGGCCCCTGGCCCCCGAATCCGGACCTGGCCGCCCGCTTCATGTTCATCTCCGATATCGCCCGCATGATCGCCGCCCTGGCCATCACCCTTGGCCTGATCGGCCTTTGCGTGGTGGCCATGCGCCGGTTCGGCCCAAACGTGCTCAAGCGCCTGCAAGGCCTGCAAGCCATGCGCGCCGAGCGGCGCCTGGCGGTGATCGAAAGCCTGGTCCTGGATCCCGCCCGCCGCCTGGTGCTGGTGCGCGTCGACGCCGAGGAGCGCCTGATCCTGCTGGGTGAGGGCCAGATCCTGGCCCCGCACGCCGCGCCCCCCGCCCCTGTCCTCATCCCCACATCCGAGGAGGCCTGACCCATGCGCCAAATCTTTCAGGCCGTCTTCAAGGCTCTGCGCCGGTTCTTCCTTCGCGACCTCGACCCCACGGATCTGCGCCGCGCCGCCAGCCTGGCGGCCCTGACCACCCTTGGCAGCCTGATCTTCCCGGCCATCGCCGTGGCCCAGCAGGTCAATATCAACCTGGGCACCGGCGCCGGCCTGACCGAGCGGGTGGTTCAGCTGGCCGCCCTGCTGACGGTGCTGTCCCTGGCCCCGTCCATCGTGATCATGACCACCTCCTTCGTGCGCATGATCGTGGTGCTGAGCCTCCTGCGCACGGCCCTTGGCCTGCAACAGAGCCCGCCCAACGCCGTGCTGATCAGCCTGGCCATGTTCCTGACCGCCATCGTCATGGCCCCGACCTTCCAGGCCTCCTATGACGCCGGGATCAAGCCGCTGCTGGACAAGAAGATGGAGCTGCCCCAGGCCTTCAACGCCTCGGCCGCGCCGGTCAAACAGTTCATGCTGACCCAGGTGAACCGGGACGATCTGGCCCTGTTCGTTCGCCTGTCGCGCATTCCCAAGCCGGCCAAGGCCATGGACCTGCCGATCCACGTGGTCACCCCCGCCTTCATGATCTCAGAGCTGAAGCGCGCCTTCGAGATCGGCTTTCTGCTGTTCGTGCCCTTCCTGGTGATCGACCTCGTCGTGGCCAGCGTGCTGATGAGCATGGGCATGATGATGCTGCCGCCGGTGGTGATCTCCCTGCCCTTCAAGCTGATCTTCTTCGTACTGGTGGACGGCTGGCGCCTGGTGGCCGGCAGCCTGGTCGAGAGCTTCCACCACGCCTCCGGAATCACTTGAAAACCAAAGGGTTCGCGGGCAGGTAAGACGGTAAGAATTTCCGCAGCGGGTCTTTGCTAAGGCCTTTGAGACTGCCCGTTACATTTGATCCGTCTCACCGTCATCCTCGACACGCAGTGTCGGGGATCGTGCGTCCGTGAGGACGCTTTGTCAGCGAGGTGAGAGTCCTCGCCATGCGGGGTCACGCCGCGTGAAGCTGAAGGAGA
>JARLIP010000336.1 GCA_031291685.1 Caulobacteraceae bacterium | reverse complement strand
CCCTCCGTCACGGGGCTGCGCCCCGCGACACCTCCCCCGCGTCGCCGCGCGAAGCAGGGGAGGAGAATAGGCTCGCTATTCCGCGGCCTGGGCCGTGGGCAGGACGTAGTGTTCGAACTGCTGGCGGATGACCTTCTTGTCGATCTTGCCGGTGGCGCCCAGGGGGATGTCGTCGACGAAGACCACGTCGTCGGGGGTCCACCACTTGGCGATCTTGCCCTCCAGGAAGGCCAGATATTCCTCGCGGGTGGCGGTCTGGCCCGCCTTGAGCTTGACCAGCAGCAGGGGCCGCTCGTCCCACTTGGGGTGATGCACGCCGATCACCGCCGCCAGGGCCGACTTAGGGTGGCCGGCGGCGATGTTCTCGATCTCGATGGAGCTGATCCACTCGCCGCCGGACTTGATCACGTCCTTGGAGCGGTCGGTGATCTGCATGAAGCCGTGTTCGTCGATGGTGGAGACGTCACCGGTGTCGAAAAAGCCCTCGGCGTCGAGGATCGCCCCGCCGTCGCCGCGGAAATATTCGCGCACGATGAAAGGCCCGCTGATCTTCAGCCGGCCAAAGGTCTTGCCGTCCTTGGGCAGGACCTCGTCGGCGTCGTTGGTCAGCTTGAGCTGAACCCCCAGGGGCGCGCGGCCCTGCTTGAGGCGGTAGGGCAACTGCTGCTCATAGGGCAGGGCGGCGACGGCGGCGTTGGGGGTGGACTGGGTGCCCAGGGGCGAGGTCTCGGTCATGCCCCAGGCGTGGGTGACATCGACGCCGTAATTGTCGCGGAAGGCGCGCACGATCGCCTCGGGCGCCGCCGAGCCGCCGATCACCACCCGCTTGAGGGTGGTCAGCTTGCCATTGGTGGCCTCCAGGTGCTGTTGCAGCATCTGCCAGACCGTGGGCACGGCGGCGGAGAAGGTGACGCCCTCGGTCTCCAGCAGCTCGTGGATCGAGGCGCCGTCCATCTTGGCGCCCGGCATGACCAGCTTGGCCCCCACGGCCGGGGCGGAGAAGGCGATGCCCCAGGCGTTGGCGTGGAACATGGGCACCACCGGCAGGATCACGTCCTGGGCCGACAGACCCATGACGTCGGATTGCAGGGTGGTCAGGGTGTGCAGGAAGTTGGAGCGGTGCGAATAGAGCACGCCCTTGGGATTGCCCGTGGTGCCGGAGGTGTAGCACAGGCCACAGGCGGTGTTTTCGTCGAACCCGCCCCAGACCACGTCGGACGAATGCTGCTCGATCAGGGTCTCGAAGCACAGGGCGCCGGGGAAATCGATCCCGGCCATGTGCTCGGCGTCGGTCATGACCACGAACGTCTCGACCGTCGGCATCTTGTCGCGATTGGCCAGCAGGACGGGCAGGAAGGTCAGATCCGTGAAGATGATCCGGTCTTCGGCGTGGTTGATGATGTAGCAGAGCTGTTCGGCGAACAGGCGCGGATTGAGGGTGTGGCAGACCGCGCCGATGCCCATGGCGGCGTACCAGGCCTCGACGTGGCGGCCGGAATTCCAGGCCAGGGTGGCGACCCGGTCCCCCGGCTTGACGCCGAAGGCCAGCAGGGCGTTGGACAGGCGCCGGGCCCGTTCATGCACCTGGCCATAGGTGGTGCGCACGATCGGTCCCTCGACCGAGCGGGTGACGATTTCCCGGTCGGCATGCCATTCAGCGGCGTGCTGAAGGATGCGATCGACGGTCAGTTGCCAATTCTGCATCAGACCCAGCATCGGCGTTTCCTCTTGTCTCTACTTAAGCCACCAACCCTATTGCCCTTGGGGCAATGGGGCAATCACGCGCCCCGCGGCCCGTTCAGCCTCTTTAAGGGAAAAGACGCGAGGTCGCCCAGCCCCCTTCGGGCGCCGAGCGCGAGAAAACCAGCCGCTCGTGCAAGCGAAATGGCCGGTCCCGCCAGAATTCGATGGCCACGGGCCGCAGGCGAAAGCCCGACCAGTGGGGCGGGCGCGGCACCTTGCCCAGGCCGAACTTGAGGCCGTACTCGGCCACCCGCTTTTCCAGGGCGAAGCGGTCCGGGGTCGGTCGGGACTGGTCGGAGGCCCAGGCGCCGATCTGGCTGGAGCGGGCGCGGCTGGCGAAATAGGCGTCGGCCTCGGCCTCGCTGACCGGCTCCACCGGCCCGCGCACCCGCACCTGGCGGCGCAGGGATTTCCAGTGGAACAGCATGGCCGCCTTGGGCTGGCCGGCCAGTTCCTGGCCCTTGGCGCTTTGCAGGTTGGTGTAGAAGGTGAAGCCCCGGGCGTCGAAATCCTTGAGCAGCACCATGCGCACGTCCGGCAGACCGTCCTCATCCACCGTGGCCACGGCCACGCCGTTGGGGTCGTTGACCTCGGAGGTCTTGGCTTGCTCCATCCATTCGGCGAACAGGGCCAGGGGATCGACGCCCTCGGGCAGGGGGGGCTCGGCGGCCTTGGCGGCGACCTGGGCGGCGTGCTCAAGCTCGCTGGGAGACGGGGGGATCAGGGTCGAATTGCTCATGGTCGGAATATAGCCCTTTACGCGCCCTAGCCCAGACCAGACCGCGCTGATCCGGCCATCCCGCCTTCGCGGATCCGAATCAGCCTTAACGTAACGTTGATCAAAGTCTGGCCACGGTCGCCGGATGACCGCCCCGGGCCATACCCTGGACAGGGCGCGCGCCGCGCGCCTGCTGGACGTCGAGGAGACGGCCGCGGACGAGGCCGTGCGCGCGGCCTTTCGCGCGGCGGTCAAGGCCGTCCACCCCGATCGCCCCGGCGGGGATGTCCATCGCCTGAGGGCGGTGATCGAGGCCTATGACCTGTTGCGCGGCCAGCCCGCCCCCGTCCCTGATCCTTCCTGTCATCCCACGGCCCGCCATCCGCCACCCCCGCCGATCCTGGAGATCAGCCCCCTGGAGGCGGTCAACGGCGGGCGCCGAGCCCTGCGCGCCGCCGACGGACGGGACCTGGCCGCCTATCTGCCCGCCGGCCTGAGGGCGGGAGACCAGGTGCGCATCGCTGGAGAGATCATGACCGTCACGGTCAGCGCCGAGACGGATCTGGCGGTGATCGGCGACCATTTGTGCGTGACCATCGACGCCGACCAGAGCCTGTTGCGCCACGGGGGCCTGGTGACCCTGGCCACGCCCCTGGGCCGGCGCACGGTGCGGGTCACCCGCCAGGATGGGCTGCGCGGCATCGTGCGCCTGGCCGGAGAAGGCCTGCCGCCCCGGGGCGCACGGCCCAGGGGGGATCTTCTGGTGCGCCTGCGCCCGGCGCCCGAGGCGCCCGCCGCCGAGACCGCCGCCCAGGCCAAGCTGCGCCGCTTCACAGCGGTGTGGGCGGCTTGAGAAGGCTGGAATTGGCTTGAGCGCCCTGTCTGGGCTAGAAGCGCGGACATGTCGCACAACACCTTCGGTCACCTGTTCCGCGTCACCACCTGGGGCGAGAGCCACGGCCCAGCCCTGGGCTGTGTCGTCGATGGTTGTCCTCCGGGCCTGAAACTCACCGAGGCCGACCTGCAGGTCTGGCTGGACCGGCGCCGTCCCGGGGGCGGCAAGTTCGTCACCCAGCGCCAGGAGCCCGATCAGGTGCGCATCCTGTCGGGGGTGTTCGAGGACGAGCGCACGGACGGGCGGGTGACCACGGGCACGCCGATCTCGCTGATGATCGAGAACGTCGACCAGCGCTCCAAGGACTATTCCGAGATCGCCCGGGCCTTCCGGCCCGGCCATGCGGATTACGCCTATTTCGCCAAGTACGGGGTGCGGGACTATCGCGGGGGCGGACGTTCCTCGGCGCGGGAGACCGCCGCCCGGGTGGCCGCCGGCGGGGTGGCGCGCAAGGTCCTCGGCGAGGGGGTGAAGATCCGCGCGGCCCTGGTTCAGATCGGGCCCCACGCCATCGACCGGGATCGCTGGGACTGGGACGAAACCCTCCGCAATCCCTTCTGGTGCCCCGACGCGGTGATGGCCCAGCAGTGGGAGAGCCACCTGGAGACCGTGCGCAAGGCCGGTTCCTCCACCGGCGCGGTGGTGGAGGTCGAGGCCACCGGCCTGCCCGCGGGCTGGGGCGCGCCCCTCTATGGCAAGCTGGACGCCGAGATGGCCTCGGCCCTGATGTCGATCAACGCGGCCAAGGGGGTGGAGATCGGCGAGGGTTTCGCCGCCGCCGCCCTCAGCGGCGAGGACAACGCCGACGAGATGCGGGCGGGCAATGACGGGCCGATCTTCCTGTCCAACCATGCCGGCGGCGTCCTGGGGGGCATCTCCACCGGCCAGCCCCTTGTGGCGCGGGTGGCGTTCAAGCCGACCTCCTCGATCCTCACCCCCCGCCGCACCCTCACCGAGAGCGGCGCCGAGGTCGAGCTGCGCACCAAGGGCCGCCACGACCCCTGTGTGGGCATCCGCGCGGCCCCGGTGGTGGAGGCCATGACCGCCTGCGTCCTGGCCGACGCCTTCCTGCGCCACAGGGCCCAGATCGGGGGCTGAGGGGCTATGAGCCGCATTGACCGGCCTCGCCCGGCTTCGTAATGCGGGTCGACAAGGCGCCGGCGGCGGGGCCTTTACGATATAGAGGGGCCTCGAACGGGCCCTACATCGGAATTTTGAGCGTGACGGGCGGCGGAACCGGTATCCGCCTGCGCCTGTCACCCTCCGGCGCCTCAGAAAGGGGAGCAGCGGACAGTGCGGTTTGAACTGCTCAACATGTTGCTGGTCGATGACAACCCGCACATGCGCACCCTGCTCACCGAGATCCTGCGCGCCATCGGCGTGCGCAACATCTTCGCCGCCAATGACGGGGCCGAGGCCTTGCAGGTCATGCGCCAGCACCAAGTCGACATCATCATGACCGACTTGGCCATGCAGCCCCTGGACGGTATCGACTTCGTGCGCCTGCTGCGCAATTCCCCCGACAGCCCCAACCCCATGGCCCCGGTGATCATGATTACCGGCCATTCCACCCTGCGACGGGTGTCGGAGGCCCGGGACGTGGGGGTGACCGAGTTCCTGTCCAAGCCGATCACCGCCCGGGGCGTGCTGCAGCGCATCGCCCTGGTGATCGACCATCCGCGGGCCTTCATCCGGTCGGGAGACTATTTCGGCCCCGACCGCCGCCGCCGCAACGATCCGGCCTATATGGGCCCCAAACGCCGGGCCAGCGACAGCGACGCGCTCTCGATCTAGGGTTCAGAACGAGGCTATTCCACCACCAGGGCGCAGGTTTCGCCGATGGTGGGGCGGGAGACCTGGATGCGGGACAGGCCGGGGAAGCGCGGTTTCAGGCGCCCGGCGAAAAACAGGCACAGGTGCTCCAGGGTCGGGGTCTTCAATTCCTCATGATCGTTGAGGAAGCTGTGATCCAACTCCGCGGCCACGGCGCGCAGGGCGCCGTCCAGGGCGGCCAGATCCTCCACCCATCCGGCCGGCTCCACCACCGGGCCGCGCACGGTGGCCTCCACCTTGAACGAATGACCGTGCAGCCGCCGATAGGGACTGTCCGCCGGGCCGTTGTTGAGGTGGTGCGCCGCGTCGAAGGTCGCGGACTTGGTGATTTCGAAGAGGGCGTCGGTCATGGGGTCCAAATGGGCCGCGCGGACGCCGCAGCGCCTAGGGCAGGCCGAGATATTTGTGGGTTTGCACGCTTAAACGCCACCGGGGATGGGAAAGGCAATAGGCGACGGCCAAATCGGAGTTGGTCGCGCGGTCCGGGCCATCCATGGGCTGCAGGTAGAACCGCTCGAAATCCAGGGATTCAAAGCGCGCCGGATCGACGCCGGCCTGGGGGAA
The DNA here is from genome assembly GCA_031291685.1 of Caulobacteraceae bacterium. Lineage (GTDB taxonomy): Bacteria > Pseudomonadota > Alphaproteobacteria > Caulobacterales > Caulobacteraceae > Poindextera. The sequence goes on along the minus strand of JARLIP010000336.1, from coordinate 12,702 downwards.
GACCAGCTTCAGCTCCTGGCCCCGGGTCTGGGCCAGGAGGGCGTCGGCCTTGGGGCTGACGCAGATCCAGTCGAGCCCCTCCGGGGCGGCGAGGGTCCCATTGGTCTCCACGGCGATGGAAAAGCCCCGCGCGTGAAGGGCCGCGATCAGGGGCGGATCGAGTTGCAGCAGGGGCTCGCCCCCGGTGCAGACCACCAGCCGATCGCCCACGCCCCCGGCCCACTTGGCCTCAATAGCGTCCACGAGGGCCGCGGGCGTGGGAAAGCGGCCGCCGCCCTCCCCGTCCATGCCGACGAAATCGGTGTCGCAGAAGGTGCAGACGGCGCCGGCCCGGTCGATTTCGCGCCCGCTCCACAGATTGCAGCCGGCGAAACGGCAGAACACCGCCGCGCGGCCAGCCTGTCCGCCCTCCCCTTGCAGGGTCAGGAAGATCTCCTTGACCGAATAGCTCACGGACGGGCTTCGAGGCTGGGGGCGCCGGCCTCGTTCCACTCGCGCCAGCCCCGGGCCCGCAGGTCGCAGGCCGGGCAAACCCCGCAGCCGTGGCCCCAGTCGTGGGGGGTGCGATCACCGGTGTAGCAGGTGTGACTGTCGTGGACCGTCAGATCGACCAGGGTCTGCCCGCCCAGAGCCTTGGCCAAGCCCCAGGTCTGGGCCTTGGTCAGCCACATCAGCGGGGTTTCGATGCGAAAGTCCCGGGCCATGCCCAGGTTCAGGGCCGATTGCAGGGCGTCCAGGGTGTCCCGGCGACAGTCGGGATAGCCGGAATAGTCGGTCTCGCACATGCCCCCCACCAGGGCGGCGAGGCCGCGGCGGTCAGCCAGGGCGGCGGCATAGGTGAGAAAAACCAGGTTGCGGCCGGGCACGAACGTGGAGGGCAACCCCCGTTCGGTCATCTCAATGGCCCGGTCCGTGGTGAGCGCGGACTCCGACAGGGCGCCGAAACTGCGCAGATTCAGGCGGTGATCGGGGCCCAGCCGCTCGCCCCAGACCGGAAATTTTTGTGCGACCCGCCGTCGCAGCTTTACACGGGCCTTCAGCTCCACGGCGTGGCGTTGACCGTAATCGAAGCCCACCGTCTCCACCCGGGCGTAGCGATCCAGGGCCCAAGCCAAGCAAGCAGTGGAGTCCTGCCCCCCCGAGAAGAGCACCAGGGCGCCGTCATTAGAGAGGGGTTGGGCGGTCATGGAGGTTCGCGAATTCCCTTACAGCATCAGGCCTGAACGAGGATCGCGCCATCGGCGGCGGTTCGCGTTCGAACCCTTCTTACATGGTCCGCCCGTGGCTGCAAAAAAGACCTGTATCGGCGCCATTCGCGCCAATACGTAATCGTGGTTTCTCAATCAATAACTTCAAGGAGTCGTGTTCTTTCGACTGTCATCGCGACGGATATTTCCAAGAATCGCGCGCCTTAACGAGTTTGCAAGTGTGAGTTGGCATGTTCCAACTGTAACAGCGTCGCGATTTAAAGCATGCCCGGCATCACCCATCTGATTGAAGTATTCGAGCCGATCGCCAGCAGCGCCCGCTGCGGCGCCGTGCTTGATCGCTTCCTGGACGCCCCAGGATGCGATCTGCTGGTGGTTGCCGACCATGGCCGACCTATCGGCGTGATTGGCCGGGGCGCGGTGCGGCCCAGCGAGGCCGACCGCCCCGTCTATGACGTCATGGCCAGGCCCCTGACCGTAGAGGCCGATATCGACCTGGATCAGGCCTGCGCCCTGCTGCTGGGCCACACCGAGCCGACGGCCGGTCTGGTGGTCATCGAGGCGGGCCGATATCGCGGCGTGGTGTCCATGCGCTCCATGCTGCGCGCCCGCCGGGATGAGAGCGCCGAACAGCTCAATAGCGAACGCTTGCTGGACCTGATCAGCCATGAGATCCGCTCCCCGATGAACGGGGTGGTGGCGGTGGCCGAACTGCTGCAGCGCCAGCCCCTGTCCTCGGATTCCCAGGCCTTCGTGCGGACCATCCTGGAATCCAGCCAGGCCACCTTGCGAGCCATCAACGACGCCGTGGAGCTGTCCCGGGCCGAGTTCGGCGAGATGACCCTTGACGCTGCTCCGGTCCTGCTGCGCGAATACATCGACGGGGTGCAGTTCAGCTGGCATGGCCGCGTGGCGCGGGAAGGCTTCACCCTGCTGGTGTCCTATGACGGCGAGCCGGATCTGAACGCCACCATCGACGGCGGCCGGGTGCGCCAGGTGTTCGACAAGCTGATCGAGGCGGCGGTGACCGTCGGGCGGGGCGGCACGGTGGAGGCCAGTCTGCAGGCGGTGCGCAGCCTGGACGGCCTGCGTCTGATCGGCCGGGTGCGCGACAGCTCCGGCGGTCTGTCGGCCTCCCATCTGCTGGAGGCCTTCGCCCCGGGCGGGCGGCGGCGCGGGGTGGCCAATCTGGGCTTGGGCCCGTCCCTTTGCCAGAGAATCATCGCCCGCATGGGCGGCTCCATCCGCGCCGACAGCAATGTCGGCGCCGGGGTGACCGTCACCTTCGAATTCAACGCCGCCGAAACCGTGGCCGCCGCGGACAAGGGCGTCAGCGAGCTGAACGGCATGCGCAACACCGCCCATGTTCTGGTGGTGGACGACAACGCCACCAACCGCATGGTGGCCGAGGCCCTGTGTGAAATGTTCGACTGCACCTCGGAATGCGCCGAGGACGGGGTCGAGGCGGTGGAAGCCGCCCGCAGCGGCCGGTTCGACCTGATCCTGATGGATATCCGCATGCCCCGCATGGACGGGGTCGAAGCCACCCGCGCCATCCGCGCCCTTCCCGGCGCCGCGGGCATGGTGCCGATCATCGCCCTGACCGCCAACGCCGACCCCGAAGACGCCAAGACCTATGTCGACTGCGGCATGCACAGCGTGGTGGAAAAGCCGATCAAGCCCGAGCGCCTGCTCCAGGCGATCACCGCCGCCCTGCCCGCCGCCAGCGGTCGCGCCGCCGCCGCGGCCTGAGGGCCGCTCACTCCCCCATTCCAGGGATAGAGGCCAGGAACAGGGGAGCGCGCGGGATGATCAGGCGCCGTAAACGACGCTGATGGTTTCGGCGACGCAGGCCGGACGATCCTCGCCCTCGATCTCGATGGTGCACTCGTTCTTCAGCTGAATGCCGCCGGACTTGGGCTCGGCGCCGATCAGCTTCTGGCGCATGCGCACGCGCTTGCCAACGCGGACCATGTTGGTGAAGCGCACCTTGTCCGAGCCGTAGTTGATGCCCCGGGTGACGCCCTTGACGTCCAAGAGGCCGGCGCCGAGGAAGGGGATCAGGGACAGGGTCAGATAGCCGTGGGCGATCGGGCCGCCGATCTCGCGGTTGGCGCGTTCCACGTCCACGTGGATCCACTGGTGGTCGCCGGTGGCCTCGGCGAACTGGTTGACCCGCTCCTGGGTGATTTCCAGCCAGTCGGAAACGCCTACTTCCTGGCCGACCAGGCTCGGCAGATCCTTGAACTCAACAGCGGCCATCAGGCGTCCTCCAAAGTTTAAACGCCCGTTTGATGGCGCCTTTCACCGGGCCGGGCAAGCGTTCCCGGCCCCGGGTCTTCCGGTCGGGATCAGGCGGCGGCGGCCAGGGCGGCCTTGCCGAGGATCATGTCGGCGGCCTTTTCCGCGATCATGATGGTCGGGGCGTTGGTGTTGCCCGAGACCAGCCGCGGCATCACCGAGGCGTCCACCACCCGCAGGCCCTCGACCCCCAGGACCCGCAGCTGCGGATCGACCACGGCGTTGGGGCCGCGTCCCATCTGGCAGGTGCCCACGGGATGATAGATGGTCGAGCCGGCCATGCGGGCGTAGTCCAGCAGGGCCTCGTCCGTGGCCGCCGCCGGGCCCGGCGCCATCTCGTGGTCGATATAGCGCTGCAAGGCCGGCTGTTCGGCGATCCGGCGGCCCCATTTGAGCGAGGCCACGGCCACCTCCTGATCCAGGGGGTTGCTCAGATAGTTGGCTTGGATGGCCGGATACTGGGTGGGATCGGCGGACTTGATGCGGATGGAGCCGCGGCTTTCCGGGCGCACCTGGCAGGGGGCGATGGTCAGGCCCGGCAGGTTTTCCAGCTCCATCTTCTGCTCGTTGACCAGCTTATCCACGTCCATGGTGGCGGGCAGGATGTGGAACTGGATGTCCGGGCTGGCCAGGTCCGGCCGCGACTTGCAGAACACGGCGATATGGGCGGCGGACAGGGTCAGGAGACCCTTGCGCTGGAAGAGGTATTTCAGGGTCTCGCCCAGGAAGCGAGGCCCGCGGGTCAGTTCGTTGACCGAGACCACCCCGGCCTTCAGCCGATAGGTGGCGCTGATCACATAGTGATCCTGAAGGTTCTCGCCCACGCCGGGGGCGTCGACCAGCACCTCGATCCCGTTCTGGCGCAGCAGCGCCCCCGGGCCGATCCCCGACAATTGCAGCAGTTGCGGGGAGTTGATGGCGCCGCCGCAGAGAATCACCTCCCTGGCCGCCCGCACGGTGCGCTTGACGCCGTTCTGGATGAACTCGACCCCCACGGCCTTCTTGCCCTCGAATAGCACCCGGGTGGTCAGGGCGTTGGTCTCCACCCGCAGGTTGGGGCGGTCCATGACCGGATGCAGATAGGCCACAGCCGCCGAGCAGCGCTGGCCGTTCTTGACCGTGAGCTGGTAGTAGCTGACGCCCTCCTGCTCGGCGCCGTTGACGTCGGCGTTGCGCGGCAGGCCGGCCTGTTCGCAGGCGTCCACCACCGCGTCGGAGACCTCGTGGGTCTGGGTCACGTCGGAGACGTTGAGCGGTCCGCCCACCCCGTGCCAACCCCCGGCGGCGCCGCGCTCCTGATGCTCGGAGCGCAGGAAATAGGGCTGGACGTCATCCCAGGACCAGCCCTCGCAGCCCAGCTGGCGCCAGCCGTCATAGTCGGAATGCTGCCCCCGGATATAGAGCAGGCCGTTGATCGAGGACGAGCCGCCCAGGACCTTGCCCCGGGGCCAGACATGGCTGCGCCCGCCGGTGCCTGGATCGGGTTCGGTGGAATAGAGCCAGTTGACCTTCGGATCCTTCAGCGTCTGGGAATAGCCCACCGGCACGTGAATCATCAGGTTGGACATGAACTGCGAGGGGTTCTTGGTGGGACGATCGTCCCCGCCCGCTTCCAGCAGCACCACCTTGGCCTGGCCGTCGGCGCTGAGCCGGTTGGCCAGGACGCACCCGGCGGACCCCGCGCCGACAATCACGTAGTCGGCCACATAATCGGCCTCTCGCCGTTCCGTCATGGTCTTCTCCCAGAAGCCTTATCATTGTTTACTGATGTCGATATTGCCTGGAACCGCCCCGTTGGCAACGCCGACTCGACGCCTCGACCGAGGTTCGAGGGACGGTGGGTCATAGAAGGGCTTTTTGGAGAGACCGGATGGCGACGCCCACGTTTGAAACCCTGAAATACGAAGTCGAGGACGGGATCGCCACGATCACCCTGAACCGGCCGGAGAAGATGAACGCCTTCACCGCCCAGATGATGCTGGAGCTGATCGCGGCCTTCGACGCCACCGACGCCGACGACGCGGTGAAGGCGGTGATCGTCACCGGGGCGGGCCGGGCCTTCTGCGCCGGCGCCGACCTGTCGGCCGGGGGCCAGACCTTCAACTACGCCGAGCGCGGCGAGGCCGCACGGGACGAGGCCAAGGTGGGCGAGATCTATCGCGACGGCGGCGGGCGGGTGACCTTGCGCATCTTCGACAGCCTCAAGCCGGTGATCGGCGCCATCAACGGCGCCGCCGTGGGCATCGGTGTGACCATGCAATTGCCCATGGACATCCGCATCGCCTCCACGGCGGCGCGGTTCGGCTTCGTCTTCGCCCGGCGGGGCATCACCCCCGAGGCCTGCTCTTCCTGGTTTCTGCCCCGGCTGGTGGGGATCTCCACCGCCCTGGAATGGAGCTATTCGGGCCGGGTGTTCCCCGCCGCCGAGGCCCATGAGCGCGGTCTGGTGCGCTCCCTGCACGAGCCGGAGGATCTGCTGCCGGCGGCCAGGGCCATCGCCCGGGAGATCATCGACAACACCGCCCCGGTCTCCATCGCCCTGACCCGGCAGATGATGTGGCGGATGCTGGGCGCGGACCATCCGATGGTCGCCCACCGGGCCGACAGCCGGGCGATCCAGTTCCGCGGCCGGGCCGAAGACGCCAAGGAAGGGGTCACCTCGTTCCTGGAGAAGCGCCAGCCCCATTATCCCAACACGGTTTCCGCCGACCTGCCGGATATCTGGCCGGATTGGACGCAGCCAGAATTCAAATAGAAGCGGCCGGTCTTTCGGGGAGCCTCGCGAAAGCCTATCGTTCGCCGACACACAGATGGTTAACCCGCCGCCGTCATGGTGGCTGGGCCCCTGGCTGATCGAGCGCCCGACGAAGTGCGATGAGCGATTCCGCGCCCCTGGACCCCCTATCGCCGCCCGCGAAGCCCCCGGCTTCGCGGGCGCGCATCGCCCTGCTCAAGCGACTGGCCGACGTGGTCTGTCTGCCCAGCAGCCGGGTCAACGCCTTCGAGCGCAGCGTCACCGCCGACCTCCTGGTGGAGATGCTGCGGGAGGCCGAGGTGGAAGAGCGGGCCCGGGTGGCCCGGCGCCTGGCCAACCTGACCGAGATCCCCGCCACCCTGGTGCGGCTTCTGCTGCGGGACGTGTTCGAGGTCTCCGGTCCCCTGCTGGAAAACTGCGCCTGGCTCAGCGATTCGGACCTGCTGGACTGCATCCGCAACACCGGCCTTGAACATCGCAAGGTGATCGCCGCCCGCCGCGGGGTCTCCGAGGTGATCAGCGAGGCCCTGGCGGAGCGCATGGAGCCGGCGGTGATCGACGTGCTGCTGCGCAATGACCTGGCCCGCCTGCCCGCCGACGCGGTGGAGACCCTGGTGGCGGCCACCCGCGAGACGCCGCGGATCATTCCGGCCCTGCTGAAGCGGGCGGAGCTGCGGCCCTCCCACGCCTATATTCTGTTCTGGTGGGCGGACGAGATCGCGCGCCGGACCATCCTTCAGCGCTTCGCCGTCTCCCGCGAGGTCCTGCAGGAGGCCGCCGGGGACGTGTTTCCCCTCGCCGCCGCCGAGGGCTGGACCGACCCCCTGTCGCGCAAGGCCCTGCAATTCATCGAACGGCGCCAGCGCAATCGCGCGGCGGTGGACAAGAGCCCCTATGACAGCCTCGAGGGCGCCGTGGCGGCGGCCGAGACCGGCATGACCCGGGAGATCGCCGAGGAGATCTCCTATCTGTCGGGGCTCAAGCCCATGACCGGGGCCAAGATCTTCACCGACGCCGGGGGCGAGCCCCTGGCCATATTGTGCAAGGCCACCGGCCTGCCCAAGTCGGCCTTAAGGGCCCTGTGGCGCGGCCTGCGCCGTCCCGAGACCGAAGATGACGGAACGGTCGCCGCCCCCCTTGCACGGGTGCTGGTGACTTACGACATGATCGCCGTGGATCGGGCCCAGACCGTGCTGCGCTATTGGAACTGGTCCCTGTCCTCGGCCCTTACCCCAACCCTGCTCAAGGCGATTCGGGATGGGGACAATGAGGGGCTGGACGAATACTCGCTTCCCCAACGGGCGGCGATGCTGGCCTTGTCCAACGATTTTGGGCGTTAAGTCGCCGACCTGACATATGACGAGGACGACCTCGGCCCAGGCGGAAAGCTGATTCCCCTATTTCCATAAAGAAACCTGGTCGTTGCTGACGATCCGTCGCTGTACCGAGAACTGCGTCATCTTTACTACATCTTGAGGGGAATTCTCGATTTCGATTCAATTTTTGGCGTTGTCCCGTGACGGGAAGCTCTATATGCAAGGACGCATCAGACGCAAGACTCAGTGCGTCATGTTTTGATCAAATCGAGATCGACAGAGAAGAACATGGACGATAAATCGGAAATTATCGAGATGACCGCGGATATCGTGTCCGCCTATGTCGGCAATAACTCAGTATCAGCCGCTGATCTTCCTGCCTTGATCCAAAGCGTTCATCGCGCCCTTTCCGGCGTGACGACAGGCGTCGAAACGGTTGAAGTCGCGCCCAAGGAACCGGCGGTTTCGCTGAAGCGTTCGATCACCCCGGACTATCTGATCTGCCTTGAAGATGGTCGCAAATTCAAGTCGCTGAAGCGGCACCTGCGCACCAAGTACAATATGAGTCCCGAGGATTACCGCGCCAAGTGGAGCCTGCCCAAGGACTATCCCATGGTGGCGCCGAACTACGCCAAGGCGCGCTCGGACCTGGCCAAGCAGATGGGCCTGGGCCAGGGCGGCCGCCAGACCGCCCGCAAGGGCCGCTGATCCGGTCCTCGATATCCTGACCTGCCAGCCCCCGCGGTTCCGCCGCGGGGGCTTTGTTATTTATGGCGGCACGTTACGATAATCCTCCGCACGCTCGGATTTTCGCTTGCCTCGGTTTCCTCCCGTAAGCGATATTTGATTCATCGTGATTCCAACGGGTTGTTAAGGAATCCGCAGATGATGGCGCAATCAGGCGGTCCCGCCACCGCGGTAAGAGCCCACGAGGAGCTCTTCGCCTATTGGGCGTCACGTCGGCAAGGCGCCTTACTGCCGGGGCGGGAGGCGATTCATCCGGCCCATTTCAAGCGCCACCTGCCCACCGTCAGCCTGATCGACGTCCTGCCCGATCCCCGCGACTATCGCCTGCGCCTGGCGGGCACCGGGCTCTACAACGTCTATGGCCGGGAGATCACCGGCCGCACCCTGCAGGAGGTCTATAACAGCGCCGCCGCCGAGTACTGGCGCGCGGAACTGGACAAGATCGTCGATCAGCGCCGGCCTGGGGTCGGGGTGCATAATTTCGCCTGGCGCGGCGCCGGGCACCTGTCGATTCTGTGGCTGCGCCTGCCCCTGGCCACCAACGGCCGGGATGTCGATATGATCCTGGGCTACGACGCGCTTCTGGGCGTCCAAGGCGACCAGATCACTTCGGGCATCCGCGCGGCCTAAGGAAGTCGGACCTAGAGGAGCCGGGCCTGGGGGGCCAGGCCCTGACGGGCGGCCTTGAGGAACACGCTCGGCAGGGCGTCCAGCCCTGTGATTGGTGTCCAGACGAACCCCTGCGGACGGCCCACGGTCTCGGCCCGCCAGACCTGAAGGGTCAGGGCGAAGTGGGTGAAGACGTGCTCGATCTGGCCGGCCGGCGTCCAGTTTCCGGCCATCCCGCCGGTCAGCGGCGGCGCCGCCGCCAAGACCTCCTTCGACGTCCAGGGCGTCGCCCGCCAGTCGCTGGTGGGCAGGCCCAGCATACCGCCGAGCAGCCCCTTGGGCGGACGGCTGACCAGGGCGACGTCGCCCCCGCTGACCAACAGGAACGCCGCCCCGTGGCGGCGGGGGCGGTCGGCCTTGGCCCGGCGGCGGGGATAGGCCTGGGGATCGCCGCCCGCCCGGGCGGCGCAGGCGCCGGCCAGGGGACACAGTTCGCACAGGGGCGATCTGGGTCGGCACAGGGTGGCGCCCAGATCCATCAGGGCCTGGGCCCAGTCTCCAGGGCGCTCGGCCGTGACCAGGGCGCCGGCCAGGGTCTTCAGTTCGGGCTTGGCGTCTGGCAAGGGCGTCTCGACGGCGTAAAGCCGGGCCACGACCCGCTCGACATTGCCGTCCACCACATTGGCCGGCCGGTCGAAGGCGATGGCCGCCACCGCCGCGGCGGTGTAGGCGCCCACCCCTGGCAGAGCCAGGAGCCCCGCCTCCGTATCGGGAAAGACGCCCCCAAGCCCATCCGCCACCGCCCGGGCGCAGGCCAGGAGATTGCGGGCGCGGGCGTAGTAGCCGAGCCCCGCCCAGGCGGCCATGACCTCGGCGTCCGGGGCGGCGGCCAGATCGCCGACCGTGGGCCAGCGTTGCAGGAACTTCAGGAAATAGGGTGTGGCGTGGGGCACGGTGGTCTGCTGCAGCATCACCTCCGAAAGCCACACGTGATAGGGATCGGCCCGGCCAGTCGCGCTGGGTCCCGCGGCGCCCGAACCCGCACCACTAGGACCGACCCGCCAGGGCAGGGTCCGGGCGGCGGCGTCGTACCAGGCCAGCAGGCGGCGGCGGATATCGGCTTTGGCGGGCATCGATTCTCTTCTGGGACGGGACGGGCGTTCGGGACTATCCTGATGTCATGCCCCGTCCCCTGCCCAGCGTCGAGGAGGCTCGACAGATCCTGTCGATGAAGCGCTCCCGTCCGCCCCGGCGCCCCCCGCCAGTGGCCGGGCGCGCCCTGACGAGCCTGCTCAAGACCCTGGACGAGCGGTTCGGCAAGGGACCGGAGGGCCTGAAGGCCCGGTGGCGGGAGATCGTCGGCGAGACCCTGGCCGCCCGCACCGAGCCGGTGAAGCTGAGCAAGGGCAAGGCCGGCGCCACCCTGGAGCTGAAGGTGGACGGGCCCGCCGCGGCCCTGATCCAGCACCAGTCCGCCGACATCCTCGCCCGGGTCAATCTGTTCCTGGGCAAGGATCAGGTGGAGCGCCTGCGCATCGTCCAGGGGGTGGTGGGCCGCCCCGCCGCGGAGGCCCAGGCCAAGGCCGCCCAGGCCCGCCGCCGCCGCGCCCAACCCCTGGACGCCGCCGTGGAGGCCGAACTGGAACAGGGCCTCGCCCGGGAGGGAGACGAAGGGCTGAAGAAGGCCCTGTTGCGCCTCGGGCGCGAGGTGATGCGCCAAACGCGCTGAGGTTTAAAAGCCCTGGACGCGGATCGCGCCTTCACCACACTCTGGCCACCATCGCTCTATCCCGTTGACAAGCCGGGCCGCAGCGGCGAAGCCGCGATCCGGCGCGACCGTCACATGCCAACGCCACAGACAGGAACCTGCCCATGGGCCTTTTCAACCGTCGCCTCCTCGTCCTCGCCGCCACCGCCGTGATCGGCCTCAGCAGCCTTGGCTTGGCCGGCTGCGACAAGCTGTTCGGACAGAAGGGCGCCGTCACCGCCGACGACATGAGCCTGGGCGCCCCGACAGCCAAGGTCACGGTGATCGAGTACGCCTCGGCCAGCTGCCCCCACTGCGCGCGGTTCAACAACGAGGTGTTCCCGGCCCTGAAGGCCAAGTACATCGACACGAACAAGATCCACTATGTGTTCCGCGAGTTCCTGACCCCGCCGGAACAGGTGGCCGCCGCCGGCTTCCTAACCGCCCGCTGCGCCGGCAAGGACAAGTATTTCAGCGTTCTCGACGCGATCTTCCGTGGCCAGGAGGCGATGTATCAGTCTGGCGACTACCGTGGCAGCCTGCTGCGCATCGCCCAGTCGGCGGGGATGAGCGAGGCCCAGTTCACCGCCTGTATCTCCGATGAGAAGTCGCTCACCGCCCTGAACGACCGGATCCAGAAGTTCAGCAAGATGGACAACATCACCGGCACCCCGACCTTCATCGTCAACGGCAAGAAGCTGGACGGAGAACAGTCCCTGACCAGCCTGGATACGGCGATCGCCGCCGCCCAGAACGCCAAATAGCCAGGGCTTCGCGCGGGAGGGATCGGCAAGGTCCAGTCCTTCGCGCGCAAGGCTTTCGTCCCGCCAGAATCGGGGTCTAATCAGGCGCCCTGACGACTTGGCCTCTATTTCAGCTTGAGAGGGCTTTGCGCGTGCGTTTTCCGACCCGGCGATCGGCGGCCCTGGTGGGCCTGGCCCTCGGCCTGATCCTGGCCAGCGCGGCGAGCGCGGCTCCCGACTGGCGGGTGACCCCCGACGACATGACCCTGGGCAGTCCCGACGCCAAGGTCACGGTGATCGAGTACGCCTCGGCCAGCTGCCCCCACTGCGCGCAGTTCAACAACGAGGTCTTCGCGGACTTCAAGGCCAGGTATGTGGACACCGGCAAGGTGCGCTACGTGATGCGCGAGCTCCTGACCCCGCCCCTGCAGGTGGCCGCCGCCGGCTTCCTGACCGCCCGCTGCGGCGGCAAGGACAAGTATTTTCCGATCCTCGACCAGATCTTCCGCCATCAGCAGGAGATTTACGAGAAGGGCGACGTCCAGGGGGTGATGCTGCGGGCCGGCCAATCGGCGGGCCTGACCGAGGCCCAGGTCAACGCCTGCGTCTTTGACGGGGCCGGACTCAGCGCGCTCAACACCCGGGTTCAGACCTACGCCGCCCGCGACGGAATCAACAGCACCCCCACCTTCGTGATCAACGGCCAGGTCCTGTCCGGCGAACAGACCCTGGCCACCCTGGGCGCCGCCGTCGACACCGCCAGCAAGGCGCGCTGAGGCGGGAAGGGCGCATGCATTTTCTCAAGCTGCGCCTGTCGGGCTTCAAGTCCTTCGTCGACGCCACCGAGTTCCGGATCGAGCCGGGCCTGACCGGGGTGGTCGGCCCCAATGGCTGCGGCAAGTCCAACCTGCTGGAGGCCCTGCGCTGGGTCATGGGGGCCAGTTCGGCCAAGGCCATGCGCGCGGGGGGCATGGACGACGTGATCTTCGCCGGCAGCGGCGGGCGGGCCTCGCGCAACCACGCCGAGGTGATCCTGACCATCGACAACGCCGACCGCACGGCGCCGGCCCAGTTCGCCGACGATCCGGTGCTGGAGGTCAGCCGTCGGATCGACCGGGGGGCCGGGTCCACCTACCGGGTCAATGGCCGCGAGCTTAGGGCCCGGGACGTGCAGCTGTTGTTCGCCGACGCCTCCACCGGGGCCAATTCCCCGGCCCTGGTGCGCCAGGGCCAGATCAGCGAGCTGATCGCGGCCAAGCCGCAGAACCGGCGGATG
>JARLIP010000335.1 GCA_031291685.1 Caulobacteraceae bacterium | reverse complement strand
GCAAGACCGCGCCCCATCCGGAAATCATGCACCCCCTGGTGGCCAAGGGCGAGGAGATGAAATATCTGCGCCTCCTCACCGACCGGGTGGCCGAACAGGTCCAGGCGGAAAAGGGCGTCAAGATCGCCTATAGCGTCGGCACCATGGTCGAACTGCCCCGGGCCGCCCTGCGCGCCGGGGACCTGGCCGAATACGCCGAGTTCTTCTCCTTTGGCACCAACGACCTGACCCAGACCACCTTCGGCATCAGCCGCGATGACTCGGGCAAGTTCCTGAACGCCTATATCGAGAAGGGGATCTTCGAAAAGGACCCCTTCGTCACCCTGGACCAGGAAGGGGTGGGGGATCTGATCCGCATCGCCGCCGAGCGGGGCCGCAAGGTCCGCCCGGACGTCAAGTTGGGCATCTGCGGCGAGCATGGGGGCGATCCGGCCTCCATCGCCTTCTGCGAGACGGTGGGCCTGGACTATGTGTCCTGCTCGCCCTACCGCACGCCGATCGCCCGTCTGGCGGCGGCCCAAGCGGCCCTGAACAACAGGAAGTAGGGGACATCGCCGCGCGCCAAAAGCGCGCGGCGGCCCGCATGTCATGACGCCTTCGCGGCTTTTGGGCTAAACCTGGGCTCAAGACCGCCGAGGAAGCGAATCGCCATGAACGACATGCCGCTTGAAGCCCACGAACACGCCGAACACGCGGCCCACGCCGCCCACGAGAAAGACCCCTTCATTTCACAGGTGTCGATCACCATCGCCGTCCTGGCGGTGGTCGCGGCCGTGGCCGGCAGCCTGGAGACCTTCGAGAGCGGCGGGGCCATCATCTCCGCCAACGAAGCGGTGCTGAACCAGGACAAGGCCACCGACCAGTGGAACTTCTTCCAGGCCAAGAGCCTGAAGAAAAATCTCTACGCCCTGGCCGCCGACAATGGCGGCCCCAAGGCTGAAGCCTACAAGGCCAAGGCCAAGGAAGAGGGCGCGGGGCAGGACGAGGCCCAGGCCGAGGCCAAGAAGCTGGAAGAGGAAAGCAAGGCCGACCGCGCCGCCAGCGCCCGGCACGAACACCGCCACCACCGCCTGAGCCTGGCCGCGACCTTCCTGGAAATGGGCATCGCCATCTCCACCATCGCCATCATCACCCGCAAGCGCTGGCCCTGGCTGGCCTCAGTGGCCCTGGGCATGGCCGGCGCCGCCGTGATCGGCGTGGCCTATCTGGGCTAGCAAGACCCTTCCCCCATCGAGGGGGAAGGGCTTAGGCATCACCGCTTCCTGACGAACACCGTGCCGGCGGAATAGCCGGCGCCGAAGCTGCAGATCAGGCCGAGGTCGCCGCTGGTCATATCCACGGAGTGGCTGTGAAAGGCGATGATCGAGCCGGCCGAGGAGGTGTTGGCGTAGTCGTCGAGGATGATCACGTTCTCCTCCGGTGTGGGATCGCGGCCCAGCACCTTGCGGCCGATCATGTCGTTCATGTTGATATTGGCCTGGTGCAGCCACAGGCGCTTGAGGCCCTGGGGATCGAGGTCCAGGTCGCCAGCGTGCTCCAGGATCATCTGCGAGACCATCGGCACCACCTCGCGGAACACCTTGCGGCCCTCCTGCACGAACAGCTTGTCCGGCTTGCCGATTCCTTCGGGGGCGGCGTTGTTGAGGAAGCCGAAGTTGTTGCGGATGTTGTTGGAGAACACGGTCTTCAGCCGCGTGCCCAGGATGTCCCAGCCGCCCTGGGCGTCATCGGCGCGCTCGACGATCACGGCGGTGGCCACGTCGCCGAAGATGAAGTGGCTGTCGCGGTCCTTGAAGTTCAGGTGGCCTGAGCAGATTTCCGGATTGACCATCAGAACCGCCCGGGCCGAACCCGAGGCGATGAAGTCGGCGGCGGTCTTGATGCCGAAGGTGGCGGAGGAGCAGGCGACGTTCATGTCGAAGCCAAAGCCGCCGATGCCCAGGGCGTTCTGGATCTCGATGGCCATGGCGGGATAGGCCCGCTGCATGTTGGAGGCGGCGCAGAGCACCGCGTCGATCCGCTCCACCGGCTTACCCCAGGCCTCGATAGCCTGACGGGCGGCGGTGACGGCCATCTCGGCCAGGATCGAGAGCTCCTCGTTGGGCCGCTCGGGAATCGCGGGGCGCATCACCGCCGGATCGACGATCCCGGTCTTGTTCATCACGAAACGGGAGCGGATACCGGAGGCCTTGAGGATGAATTCCGGCGAGGAGGGCTGCAGAGCGACGACGTCGCCCGCCGCGATGGCCTCGGCGTTGTCGGCGTTGAAGCGCTCTACGTAGAGATTGAAGGACTCGACGAGTTCTTCGTTGGAAATGGCGTTCGGCGGGGTGAACAGGCCCGTCGCCGCGATAACGGCATGATGCACGACTTAGCGTCTCCTCCGGCCCCCTGGGGCATTCGCGCTCGATATAGCACGCCCGCAAGAGACGTCAGCCCGCTGTCACGTCGCAGCAACACTTCCCCCATTGACGCCACACCATGAACCCGATGTCGCCCCGGGCCGGGGGGAGGATGACTCGTGGCTGGGCGAGCAAAAAACGTCTCTCTCTTTGGAGTGCATGACCATGAAGACCATCCTCATCGCCGTTTCTGGCTACGCCGCGGCCTTGACGGCCGCCCCAGCCCTGGCCCAGGAGGCAGGTCCCCTGGAGCGCGTGTCCGGCTATGGAACCCTTGGCTATGCCAATGTCGATGGCAATGGCGTGGATCTGAGCGGCGCGCAGGCGCGACTCGGCGCCCGATTCGGCCGCTATTTCGGGGTTGAGGGCGAGACCACCCTGGGGCTGAATAGCGACCACACCAGCGTGACCGGGGCGCCGACCAGCGTGCGTCTGCGCGACCAGTACGCGGGGTACGCCGTGGGCTATCTGCCGGTCCTTCCCAATGCCGATCTTTTCGCCCGGGTGGGCTATGGCCGCACTGACACCCGCCTGAGCGACTATGGAGCCTCGACGACCTACCGCTATGGGGTCAACAGCTGGAACTATGGGGTGGGCGGACAGTATTTCTTCAATGGCGGTCCTAATGGGGTGCGGCTGGACTACACCCGCTACGACTATCAGAACCACAGCAACGACGACGATGTGTGGGCCGTCTCCTATGTGAGGAAGTTCTAGCCGGGATCTGAATTCCTCCCCCGTCGGGGAGGAATTCGCCGCGGGCCCTGAATCCAGTTTCCGGTTGACGCCGAAGCCGGCTCTGCGAACCTTCCCGTCAGGGGGAGCGCAAATGGGTTTGGGGTTTTGGATTCAATTGGCGGGGTCGGCGGTGGCCATCGCCCTGTTGGTGGCCTTCGCCGCCTGGGCGCGGATTGAGCGGCCCTGTCCGCCCCTGGATGAGGTCGCCGCCCGTGCGCTGCTGGCCGAGGAATTTCCTGGCCGCAACTTTGAACGGCTTTGGATTCCCGCCGATCGACGGGGTGTCGTGGCCCGGTCTGGCAATGAGGCCCTGATCCTGTTTCGCGCGGGCGATGGCTATGTCGCCCGCAGTCTCGGCTGGACTGAGGCGGCGCATACGGCCGCGCGGGACGGGCGCCTTCAGTTCAGGCTTGAGGATGTCGGCGCGCCGGTGGCGAGTTTCCTGGCCGAGGGCGCGGCGCCCTGGCCCCCGGGTTCGGAGGCCCGCGCATGAAGAGCTTCGATCCGGTCACCCTGGCCACGCCCTTCTTTATCCTGACCATCATCCTGGAGATCATTCTGGGGCGCCTGGGCAAGGCCAAGGCGGAATATGAGGCCAAGGACACCGCCGCTTCGCTCGTCATGGGCCTGGGCAGCACCGTGGCCGGGGTCCTGATCGGCGGGTTGATCGCGGTCAGCACCCTTTGGGTCTATAGCCACCGCCTGTTCACCATCCCGATGACGGCGGTGTGGGCCTGGGTGGCGATCTTCTTTCTTGAGGATCTGACCTATTACTGGTTCCACCGTCTGAGCCACGAGCGGCGGATCTGGTGGGCGTCCCACGTCAACCACCATTCCTCGCAGCACTACAACCTGTCCACGGCCCTGCGCCAAACCTGGACCGGGGGCGTGGCCATGACCTGGGCTATGTGGCTGCCCCTGGCCTTCCTGGGCTTTCCCCCGGCGATGATCGCCATCCAGAAGGGGATCAGCCTCGTCTATCAGTTCTGGATTCACACCGAGGCCATCGACCGGATGCCCGCGCCATTCGAGGCGGTGTTCAACACCCCCTCGCACCACCGGGTCCACCACGCCCGCAACCCCCGCTATCTGGACCGGAACTATGCGGGGATCCTGATCATTTGGGACCGGCTGTTCGGCACCTTCGAGCCAGAACGATCGGACGAGACGCCGCGCTATGGGATTGTAAAAAATCTTGGAGATTTCAACATTTTCCGAGTGGCTTTTCACGAATGGGTTTCAATCGGCCGGGATGTAATCCATGCGCGCTCGCCCAAGGAGGCCCTCGGCTATGTGTTCGGCCCGCCCGGCTGGAGCCCGGACGGTTCGCGTCAGACGTCGGATGAAATCAAACGGGCATGGCGGGAACGCGAACCTGACCGGTCATCGGATGAAGCCGGTATGAGCCGAAGAGCATAGGCCTGGGAGGCCTCACCCCTCCCGCAGCAGGGGCAGGGCGAGGCCGGGGGCGCGGCCGGAGCGGACCAGTTCGCGGCGGAAGCGGAACAATTCGGCGGGGCGACCGCCGGTCTCGGCGTGTAGGCGACCGAGCCCCTCCACCAGGTCGGTGCGCTCCAGGCTTCGGCGGAAGTTCTGCTTGTGCAGGGTGACGCCGGCGATGGCCTCCACCGTGCGCTGCAGCTGGGACAGGGTGAATTCCGGCGGGGTCAGCTCGAACACCACGGGGCGGTATTTCAGCTTACCCCGCAGGCGCCCCAGGGCGGTGGCCAGGATGCGGCGGTGGTCGGAGAGCATGGGCTCGCCCAGGCCTGGGGCGTATTGGCTGGGCTCGGCGGGGCGCCCGCCGCGCTCGCGCTCCCGGTCGCGGTCCGCCTCGGGGGCCAGCCCCGCCTCATAGAGCAGTTCGTAACGCTCCAGCACTCGCTCTTCGTTCCATGGCGCGCCGTCCAGGGCGAACAGCAGGCGCGCCCGGGCCAGACGCTCGGGGGGGCGGGCCCAGCGCAACAGGGGCGGGGCGATCACCTCGTCGATCAGGCTTGGCCGGCCTCGGCGCCAGTCCTCCCAGGGGAAGAACTTCCGCATCGGCGTCCAGACCGTGTCGGGGCCCAGGGCCTGGACGGCCTGGGGGGTAAGGGCGAGATAGCCCACCGAGATCACCCGGGCGGCGCCGGCGCCGACATCGGCCCGTGGGGCGTCGCGGCCCTTGTCGCCGAAGGTGTAGAGCTGCTCCACATAGCCAAGCTCGAACCGGGTCTGCTGGGTGACGAAGGCCCGCAGGCCCAGCTCGAAGGTGCGGTGACCATCGGGGTCGAAGGGACCGAAGGGCAGGCCGGCCAGGGCCGAGGTCTCGTGGGTGAGCGCGTCGTGCGGACGTACGGTCAGGACCACCGCCTCGCTCTTGCGCACGGCGACCACCACGGCCGACAGCCCGATGACGATCTCGCTCACGGCCGGGCCTATTCGGTGTCGAAGGCCGCCGCGGGGGTGGGGCTGTAGCCCGCCGCCTCGGACAGAAGGTGGAAGCGCCGCACATAGTGATCCTGGGCCACGAAGGCGGGCTGAGGATCGATGGTCAGGAGGTAGCCCGAGGGTGGCGCGCCGAACAGCTTGAGGGATTCCGCGGAGGTGAAACCCGCCAGCTGGGTCGCCTCGAAATAGGCGCAGGCCCGGTCGGCCTGCTTGATCAAGGCCTTGATCTTGGCCGGGACCTTGGCCGGCAGGCCAAAGCGGATGTGGATCGCCGCCTCCAGTCGGTCCTCGAATTCCCGGTAGTTGATCCCCAAGGCCGTCTTGAACGGGGAGATCATGTCGCCGATCACATATTCCGGGGCGTCGTGCAGCAGGGCCGCCAGGCGCCAGCGGGGCTCCAGGCCCGGTTCGATATGGGCGGCGATCTCCTCGACCACCATGGAGTGCTGGGCGACGGAAAAGCCGTGCTCGCCGGTGGTCTGGCCGTTCCAGCGGGCGACGCGGGCAAGGCCGTGGGCGATGTCCTCGATCTCGATGTCCATGGGGGAGGGGTCAAGCAGGTCCAGGCGGCGGCCCGACAGCATCCTTTGCCACGCGCGGGGCGTTTCGACCTTGCTACCTTTACGGAGCCCTTTGGCCACGAACTCGTTCCTTTTGCTGTAAATCAATTATGATCGCCGCGACACGAGCGTAGAAACGAATAGCGCGTTGTCCGCAACCAAGGAGTATTCGAATGGCCAATCAAGGTGTGAGCTGGGCGAGGATCATGGCGCCCGTCGCCGGCGGGGACGCCGACGCGGCCGTGCTGACCGCCGCCGCCACCTTGGCCGCGCCGTT
Source organism: Caulobacteraceae bacterium (assembly GCA_031291685.1). Lineage (GTDB taxonomy): Bacteria > Pseudomonadota > Alphaproteobacteria > Caulobacterales > Caulobacteraceae > Poindextera. Next base: position 32,058 of record JARLIP010000335.1, on the reverse strand, counting down.
CAACGCCGAGGTTTCGGCGGTCTATGCTCCGGCGGATGTGGCGGACCTGATGCCCTGGATGGGCGAGGGGTTCATGGGCGGGGTGCAGGTCACCGCGGTCCAGAGCCTGAAGGACGCCGCCGCCGAGGGCGAGCGGGCCGCCCGGGCCTCGTTTGACGCCCTGGCCTATGAACGCAAGACCTTCACGGCTCTGAACTCGCCGGTCTGGGCCGCCCTGTCGATGGAGGGCCGGCTTGCGGATGTGGTGGTGTTCGATGACGCCACCGCCCGTGGTCGCGGCCCCCTGGCGGAAAGCTTCCAGCAGATCGTCGCCGATGAGCAGCGGCCGACCATCGTGGCGCGCCCTGGCCTGAAGGCTGACGGCTGTATCGCGGTGGCCTGGGACGGCGGCAAGGAAGCCAGCCGCGCGGCCCGCACGGCCTTGCCCCTGCTGCAAAAGGCGGAGCGGGTGGTGATCATCGCCGCCCCGGCCTCGTCCTCCCGCTATTTCGAGCCCAAGCGCCTGCAGACCTTCTTCGCCGAACGGGGCGTCACCGCTGATATCCATGGCATCAGCGATGGCGGCGACGCGGCCACCCTGCTCTTGGCGGCGGCCAAGGAGGTCAGCGCGGATATCCTGGTGGCCGGCGCCTTCGGTCACCCGCGCCTGCAGGAATTCATCTTCGGCGGGGCCACGCGTTCGTTCCTGAACGCCACCGGCGCGCCCAGCCTGTTCCTGTCCCACTAAGCAGCCTCGCGTGGCTGAAGCCACGATTGATTTTGCTTTTTTGGAAGCAAAATCAATGCTGCTAAGAGTCCCTAGTGTAAGCAAACCTGCAAAGGTTTGCTTAGGTCACGACAACAATAAGGAGGACTCCTCGATGGGTCTCAACCGTATCGTCATGCGCCTTGCGCGCAATCCCGGAACCGAATTCGCCGATGGCGACGATCATCGCGGCTATTCCGTGGTGGCGCCCCTGACCGAGGACGGCAAGCTGGACGAACATGCCTTTCGCGCCGTCCGCGATGCGTGCGAAGTTCGCCGCTTCGCGCCGGACGAAGATCCGGCGGAGGGCAAGCTGGTCCATCGCAACGGACGCTGGTTCTTCGACTACGATCAGGACACCGAGGCGGACGAGCCGATCTACCGCATCGGCGATCATCGCTTTTCCGTGGGTGAATATGTCAGCGTCACTGACGAGGACGGCCGGCTGTTGACCTACAAGGTCACGGAGGTGGTTCCGGCGTAGGGAGCGACTGACCTCTTCGCCTTGAAGCCGCCCAGGCTTGGGCTTAGCAGGACGCATGCCTCGCTTCGCCCTCGCCCTGGACCGGCCCCGTATTCTCTTTCGTCATCGCACAAGGCGCACCCTGCGCACGGCCATGGTCGTGGGCGCCGCCGTAACGGCGGGGGTCGTCGCCGTGGTGTTCGCCAAGCTCTGTGACGCGGCCATGACCGCGCATACAGCCCTTATCGGCCATAGCGTCTGGATTGGGCCCGTGCTTCTCCTGGTGGGGTTCCCACTGGTGGTTTGGCTGACGGGCCTATTGGCGCCGGCTTCGGCGGGGAGTGGCATTCCTCAGGTGATCGCCGCCTCCGAGGGCCGCGGTGATCGCCGGGCGGCTGACACGCGCATTTCGTTGAAGACCGCGGCATGGAAGATCGTGTTGGCATGCCTGTTCCTGGTGTTCGGCGCCTCGATCGGGCGGGAGGGTCCGACGGTTCAGGTCGCCGCCGCGGTCATCGCCTTCATGACGATGCGCCTGCGCGGCGGGCCTGGGAGGCACACCCTGCTGATCGCTGGCGGCGCCGCTGGGGTGGCGGCGGCGTTTAACGCGCCTATCGCCGGAATCGTGTTTGCGGTGGACGAACTGGCCAAGGGTTTCGACAAACGCACCAATACGGTGGTGATTTTGACCGTGTTGGCCGCTGGCGTCGCCGCCTTCGCCCTTGCGGGCAACTACGCTTATTTCGGCGAGATGAGCGGCCAGGCCAGTTGGAGCTCCTGGTTCAGCGCGCCGCTGATCGGCATCGCCGCCGGTCTGGCGGGCGGCGTGTTCTCCCGGCTGATGATCGCGATCCTGGCGGGGCGCAATCCCGTCAACCGATTCAAGTCGGCAAGGCCGGTGACCTTCGCCGGCCTTTGCGGGGCCGTGGCGGCCCTCACCGCGTTGCTCAGCGGGGGCGTGGCCTATGGAGCCGGCTACGAGGAGGCCAAGTCGCTGCTGCTTGGTCATTTCGCGTCAGGCTGGCGACTGGCGCTAGGGAAATGGATGGCCACCCTGGCGGCGGCGGTCAGTGGCGCTCCCGGAGGGATCTTTGCGCCTTCCTTGGCCACTGGTGCTGGGCTCGGCGCCCTATTCGCACACCTGGCGCCCTGGGCCGTTGGCCGTGATGCGGTCACCCTGGGGATGGCCGCCTATCTGGCCGGTGTCGTCCAGGCGCCCCTGACCAGCGCAGTGATCCTGATGGAGATGACCCGTGACCCGGGCTTGGTGGGCCCGCTGCTGCTGGCCACCCTGATCGCCCGCCGCTGCGCCGAGGTGATCGCGCCCGAGCCGATCTATCACGCCCTGGCGCGGGGCTGGGCCGCATCCGCTACTGCGTGATGTTCAACGCGATCAACTGGTCGAGGTCGTGGTTGTGTATGTCGTGGTGGTGTTCAGCCTTGCTCTTGAAGGTGGCGACCACCAGGGGGCCGTTGGCGGGGCCGCGGGCGATATAGCCCAGGCTGCGATAGCCTGAGGGGCCAGGCTCGTCGCTGGCCAGGATGTAAACTAGGTTGGCGTCACCCTTGCGTATGTCCTCGGCCCGGATCTCGGCGCCCTCCGGCCCGGCCTTGATCACCGCGTGTTTGGAGCCCCAGTTGGTGTTGACGTGGGCGTTGTCATTGTCCGCGTCGATGCTTACCCCGAACACCTGGACGTGGGCCCTGTCGTTGTCCGCATCGACATGGACGAAGGGCAGGTCGACCTTGGCGTGGTCCCCATGATCGCGGTCGGTGGGCGCACCCGGGGGCTCGGACGAGACCGGGGCGGAGCTCATCTGGCTCCGTAGCTGGCCCTCGGCGCCCGCCAGGGCGTCCCGCGGCGAACGCCCGTTCAGGTCCAGGCGGGTGAGGGTGATGGCGTCATCGTTCTGACCCCGATAGGCGCAGGCTTGACCATCGGCGTCCGTGGAGACGCGGATCAGGCGTCCCTGGACCGGGGGGCAGGTCAGGCTGGCGGCCACGGTCATAGGCCGATCGGACCGCAGATGCAGGGCCTGACGCAGGGGATGGCACGCGGCCAATCCGGCGGCGCCCGCCAATACGACCCCCGCGACCATCAGGCTTTTTGACATATGGGGCTTTCCACCGTGAACCAGGCTCACAGCCTTGTCCGCAGGTCCCCTAAGGTCCAGTGAATTCGCGGTAAGGGACGGCCCCGCTCCGCTCTCAGGACTGCCCGGGACGGCCGCCGGCGCCTTCTCGGCGGGCCAGGAAGGCCAGGCGCTCGAACAGGTGCACGTCCTGCTCGTTCTTCAGCAGGGCGCCGTGCAGGGGTGGGATCAGCTTGGTGGGATCGCGTTCGCGCAGGGCCTCGTCGTCAATGTCCTCGACCAGCAGCAGCTTGAGCCAGTCCAGGAGCTCCGAGGTGGAGGGCTTCTTCTTCAGGCCTGGCACCTTGCGCATGTCATAGAAGATGCGCAGGGCCTCGCTGACCAGCTTCTTCTTGATGCCGGGGAAGTGGACGTCGACGATGGCGTTCATCGTCTCGGCCTCGGGGAAACGGATGTAGTGGAAGAAGCAGCGGCGCAGGAAGGCGTCCGGCAGCTCCTTTTCGTTGTTGGAGGTGATGATCACCACCGGGCGGATCGCCGCCTTGATGGTCTCGTTGGTCTCATAAACGTAGAACTCCATCCGATCGAGCTCTTGCAGCAGATCGTTGGGGAATTCGATATCGGCCTTGTCGATCTCGTCGATCAGCAGCACGGGCCGCTGCGGCGCCTGGAAGGCTTCCCAGAGCTTGCCCTGCTTGATGTAGTTCTTGACGTCCTTGACCCGCTCGTCGCCCAGCTGGCTGTCGCGCAGACGGGTGACGGCGTCGTATTCATAGAGGCCCTGCTGGGCCTTGGTGGTGGATTTGATGTGCCAGGTGAGCAGGGGCGCGTTCAGCGACTTGGCCACTTCATAGGCCAGTACGGTCTTGCCGGTGCCTGGTTCGCCCTTGATCAGCAGCGGGCGCTCAAGAGCGATCGCGGCGTTTACGGCCACCTTCAGATCCTCGGTGGCGACGTAGTCGCTGGTCCCCTCAAAACGCTGGCTCATCACATCCCCTTCGGCGCCCGGCGGCGTCTCTAACAACTGTTCGAGTTGCCCTAGACTACGGACAGCCTAGCGGGTTGCAAGCCCATTCGCGCGCGGCCATTCGTCAGCCTGCTGCGAATCTGAGTCGGCGGGATGGGCTCGGCGCGTTGTTCCGCTGGGGAAGTGGCGGTTCAGGTGAGCCCCGCCAGGGCCTCGGCGACCTGTGGCATCAACTGGCCCCATTGGTGGAAACCGCCGGGGATGAAGGCGCGAACCTGGGGATACCAGGGATAGCGGTCGGTCCCCATCCGGGGCCAGGCGCCGGGGGCGGAGATCATCCACAGGGGCGCCCCGCAAGCCGCGGCGATGCTGGAGGTGGCGTTGGCCGGGCCGATGATCAGGTCCATGGCGCAGGACAGGGCCGCGACGCCGTCCAGATCCTGCTTCAGATCGATTCCCTGGGGCTGATGGATGTCGATTCCCAATTCGGCCTTGGCCTGGGCCAGTTCGGCGGCGCAGTCGCCATACTGCAGATTGACGAAACTGACCCCCTTGGTCTCCAGGACCGGGCGCCATTGCTCAAAGGGGGAAAACTGACGCAGGCGCGAGCCGTCCAGTTTCAGGCTCTTCCACAACAGGCCGACCTTGAGGCCCGGCAGGGACGCGATCTGGCCCCGCCAGTGATCCACCTGGACCGGATCGGCGATCATGTAGCGCGGGCGGTTGGGGAAGGCCTCCGGGCTGCGCCGAAAGTGGCGAAGGAGAGAAGCGATGGGGGTCCACAGGTCGATCTTCGCCTGATCGACGAAGGGCGCGCCGCGGATAGTGTGGGCGTCGACCTTGTAGGTGGCGTGGGCGCCGATTTCCGCGGTGGGGAAGGCGCGCTGGAAGAGGGGAATCAGCCGGGGCTCGACAGCGATGGTCAGTTTTCCCTCCGGCCCGAGGGCTTCGAGAATGTCAGGGATCACATTGGCGAAGGCCACCTCGTCCCCCAGGCCCTGCTCGCCCATCAGCAGCATGGACTTGCCCGCCAGATCCGCTCCCGGCGTCCAGCGGGGGCGGTCGATCATGAAGTGGGTGACATCGGCGAAATTGGGGTCGATCCGAGCCTCGTAGTCGTCCCAGCCCTCGCCGACCCGGCCCGCGCACAGCAGCATGGTCGAGCGGGCCAGGCGCATCATGGTCAGGTCCGCGGGGGTCGAGGCGATCTTCATGGCCGCCTCGCAATCGGCCAGGGCGCCCTCCAGATCGCCGATATCCAGCTTGGCATTGGCAAGGTTGTAGCGGGCCTTGGCGAAGCTCGGCTCACAACGCAGGGCTTCCTCGAAGAAGATCATGGCGTTGGCCGACTGGCCCTGTTCGCTGAGGATGGTGCCCAGGGTGTTCCACAGGGGCGAGGATTCGGGGTGGGCCTGGATCGCGGGCCGGAGCACGCCGATGGCGCCCTCATAGTCGTGCAGATCCCGCAGGGCGCAGGCCAGGTTGTTGGCGCCCTGGGCGCAGTCGGGATGGGCGGCGCGATAGTGAGCAAAGAACTTGGCGGCTTCTTCCTTCAGGCCCAGGCGGAAGGCCAGGCGTCCGAGGTCGTTGGCGATATCCCCGTGGTTGGGCAGGAGGGCCAGGGCGCTTTCGTAGCAGCTGATGGAGCCCTTGAAATCCCCGGCCTTTTCCCGGGCGATGGCCAGGATGTACCAGCCGTAGCCGTTGCGTTCGTCCCTCTGCAGCACCTTCAGGGCCAGATCGGCGGCGGTCTTGTGGTCCTCGGCGCCGATGGCGGCGATGGCCCGTTGCAACAGGGGGCGAACGGTCAGGGCGCGCAGTTCGGCCACGGCGGTGTTGAGCTTGGCCAGGGCCGCCTTGGAGGCGCTGTCACCCATGTCGTCGTTGAACAGACGGGGCGCCGCGGGCGGCTGACCGTCGGCGGTCGCCATGGCCACCGTGGAGGCGCTCCGGTTCAGATCCCTGGGACGGCGGACGGACATGGGCGCGACTCAGATTGCTTTTCCAAGCCTACAGCCATGCGCGCGCCTTCTTAAGGTATTGCTAACCTCGTTTCGAGGGCGGTTGGATAGGGTTAAGAACCTGGAAACGCCGTCGCCGCCAAGTCTTTGCGTGCGCGGATTCGGCCTGCCGTCAGGTCGTGAGGGGAAGTCTTGAGCATGGCCGAGGACGTCATAACGGGTCTGGCGGACCAGTGGCGCGGCGCCGGGATCGCGGCTGGGGACATGGTGCTCCTGCACAGCAGCATCGGGCGCACCGTGCGTGGTCTGGTCAAGGCGGGACGCCCCGCCGCCGGCGCCGCTGACGACATCCTGCAAAGCTTCCTGGCGGCGGTGGGCGAGGGCGGGACCTTGCTCCTGCCCCTGTTCAATTTCGATTTCACCAAGGGGGCCGCCTTCGACATCCGCGGCACACCCAGCCGCATGGGCGCCCTGACCGAGGCTGGTCGGCGCTATCCGGGGGCGGTGCGCACGGGCCATCCGATCTATTCCTTCGCCGTGATCGGGGCGCGGGCCCATCGATTCGAGGGGCTGGAGAATTTCAGCGGCTATGGGCCGGATTCGCCCTTCGCGCTGTTGCGCCAGCTGGGGGGCAAGATCGCTGTGCTGGACCTGCCGGATCAGGAGAGCATGACCTTCTATCACTATGTCGAGGAAAGCCTGTCGGCGCCCTGGCGCTATCACAAACGCTTCGAGGGCCCCTATGTGGGTTGGGACGGGGTGGAGACGCGGCGCGCCTTTGGCCTCTATGTTCGGGATCTGGAGCGGGGGGTGACCACCCATGTGAACCCCATGGGCGAGCGCCTCTGGGCCCGGGGTTTCTATCGCGGCGAGCGGCCGGGGCAGGGGAGCGGCCTGCGAACCATCGGCGCCGTAGCCCTGTTCGAGGCGGTGCGGGAGGTGATCGAAGGCGGTGAGGCCGAGGGGTTGCTCTATCGGATCGAGACGCCGACGGCGCCATGAGCGATCCGGCCTTACCCCCGCCGCCCGAAGCCGAGCCCATGCACGACTGGGCGCGGGATCTCTATCCGATCTGCCGAAGCCTGACCGGCCCGGGGGTGCGCCAGACCCTGGCCTATCTGAGGGGGCTGATTCCCGGGCTGACCGTCCACGAGGTCGCCTCCGGAACCCGGGCCTTCGACTGGACGGTTCCCGATGAGTGGGTCATCCGCGACGCCTATGTGCTGGACGAGGGCGGGCGCAGGGTGATCGACTTCCAAGCCCATAATCTGCACGTGATGGGCTATTCCGAGCCGGTGGACGCCTGGATGGACCTGGAGGCGCTGGACCGGCATCTGCACTCCTTGCCGGACCAGCCGGACGCCATTCCCTATGTGACATCCTATTATCGTCGGCGCTGGGGGTTCTGCCTGAGCCACAGGGCGCGGCAGGCGCTGAAACCCGGGCGCTACCGGGCGGTGGTGGATGCGGATCTTGGCCCGGGCGTGCTGAACTATGGGGAGCTGATCCTGCCGGGGCGCGAGCCGCGCGAAGTGCTGCTGTCCACCTATGTCTGCCATCCCTCCATGGCCAACAACGAGCTGTCCGGGCCGGTGGTGACCGCGGCCCTGGCCCGTTGGCTGGCCGCCCTGCCGGACCGGCGGCTGACCTACCGGATCCTGTTCCTGCCCGAGACCATTGGCTCGATCCTCTATCTGAGCCGGCATCTGGAGGCGATGAAGGCGCGGACCGTCGCGGGGTTCGTGCTGACCTGCATGGGGGACGAGAGGGGTTGGTCGTTCATGCCCTCGCGCCTGGGCGGAACCCTGGCGGATCGGGTGGCGCTCGGGGTGCTGACGCGATCGGCCCCGGGGTTTCAGGCCTATTCATTCCTTGATCGGGGTAGCGATGAGCGGCAGTACTGCAGTCCGCTGGTCGACCTGCCGGTGGTCTCGATCATGCGATCGAAATACAGCGCCTATCCCGAATACCACACCTCTCTGGACGATCTGTCCCTGGTGACCCAGGCCGGTCTTGCCGGGAGCGCGGCGGTCCTGCGTCAATGCCTGGAGACCCTGGAGGCAGGCGCCGCGAGGCGCGATCCCGAGGAGGCTGGGATCGTCTCGCCGGACCGCGCCGCGGGCGGCGGCGAGATCTATGCCGCCGTCCAGCCCTGTGAGCCGCAGCTGGGGCCACGGGGGCTCTATCCGACCCTCAGCACCAAGGACACCGGCCGCCAGGTGCGCGCGATGATGAACCTGTTGGCCTATCTGGATGGCCGCCATGACCTGGAGGCGGTGGCCGAACGGATCGGCGAGAGCATCGAGACCTGCTCGACCCTGGCGCGAAAGCTTTGGGACGCGGGTTTGATCCGCCGGCTCTGAAAATATTTTAGGGAAGACCACCCTGAGAAATGAGTGCGACGCAGTGCGGCGCACTGTCGCAAGGATTGAGGCCTTCGGGGAGGGGCGAGAGGGCCTCAAGCCGGCTATGCAAGCTGAACAATAAGGGGTTTCCGTGAGTGGGGCGGCTTTGGGCTGGCGCGAGAATCGTTCAGGGTGGAGATTGTCGTCCCGTCAACGCGCCCGATCCGCGCGGGATGGGGCGGGTCTGAGACCCAGCGCCGCAACGCGCCATTAACCTCCATGATTTTAAGTCAGGTGGAGTGAAAAGCGACCTGATTTGCGTGGAACTACTGGTGCTGATGGGCAAGACTGAAACCACGCCGAACCCTGGAGCGCCGATCACATGCCTTTGAAATTGTCCTTGAAGCCGGGCGAGAAGTTCGTCCTGAACGGCGCCGTGGTCCAGAACGGCGATCGTCGAAGTGTTTTGTTGTTGCAAAACAAGGCCTCAGTGCTGCGTGAGCGCGACATCATGCAGGAGGAAGATGTCAATTCGCCGGCGCGTCACCTCTATTTTCCGGTGATGATGATGTATCTGGATGAGGCCAATGCGTCTCGCTACCACGACGAATTCGTGCGGCGTCTGGCTGAATTCATGAGTGTTATCGCCAATCCGCAGATCATGGCGGAATGCGTGAATATCTCGAAATGCCTACTTGAGCGAGAATATTACAAGGCGCTCATGTTGTGCCGCAAGTTGATCGAATACGAAGACGAGAGGTTGGGGAATGGGGCTTCAGGCCTATCAGCAGGCTAGGGCTCGGAGTGAGTCCCCCCGTGAGGCGGAGTACCGCCTGTTCGGTGAGGTGACCCGAGCCTTGATGGATGCGGCCGCCGCCGCGCCTGACGACATGCAGACCCGGATCAATGCGCTGGATTGGAACCGCCGCCTTTGGTCGACCCTCGCGGCTGACTGCGCCCAGCCCGAAAACGTGCTTCCGCCTCAGTTGCGCGCCCAGATCATCTCCTTGAGCATGTGGGTGGGGCGCTACACCAGTTCGGTGATGCGCGGGCAGGACACCTTTGACGCCCTGATCGATGTCAACCGTATCATGATGCAGGGCCTGGCGGCGCGATCCGCCGCGGCCTGACGCGCTCACGCGGACTCGATTGCCGGGTGAGCCCGGCAATTGCTGCCCGATGGTTAATTTTGCGCAGTGGCCGCAGTTGTTGGCCAAATAAATTCATCATAAAAACAGATAGATAAACGCCTAACGCGCGTCGCGTGCGTGGCGTGATCCTTGCCATTCACGGGTTGGGCCAGAAGGCCCGCCGGCAAAAGCCGTCATCCCCCGCCCAGAATGGAAGGAACGCCGGATGCTTTCGGTGAACACCAATGCGGGCGCGTTGATCGCGCTCCAGAACCTCAACGCGACCACCGCAGAGATGACGCAAACTCAAAGCCGTGTCAGCACGGGCAAGGCGATCTCGACGCCGAAGGATAACGGAGCCATCTGGGCTATCGCGCAAAACGAGCGCGCCCAGGTCTCCTCCCTCGACGCCGTGAAGAACTCGCTTAACCGCGGGTCCAGCATCGTCGATGTCTCGATGTCCGCTGGCCAGAGTGTGTCGGACTTGCTGAATCAGATGAAGGCGAAGGCGCTTTCGGCCTCGGACGTGTCCCTGGACACGTCCAGCCGCCAGGCGCTCAGCGCGGACTTCACCGCGCTGCGGGATCAGATCGCCAAGGTCGTGCAGAACGCTTCCTTCGATGGAGCCAATCTGCTCGATGGTAGTCAGGCCAGTCTGTCGTTCCTGGCCAACGCCGCGGGTAGCTCGCTGATGACCATCCAGGGGCAGAACATGTCCCTGGGCGGTTCGATCGTCACGGTCACGGCGGCGGCGACGCTGTCCACCGCGACGATGGCGAGTAACCTGCTTAGCGTCGTTCAGGCTTCGATTGTCAACGTCAATGGGGCTCTGGCCCGCATGGGGACGAGTTCTAACGCTCTCACGCTCCAGACCACATCGGTGTTGGATTTGCAGGACACCCTGACTACGGGTATCGGCAATCTGGTGGACGCCAACCTGGCGAAGGAAAGCGCCAATCTCCAGGCGCTGCAGACCAAGCAGCAGCTGGGGATCCAGGCTCTGTCCATCGCCAATCAGGCGCCTCAGACGATCCTGTCTCTGTTCAAATAGGTCGCGTGCCGCCGGATGGGAGCAATCCCGTCCGGCGGCCCGAGGAGGTGGGCAGGAATGTCCATCCGGGCCCGGCAAGATTTGCCCTCACTTCGATCTAGCCGGCAAAAATTGCCGGCTCGGAACGTCCCTAATCAATGTATAATGCATAAAAAACAATAGGATAGAGGGAACCTCGGTTTCCCGGCTTCTGGCCTGACCGTTGCAGTCCCCTTGGTCGAGCAAAATGCTCCCGACCGTCAAAATGACGTCGGACACCTGAGAAATAGGAACTACCCCATGTCCTTTAGCGTCAATACGAACGCTGGCGCCCTTACTGCGCTTCAAAACCTGAGCTCCACCCAGTCGGACCTGTCCGCGGCTCAGAGCCAAGTCAGCACCGGTCTGGCCGTCGCGGCCCCCAAGGATAACGGCGCCATCTGGGCCATCGCTCAGAACCAACGCGCCACCTCGTCCTCGCTGAATTCCGTCAAGCAGTCCCTGCAACGGGTTCAATCCACCCTGGACGTCGCCACCTCGGCCGGCACCTCGGTGTCCGATCTGCTGACCCAGCTGAAGGCCAAGGCCCTGTCCGCCTCGGACACGTCCCTTGACACCAACAGCCGCGCGGCCCTGAACGCCGACTTCACCTCCCTGCGCGACCAGATCTCCAAGGTGGTTTCGAACGCCGACTTCAACGGCGCGAATCTGATCAAGAACGGCGCCCCCAACCTGCAGGCCCTGGCCAATGCGAATGGTTCGTCGCAATTGACCGTTGCGGCGCAGGATCTGTCCCTGGGCGGAGCCAACGTCTCCCTGACCGCCACGGCCACCATCAGCACCGCCACGGCGGCGACCACGCAGCTTGGTGTGATCTCATCCTCGATCACCGCCGTGAACAACGCGTTGGCCAAGCTCGGTTCGTCCTCGAACGCCTTGCAGACCCACCTGACCTTCATCAGCAATCTGCAAGACACGATCGACACCGGTGTTGGCAACCTCGTCGACGCGAACCTCGCGAAGGAAAGCGCCAAGCTGCAAGCCCTGCAAACCAAGCAGTCGCTCGGCATCCAGGCGCTGTCGATCGCGAACTCCTCGACGTCGTCGCTGCTGTCGCTCTTCCGCTGATCTACGCAAAGGAGGCGGGCCGCTAGGTCCGCCTCCGCACGCCGTCGGAGGCGCCGGCCGATCCCCGGCGTAAGGGAGATATGGGCAACTCAATCGCAAACATTTCCGGAGTCCCGGATCTCGGACAAAATGTCACCGCCCAGACTCCGTCGGGCGGCGAGGACGTGTCCGCTTCCACGACCACCGCCGGAACCGCCGCGTCAGGACAGGTCAAGCCAGCCCCCGAATCGGAATCTCACAAACAAGCCTCTCAAGCGCCGGTGAGTCACGGCGCGGACATGAGGCTCGTGATCGAAGATGATAAGGCCGCGGGTTGCTTCGTCTATAAGATCGTCAACCGCAAGACCGGAGAGGTCGTCCAGCAACTTCCCCAGGAGCAGATGCTTAAGCTCCGGGAAGCCGATGGATATTTGGCGGGCGATGTCATCAAAACACAGGCCTGACGCCTGATCCAACGGACGGGAAGACTCCCGTCGCGCCCCTTTTAGCCGTCGCCGGATTCAGGCGCACGGCCAATCGTTGTTGCGCGTTAACCATCCGCTCATACTGTTAACCATAATCTCGCCCGTCAGAAGCGAATCCGAAAGCGCCCGAGTCCCGGCGCGTCGCAGGATAGGTCGACGGAGGCAGTCATGGCGCTGAGCGTCAACACGAACCAGGCGGCGCTAGTCGCCCTGGAAAATCTGAATGGCAGCCAGAAAAAATTGGCTGATACTCAGAACCAGATCAGTACTGGGTTGAAGGTGGCTACGGCCAAGGACAACGCGTCGGTCTGGGCTATCGCCCAGGGGCAGAGGGCGGATATTTCCGCCCTTGATTCGGTGAAGATGAGCCTGGACCGGGCGACGTCGATCTCGGATGTGGCCAGCACGGCTGGGCAATCGGTCTCGGACCTGCTTACCAAGCTCAAGCAGAAGGTGGTCTCGGCGATGGACCCCTCGCTGAACACCAGTTCGCGTCTGGCGCTGAATTCCGACTTCACCTCGCTGCTGACCCAGATCAAGGATGTGATCAACAACGCCTCGTTCGATGGCGCCAACATCCTCAACGGGTCCCTGACCAGCGACATTAACTTCCTGGCTAATTCGAACGGCAACGCCTACGTCACCCTGTCGGTGAAGGATATGTCCCTTGGCGGGACGATCATCACGGTCCCATCGACGGCGACCATTGGCAGCAAAACCGCGGCCTCGGCGCTCCTGACCTTGGTCAATTCGTCCCTCGCCAATGTCGACAGCGCCCTGGGCCAACTCGGCTCCCAGGCCAGCGAGATCTCGGCCCACAACACTTTCGTGGGTAAGCTGTCCGACGTGCTGACAACCGGGGTCGGTAACCTGGTCAATGCCGACATGGCCACCGAAAGCGCCAAACTTCAGGCCCTTCAGGTTCAGCAACAGCTCGGCGCCCAGGCGCTGTCCATCGCTAACCAGTCGCCACAGATCATTTTGTCGCTCTTCAAGTAATTTTGCGCCTGGCGACCTCGTTACGTCATGGTTCAGCGGCTATCGTTGAGTCGTGCGTTTTGTGGCTGGGGTCGGTGAATGATCGATCTGCGCGGATTGGTGGACGAGGATTGCGGGCGGCTCTTCCGCTGGCGGCGTGAGCCGGAGGTGGATCGCTGGATGAGCGATCTGCCGGTTCAGTCGGAGTCGGATCATGCGCGCTGGTTCGAGGGCATGCGACGAGATCCCGATCAGCGGGGATGGATCATCACCTATAACGGCGATCCGGCGGGTTATCTGACCTTGACCGGGTTAGGCGGTCGCCATCGGCGCGCCGCCTGGGGCTGGTATATCGGCGAGCCGTGGGCGCGGGGGCGGGGCGTGGGGCGCGCGGCCCAGGCCCTGGGACTGGATCTCGCCTTTCTCGATATCGGCCTGGAAAAGGTTTGGGCCGAGGTTCTCGCGGACAATGACACGGCCCTGCGGGCCCAGGCCGCCGCGGGGTTCCGGCGGGAGGGCTATCTGCGTCGGCATGTGCTGAAGGACGGCGAGTTTCGCGATGTGGTCCTGCTGGCGATCCTGGCCGAGGAATGGCGGGCGCGGCGGGACCTAGTGCGCCGAAGCCTGGCGGCGTCGCATTTGATCGTGGCTTGAAGGCGAGGCGGGGCGGCCTGACCTTGCTCGACACGCCGCTATTTCGCCTGTCTAGCCGCCCAACTGCGGTAGTGATCGATCAGGGTTTCCGCGATGGGGCGGTAGCGCAGGCCGAGGTCACCAAGGCTTCGCTGGTTATCGACGGCGAAGCGAATGCCGAAGTGGTTTTTGATATAGATGGGGGTCAGCCCGAACAGGGGCGCGATCGGTCGGATCAGCCAGGTTGGCGCCTGGAACCGCGGCAGAAGATACGGCTTCTTGTGAACCTTGCGCAGGATGCGGGCCATGTCGATGAACGAGATCATGGTTTTTTCCGCGACGATATAGCGCCCGTTGGCCTTCGGCGTCTTGGCCGCCGCGATATGGGCCTGGGCGACGTCACGCACGTCCACGGTCGTGAAGCCGAGGTCCGGCACGCCGTAGAAGAAATAGCCTTTCAGCAGTTCATCGAGCAGGAACAGGCTGCCAGACTCCGAGGTCGGGGTCAGGGATGGCCCGAGGATCAGGCCCGGATTGATCGAGACCATATCCCAGCGATTTTGCAGCCCGCAGATGCGCCAAGCCTCCTGCTCAGCCACCACCTTCGAATAGTGATAGGCGTTGTAGTCGACGCTGCTGGTGGTGTTGAAATACTTCTCGGAGAGGACCTGTCCCTCCATTTGCAGCACGTCGATATAGTCACCGAAGATGGCGCCCACCGTGGACGTCAGGACCACCCGCCGGACTGTTGGAGTGGCTTCCACACTGGCCAGCACATTGTGCGTGCCCTGGAGAGCGGGCTCCAGCATCTGGGTGCGGCCATCCTTGATCTGCTCCGGCATCAGGAACGGCGAGGCCACGTGATAGACCACGTCGCAGCCCTTCATCGCCGCGTCGAACGAGCCAGGCTTGAGCAGGTCGGCTTCGAAGATCTGCAATTTCCCCGGATAGGCCTTCTGTAACTCCAGAAGCGGGGCGACCTTCGCGGCGGCGCCTAGGCTGCGCACGGTGGTGTGGACCGTGTCGCCGGCCGCGAGCAATTGCTGGATCAGATGACTGGCGACGAATCCGCTACCGCCAGAAACCAAGGCTGTTTGAGGCATGGTCGTGCGTTCCGTCGCATAGGAAGTTGATAACAATAGTTATGACTACTGAAAATCACATGTCGAGCGCAAAATGAGAGGGTGGCGTTCTTTCTTCGCTGTGGCCGCCAAGCGGCGGATCGCCGCGGGACGCGTTAAACTCCGTTAAGATCTTGGCGTCACAATGAGTGTCCGGAACGTCGTCCGGCCTTGGGCATCGTTTGGCGCCGAAATGGATCTGAGCGTCCTGAACAACTACTACCTGGCCAAGGCGGGGATCATTTCCTCGTCCTCGAGCTCTGGTACGTCCAGTTCGGGTACGTCTTCCACCGCCTCGACGACAGCCGCGCCGACGCCTCCCTGGAACGCAACCAACGCCGCGACCCAGACGGCGAGCCTGCTGGCCAAGAGCCTTGAGGGCCAAAGCGTCATCAATCCCAACGCGGCCAAGCTTGACGTCAAGGGCGCCAGTTCGGACTACAAGAGCCTGTTCACCCTCTATCAGGGCCTGAACACCTTGCAGGGGCTGACGGCTGACATGCTGGCCAAGGGCGCGACCACGGTCAGCAAGGAACAAGCGACCAAGGCCTTCGCCACGGGGTTGTCCCAGGTCAACAGCTATGTGAACGGCCTGTCCCTGGACCATATGCGCCTAACCCTTGGGACGGTCGCGACATCTGATTCGACCACCATCGCCCCGCCGACCGAAAACGACAGTTACACCACGGGGGTGATCTTCTCCGGTGGGATCAACGATCCGGCGCCGGCCTTCGCCGGGGACGTGAAGTTCGACATCAATGTCAGCAAGGTTCACGGCGCCAAGTCGACCGTGTCCATCGACCTGTCCCAGATGGGCTCCACGCCCCGGACCGTGCCGAATGTGGTCAACTACATCAACAGCCAGCTCAAGGCCGCCGGGATCAAGACCCAGTTCGCCACCAGCCGCCAGCCGGGGGTGGCGCAGACGGTGACCTCGGGCAAGACCAAGATCACCTTGCCAGCCGGACCGGATCAGTGGTCGCTGAAGGTCAACGGCGATTCCGCCGAGCAGATCGCCTTCTCGGCCCCCGCCACCGCCGATGCGGTCTATGTGAGCCAGACCTCTGGCAACCCTTCCGGCGCCAAGGACGTCACCGCGCCGATCCAGCAACTGGCCAAGTTCCAGACCACCAACAGCGCCACGACCACGCCGCCGCCGGCCGCCTTGGTTCAGAGCGGCACGATCAACAGCGTGGCTGGAGAAGCCTTCGCCAAGACCCTGGGACCGGAGGTGGGTTCCATCCACGCCTCGGCGACAGCGGCGGACGGCTCGGTCTATGTGGTCGCCAATATCACCGGTAAGACCGATGGCCAGACCATACAGGGCTCCCAGGACGTGGCGCTGCTGAAATACGATTCGGCCGGCCAACTGCAATATACCCGCACCCTGGGCGCATCGGGCTCGGCCAGCGGCTATGCCCTGGCGGTGGCGGCCGATGGCAGCGTGGCGGTGGCCGGATCGATCACCGGCGCCCTCGATGCTCAGAATCTCGGCAACAGCACTAGCTCTAGCGACAGCTTCGTTAGCGTCTATAACGCCAAGGGCGAGGAGCAGTGGACCCAGATGCGCGGGTCGCTGAATGACGACCAGGCCAATGCCGTGGCCTTTGGTTCCGACGGGTCGGTCTATATCGCCGGCCAGACCACCGGCTCCATGCCGGGAGCCAAGGGCGTCGGCGGGCAGGACGGCTACCTGGCCGGCTTCTCCTCCACGGGCAAGGCCCTGTTCACCACCCAGTTCGGCACTACCGGCAGCGATGCGGCCACCTCCCTGGCGGTGGACGGCTCGACCGTGGTGGTGGGGGGCGTGGAGAACGGACACGGGGTCGTGCGCGGCTTCACCCTCAACAGCACAGGCGCCCCAACCGCGGGGACCGTGCGGGATCTGGGGGATCTGCAAGGGGGCTCGATCGCCGGTGTCGCGATCAGCAATGGTCAGGTGGTGGTCGCCGGAAACACCAAGAACCCAGCCCTCAACGCGGGCGCGGTCACCGCCGCGGCCTCCGGTGGGCAGGACGCCTTCGTCGCCCAGCTTTCGGAAAACCTGACCGCGGCCTCCACCGACGCGGTGGCCTATTATGGCGGGACGGGCGCCGACACGGTGTCGGGCCTGGCGGTCTCCAATGGCAAGGTTTACATCACCGGCTCTTCATCCGGCGGCCTACCGAACCTGGCCAATCAGGGAACCAAGGAAGGCTATGTCGCCAATATCGACGTGGCCTCCGGGGCGGTGAACTGGTCGCAGGCGATCAAGGGGCAGGACGGCTACGACGCGCCGGGATCGATCGCGGTGGCCTCTGGCGGCGCCAGCGTGCTGGACCGCCTGGGCCTGCCCACCGGGACACTGCAATACACCGGCTCACAGCTGCTCACCGCCTCCAGTTCCGTTCGGGCCGGAGACCAGTTTCAGATTCGGACCGCCGCCGGGGCCACCCCGGTCACGGTGACGATCTCGGCGGACGAGACGGCTGATTCCCTGGCCCTGAAGATCAAGCGCGCGACGGGTTTCGCGGTGAACGCCACGGTGCTGCCCTCCAGCAACAAGGAAGAGGTCAAGATCACTCCGCAGAACACCCGCCAGGTGGTGGAGCTGCTGCCGGGGCCGAGCGGCAAGGACGCCCTGAACGCCCTGGGCCTGTCGCCGGGGGTCGTGCAGAAGGCGCCGGCCATCGCCACCTCCACAGCCAAGTCCACGAACGCCACCAAGAACACCTATGGCCTCAATATCGCTCAGGATTTTGATCTGACTACCACGGCGGGGATCACGGCGGCCCAGACCGCGATCAAGACCGCCATGGCCAAGGTGCAGACCGCCTATTACGACCTGGTCAACGCCAACAAGCCCAAGACCCCGACCTCCACGGTCACAGGCACGGTTCCGGCCTACCTGACCAGCGAGATCTCCAACTACCAGGCGGCCCTGGACCGATTGACGGGCGGGTCGTCTTCGTCGTCCTCGTCCGCCTCGCCTTTAACAGCGCTGCTGTCAGCCTGACTTGATACTGTCGCTGGCTCGTCGTAGCCAAAGGCATGAGCACTTTCCAAGCCCGCAGGCTTTGGCTGACCATCGGCGGCGGCTTCCTGGCCCTGTTGATTCCGCTTGCGATCGGTTTTGCGATCCTTAGGCACGAACACGCCTCCAAGGCGCCGCCGCCGGCCTCCCGGGGCGGGTTGGTGGTGCAGATGGGACGGGAGGACGATGCCAAGCCTGATCCGACAACACCTTTGCGCTGTTTCGTGGCGGGCCAGTTCGTCGGCATGGAGACCCTGGCCGACTGCGCCCGCAAGAACGGGGTGGCGGCCCAGGCCCTGGACGTGGGGGTTGACAGCTCCGGCGCCCTGGCCGCGGCTGGGGAGGCGGGCACCAACCTGACGCCTCTGCCGCCTCCGGCCGCCCAAGGCGATTCGCCCAATCCAGCCGCGGAGAGCCCGGCCACCCATGGGCCCATGGGCGATTGCCTGCGCTATGGTGGCAACGAATGGCGCAAGTTGGGGGACGCGGTGACCTTGAGCGCCTGTGTCCAGAGCCTGTTCGCCGGCCGCTGTGAAAAGCCGGGCGGCGCCAGCTACGGCCGATGGATGGGCCAGACCCTGCGCCTGTTGCCCCGCCGGGTCGAGATCTCGGCGGACAACAAGACCTTCCGCACCGTGGTCGAACAGACCGACACCAGTTGCGCAATCCCGGAATTCTGAGGCCGACCATGGACGTCAATCTCACCGGAGGCTGTCTCTGTGGCGCGGTCCGGTTCACCTATTCCGGCGAGCTGGGCGGGATGCTTGGCGCCGTCACGGTCTGTCATTGTGAGAGTTGCCGCAGGGCCCAGGGCCTGGCCACCGCCGTGGCGCCCGCGGAAATGGATGGCTTCGAGGTGACCCAGGGCGGCGAACTGATCCGTGAATACGAATCCTCGCCGGGCAAGATGCGGGCCTTCTGCATGGCCTGCGGCTCGCCTCTCTATTCGCGGCGGACCGACAAGCCCAAGGCCCTTCGCCTGCGGATGGGTAGTTTCGACACGGTCCCCGATCAGCTGCGGGTCCAGGCCCACACCTATGTGCGCGGCCAGCCGGCCTGGCTGGAGCACATGGCTGACGCGCCGTGGTTCGACGGGCCGGAGCCCGGACGGCCCTGAACGGTGGGGCAGGGCGCAGCAATTCTGTGCATCAATGATGGGGACTATCGCCTGAGCCGCCTCGTCGGTGTAGCGTCCGCGTCATGACTCGACCCTTGATCCTGGCGGCGATGCTCGCCCTGACGGCCCTGGCTTTGCCGGCGCTGGAGGGCTGCGAGAAGCAGGTCAAGGCGCCCCTGGACACCGGGGTCTGCTGGCACGCCGTCACCAAGGACGGCAAGCTGGTGTTCAATCAACTTTCCACACACGAGGCCTCCATCGAGACCTGCGCCGCCTCGCTCGAGGCCATGAGGCTGCGGTTTCTAGGGCTGGGGGGCACGGTCGAGGAATTGACCGGCGCCTATCAAGGGCAGTTCCTGTTCCTGGAGAAGGAGGGGGTGTTCACCTCCCAATCCCTGAAGGGCGCGCGTTACCTGATGCTGGTGCGCACCGGTGGCGGACAGCTGGCGAAATTGGGCGCACAGCCCGTGGCTCCCTGAAACGGGGCTGAACGAAACAAGAACATTGATCCGGGGCCAATCCTTGGTTAGGCTCGGATGCGGATATTCACGGAAAGCCGATTGAGGGTTCGATGGCGGGCAGCGTCAACAAAGTCATTCTGGTGGGTAATCTCGGCAAGGATCCCGAGATCAGAACCCTGACCTCTGGGGATCGCGTGGCGAACCTGACCGTCGCGACCTCGGAAACCTGGCGCGACCGCCAGAGCGGCGAGCGCAAGGAAAAGACCGAGTGGCACCGGGTCGTGATCTTCAACGACAATCTGGTCAAGGTGGCCGAAAGCTATCTGCGCAAGGGCGCCAAGGTCTATATTGAGGGCTCGCTGCAGACCCGCAAATGGACCGATCAGTCGGGCCAGGAAAAGTATTCCACCGAGGTGGTGCTGCAGAAATTCCGCGGCGAACTGACCATGCTGGACGGCAAGGGCGGCGGTTCGGACGAGCGCGAAGAGGGCGGCTTCAGCGGCGGCGGCAGCTATGGCGGTGGTGGCGGCGGTGGCTTCCAGCCGCAGCAACGCGCCCCGGCGGCGGGTCCGCGCGAGAGCTTCTCGGCCGATCTCGACGACGAAATCCCGTTCTAGGTCCCGTTCTAGGTATTGGCGCCGGCTGGCGGCTCAGGCCCCCAGCCGGCGAATCTGCCGGCCGTCCGGGGTGAAGTTGTCCGGGGACAGCCAGGCGGCCAGCCGGCGCCCTGCGTCAGGCCATTCACTATCCAGCATGGAATAGACGGCGGTGTCCCAGCTGGCGCCCTTGATCCATAGGTTCTGGCGCAGCACCCCTTCGAAGGTGAAGCCGTAGCGCTCGGCGGCGTTGCGCGAGGCCAGGTTGTCTGGATTGCAGCGCCACTCCAGCCGGCGATAACCACCGGTTTCGAACACATGCCGGGCCAACAGATAGAAGGCCTCCGTGCCGCCTATGCGGCGGGTGATCGCCGCTCCATAGACCAGGCCGATCTCGGTGCGTCCCATGGCGGGATCGGTGTTGATCAGGAAGAACAGACCCGCCGCCGACGGCTCGTCCGCGGTCTTGTCGATAATGGCGAAGAGATGCTGGGCGGGATTGTCCGCCCGCTCCGCAAGCCATGTGGCGAAGGCCTCGGCGCTGTCGAAGGGACCGGAGGGAATGCCAGCCCACAGGACCTCGCGGGATCCGATCGCGTCCCATAGGGCCGGAGTATGACGTCCAGGATCGACCCGCTCCAGATCCACGGCGAAGCCGCCCAGAAACGCGGTCTCAAGGGACGGACGGGGCAGGGTGGCCATCGCGGGTCCTCTAGAACAGGGCTGGGGTGCCGACCCAAAGCATGCGGGTGTCGACCGTGCCGGTGTTGCGCATGCTGTAGGGATGGCGCTGGTCGAAATGGGCGCTGTCGCCGGACCGGAGGCTGAAGGTTTCCTTGCCCAACGTGACCTCGATCTCACCGTCGAGGACATACCAGAAGCCCTCACCCTCGCGGGAGGCGGTGGGGGAAGTGGCGCCGGGGGGGACCTCGATCAGCAGGGCCTCGAGTTTTCGCTCCTCGTGCTTGCCGCTGAGGCGAGTGTAGCGGGCGGGCAGGCCCACATCGATATATTCCGGCTCGTCCCCTCGCCGCACGATCTGGTTGGGCTTGGGCACGCTGACGAAATAGTTGATGTCCACCCCAAGGGCCTCGGCCAGGCCCATCAGGGACACGATCGAGGGCGCCGCCTGGCCCCGCTCCACCTGGGAGATGAAGGGGGCGGACAGCCCCGATTTCTCCGCCAGTTCGGTCAGGGTCAGGTCCATGCGCTTGCGCCGGGCCTTGAGCGCCGCGCCAATGGACAGGGAGGCGGCCTGATCCGTCAGTTTCAGTCGAGGGGGCATGGTGCGTCCGGGGTCGCCTGCGGCCTTGAGACCGTCAGGAGGTGTGGTCGGAAATGATGCGCCATCCGGCGGCGGAGCGATGGAAGACCAGTGTGAAGATCCCGCTGGCCGGGGGCTTGGAGCCGTCGGCGTGGGTCAGGTGAAACCGACCGACCACCAGGGCGTAGGCTGGGCCCATCATGCGAGTGTCGAGGATGTCGAAGGTCAGGGCGCCCAGGTCCACGGGCTTGGCCCCGCTGAACCGCGCCGCATACATGTCGTGGATCTCGCGATAGCCGGTCACCGGACCCTTGGCGGCGATGTAGGTGGTCTGGGGCGAGTCCTCATAGACGCGCATGAAGGCGTCCAGATCGCCGGCCGACCAGGCCACGGCGCTCTGGTTCAGGGCCTCGCGCACCGCGGCGGTGGCGTCCTTGTGGGCAGGGGCGGCGAGGGCGGTGGTGTCGATGGCCATGCCCATGACTATGGCCGCCAGAACGGCGAGCAGCCAAGTGGGCGCGGCCAGGTTGAGGCGTTTGGGGGCGATGTGGGTTCTGTTCACGGAAATTCTCCCGAATGATCCGGCCGCGACTGTGAGGGGCGTTGCGCCCAGGCCACAATCCCTGTTTCCGACCGTCTATCAAAAAATTTTGATAGACACACGTATCTTTGATCTCCAGATTTCGTCCGTCTCCTGAGGTTGCTCAAAGCTGCTGGCGCGCCCGTCGCACCGCGCGTTTGGACGTGTCCGGGAGTGCGAACGTAAAAGGGGATAGTCATGACAAATAGCTTCGCGCGGCGCGCCGCCTTGATGGGTTCGACCTCATTGGGCCTCGCCGCTTCGCTCGTGCTCGCTTCAGCGGCCAGCGCCCAATCGGCCAAGGCGGCCCAGGACAGTGGCGCGGAGATCGTCGTGACCGCCCAAAAGCGCGCCCAGTCGGTGCAGAAGGTTCCGATCAGCGTCAGCGCCTTCACCGAACAGCGCCTGGAGCGCTCTGGGGTCGAGAACGTCTCGGATCTGGCCCGCATCGCGCCCGGCCTGGCGGTGAGCTCGGCTGGGCCGGGCCAGAACGTGCTGATCGTCCGCGGTATTTCCTCCACCGCTGGCTCCGCGGGCACGGTCGGCTATTACCTGGACGACACCCCCATCTCGGCTTCCAGCAACGCCTCGCTGCTGGCCCAGCGCGGTCTGCTGGATCCGTCGCTGTTCGACCTGAGCCGGGTCGAGGTGCTGCGCGGCCCACAGGGCACGCTCTATGGGTCCAGCTCCATGGGCGGCACCATCAAATACATCACTAACCAGCCTGAGATGAACAACTACCACGTCAAGCTCAGCGGCACGGTGTCCGGCACTGAGGGCGGCGGGCCCAACGCCTCGGCCAGCGGCGTGGTCAATATCCCCCTGGTTCAGGACAAGGTCGCGGCCCGGGTTACGGCCTTCTATCGCTATCAGGGCGGCTATATCGACCGCTACCAGATCGATCCGAACAACTATCTGGCCGTCAAGCCGAACAGCACGGTCAAGCGCGACGTCAATACCGAGAATACCGAGGGTTTCCGCGCTCAGCTGCGCATCCAGCCTGACGACAGCCTGTCGATCACGCCCTCGATCTTCTATCAGTACACCCGCCTGGGGGCGCCCTTCCAGTTCGACGAGGGACCCGGGACCTTCCACAACCTGATCCAGACCCGGGACGTCTCGGAAGTCAGCGATCAGCGCTCGGTCCTGGGCAATGTCGCCATCCACAAGTCCTTCCCGAAGTTCGAGATCACCTCCTCGACCTCCTATTATGACCGCAAGGTCATCATCAACGAGGACGTGTCTAAGGTTCTTGATTATTTCTACGGACCGGATGGCCTCATAAAGGCTAACGCCCAGTCCTACGCCTATCCGGCCGTAATGACCGGGAATTATGAGAATAAAGAATTTACCCAAGAGCTCCGTTTTACGTCGAAGTTCAACGGGCCGTTACAGTTCATCGGCGGGCTCTATTTCCACCGTACCTTCGCTCCACTGGAATCGGCGATCCCGGTTCCGCCCGGCTACAACACCGCTTTTGAATCACCTTTCGGCGACTCGACAATCTACCACGGCGTGCGCAAGGCGACCCTGCAGGAAACGGCGGGCTTTGGTGAGGCCACGCTGCAACTGGGCTATGGCTTCGCCGCCACCGCCGGCTTCCGGGCCTTCGACGTCGACCAGCGCTTCTTCCAGGAAGGCGACGGCGTGCTCAACGGCGGTCACTCCCTGACGCCCTATACGCATTCGTCGGACCAAGGGGTGAACCCCAAGTTCAATCTGTCCTGGCAGATCGATCCCGACCACATGGTCTATCTGACCGCGGCCAAGGGCTATCGCCCCGGCGGGCCGAACAATCCCGCTCCGCCGAATGTGTGCGGCGCGGAGGTCCAGGGGCTGGGCCTCAGCGATAGCCAGTTGAGCCGCTACAATCCCGACAGCCTTTGGAACTATGAAGCCGGCGCCAAAACCACTTGGCTTGATCACAAGCTGACCATCAATGGCTCCGTGTACTATATCGACTGGAGCGATGTGCAGCAGCAGTTGGATCTGAAGTGCGGCTACAACATCACCGCCAATTTCGGCAAGGCCGTCAGCAAGGGCGCCGAGCTGGAAGTGGATCTGCGGCCGATCGAAGGGTTGCGACTGTCGGCGGGAGTTGGCTACACCAACGCGACTCTCAGCAATGACGTTCCCGGCCCGGACAAGGACCATCCGACCGCCCGCAAGGGTGATTGGCTGCTGGACGTGCCCCATGTGAATGGCTCGGTTTCGGCGGAATACACCCGGCCGATCGTGGACGATTACTCGGGCTTTGGCCGCGTGGACGTCAGCTATGTCAGCACCTCCCACGCCCTCTATGACCGCTCAAGCCCCTACTATCGTCGCGGTGACTATTCGATCACCAACCTGCGCCTGGGCGTGGAAAAGGGCGCGGCCTGGGAGGCGGTTCTGTTCGTCGACAATCTTTTCGACAAGATCGGTGAGACGGGCCTGCCCGTCGCCATCGGCGCGGACCTTCCGACCACCCGACGCATCGCTACCACGCGTCCGCGCACGGTGGGCCTGACCCTGAACTACAAGTACTAAGGACGGAGGGGCGGGCGTGTCTGAGCGCCCGCCCCGTAATTCTCTATTACCGGATCACCGCGCAGGCGACCCGGGCGCCGGCGCCGCCGATGGGCTGGCTGGTCTGGTCGTCCGCCGCGGCGTGGATCACCAGGGCCGAGCCGTCGGCGTCGAGCAGGGCCGAGCGGCCCTGGGCGCCCTTCAGCGAGACGGTGGTCGAAAAGGCCTCGGCCTTGGCCGTGCCGTCGGCCTGGACGAAGATGTTGGGCAGGTCGCCATAATCAGGCCCCTCGGGGTTCAGAAGGCCGTGCGGCATCTTCATGCCCGGCATCTGGATATGGCCGCCGCTGCTCATGAACTTCGGGTCCGAGCAGTCGCCCTTCTCGTGGAAATGCATGCCGTGCCAACCCGGCGTCAGCCCCTTCAGATCCACCCGCAGGAGAACGCCGGAGGGACCTTCGGTGAGGACCACAGAGCCGATGATGACGCCATCGGGGGTCTTCAGGCTGGCGGTGGCGGAGGGGGGCGCAGCGGCGGGCTGGGCCAGGGCGGCCGCGGCGAGGGCGAGGCTGGCGGCGAGGCCGCCGATCAGGGCGTGTCTGGTCAGGGCGTGTCTGGCGTGCAAGGCGAGGTCTCCTGGGTTCGATCAGAGGAAGTTGCGCTCTCGCGAAGCGATTGCAAGCGTCGCCTACACCGGAACCTGGGACCTGCCCTGGCGAAAATCGCTTTTGACGCGTGGATTTTTGCACCAACGGCCCGAGAGTGCTAACAGGTGTTTTATGACCTTTCCGCTCGATTCCCGCGGCTGATTTCCCTTGAGCGACGATCACACACCGGCCGCTGACGACGGTCGACGCGGGGGCATCGCCCCCATCGCCATCGAGGACGAACTCAAGCGTTCCTATCTCGATTACGCCATGAGCGTGATCGTCAGCCGCGCCTTGCCGGACGCGCGCGACGGTCTCAAGCCCGTTCACAGGCGCATCCTCTATTCCATGAGCGAGCAAGGGCACACGCCCGACCGCTCCTATGTCAAATCGGCGCGGATCGTCGGTGACGTGATGGGTAAGTATCACCCGCACGGCGACCTCGCGATCTATGACAGCCTGGTGCGCATGGCTCAGCCGTTCTCGATGGGCCTGGTGCTCATCGACGGCCAGGGCAACTTCGGCTCGATCGACAACGATCCGCCGGCGGCGATGCGCTATACCGAATCGCGCCTGGCCAAGCCGGCCATGTCGATCCTGGCCGACCTGGACAAGGGCACGGTCGATTTCCGCGACAACTACGACGGCTCCGAGAGCGAGCCGGTGGTTCTGCCCTCGCGCATTCCCAACCTGCTGGTCAACGGCGCCGGCGGCATCGCCGTCGGCATGGCCACCAACATCCCGCCGCACAATCTGGGCGAGGTGGTCGACGCCTGCCTGGCGGTGATCGACAATCCCGAGATCTCGCTGGACGAGCTGCTGGACATCGTCCCGGGCCCCGACTTCCCCACCGGGGGCGAAATCATCGGCCGCACCGGCGCCCGTCAGGCCCTGATGAGCGGTCGCGGCTCGGTGATCATGCGCGGCGCCGCCGCCATCGAGGAGATCCGCAAGGATCGCGAGGCGATCATCATCACCTCGATCCCGTTCCAGGTGAACAAGGCCGCCATGGTCGAGCGGATCGCCGAGCTGGTGCGCGAAAAGCGCATTGAAGGCATCGCTGACCTGCGTGACGAAAGCGACCGGCAGGGTCTGCGGGTGGTGGTTGAGCTCAAGCGCGACGCCTCAGCCGAGGTGGTGCTGAACCAACTTTACCGCTTCACCCCGCTGCAATCCTCCTTCGGGGTCAACATGCTGGCCCTGAACAAGGGCCGGCCGGTGCAGATGGGGCTCAAGCCCCTGATCGACTGCTTCATCGACTTCCGCGAGGAAGTGGTTGTCCGGCGCACCAAGTTCGAACTGGCCAAGGCCCGGGACCGGGGCCACCTGTTGGTGGGTCTGGCCATCGCCGTGGTCAATATCGACGAGGTGATCCACATCATCCGCTCGTCGAAGGACCCGGCCGAGGCGCGCGAGCGCCTGCTGGCCCGGGACTGGCCGGCGGGGGACATGATGGCCCTGATCGAGCTGATCGCCGATCCCCGCACCTTGGTGGTGGAAGCCGACCGGGTGCGCCTGACGGACGAACAGTCCCGAGCCATCCTGGCCCTGACCCTGTCGCGTCTGACCGGTCTTGGCCGCGACGAGATCATGAAGGAAGCCCGTGAGCTGGCCGAGGCCATCCGCGGCTATCTGGAAATCCTCGGCTCCCGCGTGATGGTCATGGCCATTGTGCGCCAGGAACTGGTGGAGGTTCGCGAGGCCTTCGCCGTGCCGCGGCGCAGCCTGATCGTCGAAGGCGACGCCGACGTCGAGGACGAGGATCTGATCGCCCGCGAGGACATGGTGATCACGGTCACCCATGGCGGCTATATGAAGCGCACGCCCCTGGCCACCTATCGCTCGCAAAAGCGCGGCGGCAAGGGCCGTTCCGGCATGGCGACCAAGGAAGAGGATGCGGTGACCCGTGTCTTCTCCGCCTCCACCCACGCCCCGGTGCTGTTCTTCTCCTCCGGCGGCAAGGTCTTCAAGCTCAAGGTCTGGCGCATACCCGTCGGCTTGCCCAATTCCCGCGGCAAGGCCCTGGTCAACCTCTTGCCCATCGAGCGGGGCGAGACCATCACCTCGATCCTGCCCCTGCCCGAGGACGAGGCCGCCTGGGATCGGTTGGACGTGATGTTCGCCACCCGCAGCGGCAATGTCCGCCGCAACAAGCTGTCCGACTTCGTGCAGATCAACCGCAACGGCAAGATCGCCATGAAGCTGGACGAGGGCGACAGCATCATCGGGGTCGGCCTGTGCACCGAAGCCAATGACGTGCTGCTGACCACGGGCCTAGCCCGCTGCATCCGCTTCCCGGTGGACGAGGTGCGGGTGTTCGCTGGCCGCGACTCCACCGGCGTGCGCGGCATCCGCCTGTCCGAGGGGGATCAGGTGATCTCCATGGCGGTGCTGCATGGGGTGGACGCCACCCCGGCCGAGCGCGGCGCCTATCTGAAGCACGCCACCGCTATGCGCGCCGCCGCCAGCGGCGACAGCGAGGACGTCATCGCGCCCACCGAGGACGAGGACGACAGCGCCTCCGACGAGGTCAGCCTGTCGGTGGAGCGCATCGCGGCCCTGGGGGCGGCCGAGGAATTCGTGCTGACGGTCTCGTCAGAGGGCTTCGGCAAGCGCACCTCCGCCTATGACTATCGCCGCACCGGACGGGGCGGGCAGGGGCTCTTGGCCCACGACCTGACCAAGAAGGGCGGACGTCTGGTGGCCTCCTTCCCGGTGGAGCAGACCGATGGCATCCTGCTGGTGACCGACGCCGGGCAGCTGATCCGCTGCCCAATCGCCGAGATCCGCATCGCCAGCCGCAACACCTCCGGCGTGACCATCTTCCGCACC
The DNA here is from genome assembly GCA_031291685.1 of Caulobacteraceae bacterium. Taxonomy (GTDB): domain Bacteria; phylum Pseudomonadota; class Alphaproteobacteria; order Caulobacterales; family Caulobacteraceae; genus Poindextera. The sequence continues at coordinate 3,982 of JARLIP010000335.1, read as the reverse complement.
GCGCAGGATGAGCACGTGGTTTCGGTGGAGCGTCTGGAGGGTGACGGCGGGGAAGCCGAGGGTGATAGCGACGGCGGCGAACCGGAAGCGGATTGACAGGCTCCGCTTTTCCCCGTCTAGGGCAGATGCGACCATAGCGTAATAAGACGGGGAGCTGGGCATGGAGCGCATCGGACTTTATCCGGGCACCTTCGACCCCGTGACCAACGGGCATCTCGACATCATCGGCCGGGCGGTCAAGCTGGTCGATAAGCTGGTCATCGGCGTGGCGATCAACCGCGACAAGGGTCCGCTGTTCTCCCTCGAGGAGCGGGTGGAGATCATCCAGGAGGAGACCGCCCACCTGACCCGCGGGGCCGAGGTGGTGGTCCTGCCCTTCGAGAGCCTGACCATGCAGTTCGCCGAACAGGTCGGCGCCCATGTGATCATTCGCGGCCTGCGGGCCGTGGCCGACTTCGAATACGAATTCCAGATGACCGCCATGAACCAGCAGCTCAATCGTGAGATCGAGACCGCGTTCCTGATGGCCGATCCGCGCCACCAGGCGATCGCCTCGCGGCTGGTCAAGGAAATCGCCAGGCTGGGCGGCGACATCACCCCCTTCCTGCCCAAGGGGGTGTCCAAGCGCCTGCTGGCCAAGATCGGGGTCAAGTCCGCCTAACGAAATTTCCCCGGGGTGACCGCAAGCCGCGGCGCCACGTTTCCGACGTGATCCTTGATAAGAGTTGCGAATACGAACAGGGGTGATCCCGGGGTGGGGCGCGCCATCTTACCATTTCCTAGAAGACGGCCGCGCAGGCCGCTCTGACGAAGACGGAGTAGTCATCTCATGCGGCGTGCGATGTCGGCCCTGGCGGGCCTGTGCGGTGGGGCCCTGGTGGCCCTGGCGCTTGGTTCGAGCGTTCAGGCCGCGGCTTTCACCCAGCCCGCGCCGGGAGACTGGCGTCCCGCCGACGCTGAAAACACCCTGGTGATCGACACCAACCAAGGTCGGATCATCGTCGAGCTGATCCCATCCGTGGCGCCCCTGTCGGTGGAGCGCCTGAAGGTGCTGACCCGCCAGCACTTCTATGACGGCCTGACCTTCTTCCGGGTCATCGATGACTTCATGGATCAGACCGGCGATCCCAAGAACACCGGGGAGGGCGGATCGACCCTGCCGCAGGTGCCGGGGGAGTTCGTCTTCAGTCGGGCGCCCGCCGATCCGATCGCCATCTATGACAAGGCGCCCGGCCAGGAGATCGGTTTCCTCGGCGTCCTGCCGGTGTCCAGCCAGCCCATCGCCATGGCCCCCTTGATGGCCAGCGGCAAGGTCGCCGCCAGCGGCATGTTCTGCCCCGGGGTGATCGGCATGGCCCGGGCCCAGGACCCGGACTCGGCCAACAGCCAGTTCTTCATCATGCGCCAGAACCACGACGCCCTGAACAAGCGCTATGCGGCCATCGGCCGGGTGCTGGCGGGCGAGGACGTCGCCCGGCGGATCAAGACCGGCGAACCGGTTCCCGCGCCCCAGGATCGCATGACCAAGGTGCAGATCCTGGCGGACATGCCCGCGGACAGCCGCCCCAAGGTGCAGGTGCTCGACACCCGCAGCGCCTATTTCGCCAATCTGGTGGCCCAGTCCAAGGCGGCCCGGGGAACCGACTTCAACATCTGCGACATCGATATCGCCGCCGAGGTGAAGTAGGGCTTCGGCGCTTTATTTTTACCAGGGTAATATTGACCAAGGTTTCAGGGCGCGGTAATGCGCGCCCATGTCCGATCCCCTGACCTCGCCCTGCACGGCCTTCGAGGGCGCGCGGCGTTTCGCCGCCGGTCCCCTGGCCGAGGTGGCCCGCGCCGTGCTGGGCGCGGGGGATCGCCTGATCCTGGTGTTCGACGATCGCACAGGCCAGCGCATCGACCTGGATCCCCGCGAGAGCGACGAGGCCTTGCGCCAGAGGCTATTGAGCTATGTCGCGCCTCTCGAGGATGACGATCCCGCCGACGAAATCTCCAAGGAACCAAGAGGTCGTGGGCGACCCCGGCTGGGGGTGGTGGCGCGGGAGGTGACCCTGCTGCCCCGGCATTGGGCCTGGCTCAACAGCCGCCCTGGCGGGACCTCGGTCGCCCTGCGACGGCTGGTGGACGAGGCGCGCAAGGCCGGCGCCGCCGAGGATGCGGCGCGGCGGGCCCGGGAGGCGGCCTATCGCTTCATCTCCGCGACCGCCAGTGATCGGCCGGGCTTCGAGGAGGCCAGCCGCGCCCTGTTCGCCGGGGATCTGGACGGGTTTGCGCGGCTGATGGCGCCCTGGCCCGCGGACCTGCGGGACTTCGCCCTCCGACTGCTGGCGAACGGTGCGTTCGCTAGGGGGTGAAGCTGGATCCGGCTCTGCCCCAAACTTGACAACCTCGGCCCGGCATGTCCCCTTCCGCGCCTTTCAGCGCCACCAACAGCGAATCCCAGATATCCCCATGCACGCCTATCGCACCAACACCTGCGGCGACCTTCGAGCAGCCAGTGCGGGCGCCAATGTGCGGCTGTCGGGCTGGATTCACCGCAAGCGCGACCACGGCGGCCTGATGTTCGTGGATCTGCGCGACCACTATGGCCTGACCCAGATCGTCCTGGCGCCGGAAACCCCCGGCTTCGCCCTGATCGAACGCCTGCGCGCCGAAAGCGTGATCCGTGTCGATGGCGAGGTCGTGCCGCGCAGCGCCGAGACCATCAACCCGAACCTCGCCACCGGGGAAGTCGAGATCCGCGCCACCGCCGTCGAGGTGCTGTCCGAGGCCGCCGAACTGCCCGTGCCGGTGTTTGGCGAGCCGGACTATCCCGAGGACCTGCGCCTCAAATACCGCTATCTCGACCTGCGCCGGGAGACCCTGCACAAGAACATCGTGTTGCGCTCCAAGGTGATCAGCTCCCTGCGTCAGCGGATGATCGACCAGGGTTTCACCGAGTTTCAGACCCCGATCCTGACCGCGTCCTCGCCGGAAGGCGCCCGGGACTTCCTGGTGCCCTCGCGGCTGCATCCCGGCCAATTCTATGCGCTGCCCCAGGCGCCACAACAGTTCAAGCAGCTGTTGATGGTCTCGGGCTTCGACCGCTATTTCCAGATCGCCCCCTGTTTCCGCGACGAAGCGGCCCGGGCCGACCGCTCTCCTGGCGAGTTCTACCAACTCGATCTGGAAATGAGCTTCGTGACCCAGGACGACGTGTTCGCCGCCATCGAGCCGGTGATGCAGGGGGTGTTCGAGGAATTCGCCGACGGCAAGACCGTGACCCCGGCGCCGTTCCCCCGGATTCCCTTCCGTGAATCCATCGCCAAGTACGGCAGCGACAAGCCGGACCTGCGCAACCCGATCGAGATGGCCGACGTCTCCGAGCATTTCCGTGGCTCAGGCTTCAAGGTGTTCGCCGGCATCCTGGAAAACCCCAAGGCCGCGATCTGGGCCATTCCCGCGCCGGGCGGCGGCAGCCGCGCCTTCTGCGACCGCATGAACGACTGGGCCAAGGGCGAGGGTCAGCCTGGCCTGGCCTATATCTTCTGGCGTGAAGGCGAGGAGGGCGGGGCCGGCCCCGTGGCCAAGAACATCGGCCCCGAGCGCGCCGAGGCGATCCGCGCCCAGTTGGGACTGAAGGTGGGCGATGCGGTGTTCTTCGCCGCTGGCGAACCCAGCGCCTTCTACAAGTTCGCGGGCGCCGCGCGCACCAAGGTCGGCACGGACCTGGGCCTGGTCGAAGAGGGCCAGTTCAAGTTCTGCTGGATCGTCGATTTCCCGATGTACGAGTGGAACGAGGACGACAAGCAGATCGACTTCTCGCACAACCCCTTCTCCATGCCCCAGGGCGGGCTGGAGGCGCTGACGACCAAGGATCCACTGGATATCCTGGCCTATCAGTACGACATCGTCTGCAACGGCATCGAGCTGTCGAGCGGGGCGATCCGGAACCACCTGCCCGAGATCATGATGAAGGCCTTCGAGATCGCTGGCTATG
>JARLIP010000038.1 GCA_031291685.1 Caulobacteraceae bacterium | reverse complement strand
GGCTCGGTGGGTGCGCGCCGACTCTCGGGCGCGCCAGACTCCGGTGATGATGCTCACCGCCCGGGACGCCGCCAGCGACCGCATCGAAGGCCTGAGCCTGGGCGCCGACGACTATCTGGCCAAGCCCTTCGAGCCCCAGGAACTGCTGTTGCGCATCGAGGCGATCCTACGTCGTGCGGGCGGGCGCCCCACGGTGGCCAAGCGACTGTCCCTGGGCCAATGCAGTTTCGATCTTGAACGAGGGGAACTCCTGCGCGGGGACGATCCGATCCGCCTGACCGAGTCCGAGGCCCAGCTGCTGCGGCGGCTGGCGGCCAACGCCAACATCCCGGTGGACCGGCTGGACCTGGCCCGGGACACCGCTGACGCCAGTGGCCGGGCGGTGGACGTGCAAGTCACCCGCTTGCGCCGCAAGATCGAATCCGATCCCAAGGCGCCCCGCTATCTGCAGACCGTGCGCGGGGTCGGCTACATGCTCGCCCCCGATTGAACCACGGGATCATGGCTCACCTTCCCGCCTGGCTCGCCTCGCGCCTGTTCTGGCCCCGCTTTTTCAAGCGCTGGATGCCAACCTCCCTGTTCGGCCGCTCCCTGGTGATCATCATCATCCCGGTGGCGCTGATGCAGGTGGCGGTGACCTGGGCCTTCTTCGACGCCCAGTGGCAGACCGTGACCAGCCGGCTGTCGGAGGGCCTGGCCGGGGACGTGGCCTGGGTGGTGGAGACCTATCAGAGCGACCCCTCCCCCGCCGCCTTCGCCCGCCTGACCCGGCAGGCCGACCGGTCCTTGAGCCTGTCAGTGGCCCTGCAGGAGGCCCACAGCCTGCCGCGCAACAGCCGCACCTCCCTGATCCTGCCGGTGGACCGGGCCCTGCGCCGCGCCCTGGCCGACCGGCTCGACCAGCCCTTCTGGTTCGACACCACCCGCTACCCCGCCTATGTCGATATCCGGGTCCAGGTGAAGGAAGGGGTGCTGCGGATCATCGCCCCCCGGGACCGGGCCTACGCCACCAAGAGCCATATCTTCATCTTCTGGATGAGCGTGGCCACGGTGCTGCTGACCTCGGTGGCCATCCTGTTCATCCGCAACCAGGTGCGGGCCATCGAGCGGCTGGCCGACGCCGCCGACGCCTTCGGCCGGGGCGGGGACGTGCCGGCCTTCAAGCCCTATGGCGCGCGGGAGGTGCGCAAGGCGGCCCACGCCTTCATCGCCATGAAGGAGCGCATCCAGCGCCACATCGATCAGCGCACCGTGCTTCTGGCCTCGGTCAGCCACGACCTGCGCACGCCCCTGACCCGGCTCAAGCTGGAGGCCGCCCTGGCCGAGCCCAGCCCCAGGCTCGACGCCATCAAGCGCGACCTGTCGGAAATGGAGCACATGATCGACGAGTACCTGGCCTTCGCCCGGGGGCAGACCGGCGAGGCGGTGGAACTGGCCTCGGTGCTGGCTCTGATAGAGGAGGTGCGGGAGGGGGCGTCGCGCGCCGGGGCCCCGCTGAAAATCGAGGTCGAGGCCGACCTGACCGCCAAGGTGCGGCCCAACGCCCTCAAGCGGGCCCTGTCCAACCTGGTGATGAACGCGGCCGCCCACGGGGAGCAGGTGGTGGTCGCCGCCCGCGCCCGGGCCGGCGGCGGGGTCGAGATCACGGTGGACGACGACGGTCCCGGCATTCCGGAGGATCGCTACGAAGAAGCTTTCAAGCCCTTCAGCCGCCTCGACGAGTCCCGCAACCAGAACGAAAAAGGCGTGGGCCTGGGCCTTGCCATCGCCCGGGACGTTGCCCGGGGCCTGGGCGGCGACGTGACCCTGGCCAAGAGCCCCCTGGGCGGCCTGAGGGCCATAGTGCGAATTCCGGGGTGACCTGAAGCTCTACCGCGACATCCAGGGCTTGGACTTGGAGGAGGAACGGGCGGCGGCGGCCTGTTCGCGCTGGAAGGCGCCGCCCTTTGGCGGTTGAGGTCGGGCGGCGATGGCGGCCTTCTTCAGGCGCAGGGCCCGCTGGATCGGGGTTTCCGAGGCCGGCGCCGTCTCGTCCGAGGATTCGTCCATGGTCGTGCGCCCTTCGTCAAAACGGTTTTCTACCATCGCCGGACCCGTGGGTCGACGGCCCAGGCCCGCGCCCGCCCCGTGGGGGCGAGCGCGGAAAACCATCAGGCCCGGCCGGCGCCGGCCAGGAAGTCCATCTTGCCCAGGGGAACCCCTTCGGCGCGGAGAAGGCCATAGGCCGTCACCACGTGGAACAGGAAGTTGGGCAGGGAGAACTGGAACAGGAAGTCCCGGCCGGTGAAGGTCATCGAACCCTTGGGGAACTTGAGCTCGATGGTCCGATCCTCACCCCCGTTCACCTGTTCGGGCTTGATGGTTTCCAGGAAGGCGATGGTCTTGGCCACGCGTTCCTTCAGTTCCGGCCAGGTGGTCTCCACATCCGGGAAGCTCGGCGGATCAATCGCCGCCAGCCTCGCGGCGCCGCCCTTGGCCGCATCGCTGGCCATCTGGATCTGGCGGGTGAAGGGATGCATGTCCGGCGCCAGGCGCGCTTCCGTCAGGGTCGAGAGCGCCACGCCTTCGGTCTGGGCGTGAGCCTCGGCCTTGTCCAGTATGGCCGCAAGATTGCGCAACATGTGCAGATAGCCGGGAATCGAGGCTTCATAGAGGGTCAGGGACAAGGGGCGCTCCGATCGAAGGGTTGATCCTCCCACATGGGGCGGACACAGACCGACCCCAAGAGGGCGGCGCCAAAAGTGCGCAAAGCTTCACCTTGGCTCAGCCCTCGGACGCGCCATGGACGCCAATCGCATGAGCCTGTATCCAACACTCATCGAGGCGGGCCCTGGGAGAGGCTTTCGATGAATCGCGAAAATAATCCCTGGTATCAATCCCCTCCGCCTTCCGCCCCGGCTTCGCCCCCTCTCGGCGGCGCCCAGCCAATGTCCCTTCGGTCGGTCGCGACCGTCGCGATCTTAATCCTTGCCGGCGTCGGGATCTGGCTGCTCGCGCGGATGTTTCCCGGGCATCTGTCGGACCGAATGGATTGGGTCTTCGTGCTGAAGATGCTGGGCATGCTGGCCCTGGCCTCCGTCAGCCTGTTCGCGCGACCGCACAAACTCAACGAAGCCCTGGGCCATCTCCTCGCCTGGGGCTCGATCGCCGGTGTCCTGCTGCTCGGCTTCACCTTCAAGGACCAACTGGGCGAAGGATTGCTGCGGGTGCGTTCGGCCTTGATTCCAGGATACGCCGTGCCGCTGACGCCCTGCGAGGCGGTGCTCAACCAAAGCGCGGACGGCGCCTACTATGCCGTGGCCCAGGTCAATGGGACGCCCGTCACTTTCCAGGTGGACACCGGCGCCAGCGACATCGTGCTCAGCCCCGCGGACGCCAAGCGCCTGGGGGTCGATGTATCGTCCCTCAGCTTCGATGATGCGACCGAGACCGCCAACGGCGTCGGCCATGGCGCGCGGTTCTCGGCCCGGAGCATGGAGGTTGGCTCGATCAAGCTGGCCGACGTGCGCATGTCGATCAATCAGGCGCCGATGAGCACATCCCTGCTGGGGATGGCCTTCTTCAACAAGCTCAAGTCCTTCACCTTCGAGGGTGGGCGCCTGCGGCTGAAGGCCCGTTAGCCCTTGATGCAAAAGTTGGAGCGCGTTTCGTCCGAAAACCAGTTCCCACTTTTCGGAACGCGCTCTAGCTACCCAATTCCTTCGCCCGGGTGACCGCGGCGCTGACCGCACGGTCGAGCAGGGGCCAAAGACCGCCTTCGCCCATCAGCACCTTGAGCGCCGCCTCGGTGGTGCCCCCGGGGGAGGTCACCTGCCGGCGCAGTTCGGCGGGCTCTTCGCCGGTGTGGTCGAGGAGGGCGGCGGCGCCGATCAGGGTGGCGCGGACCATCTGGCTCGCCGCTTCGGGCGCGATCCCCTGCGCCTCGGCGGCGGCCTCCAGGGCCTCGATGAAGGCGTAGAGATAGGCCGGCGCCGAACCGGAGACCCCAGTGGCGGCGTCCATCAGCCCTTCATCGTCCAGGTCCACGCTGGTGGCCACGGGATCGAACAGGGCGTGGGCGCGGTGGGCGGCGACCTCTTCGGTGGCGAAGATCGAGGCCACGCCCTTGGCCAGGGCCACGGCGGTGGTGGGCATGACCCGGGCCACCGGCCGGCCGAAAAAGGCTTCGCTCAGTTGAGCCGTGGGCACGCCAGCGGCGATGGAGACCACCACCGCGCCAGGCTGCAGCAGGGGAACAACCGCCTCGGCCGCCTGGCGCCAGATCTGCGGCTTGACCGCCAGGAGCACGGTGGCGGCTTCCCTCAGCACCGCGTCGGGCGGGTTCAGCCGCGCGCCGGCGGCCTCAGCCCCCAGGGCGCCGAGGCCGGGATTGGGATCGCGCAGGATCAGGTCCGAGGGCGCGAAGGCGCCGACGCGGGTCCAGCCTTCGATCAGGGCGCCGCCCATGCGACCGGCCCCCAGGATGAGGATGGGAACGCTCATGCTGTCTCCGATCGATGGACATGGCGGCGAAGAGGCCCCGCCACCACGCCATGCTCGCCGTCCGTCAGGCCTGGCCGACGGTCTCGAACATGCAGGCGGCCATGGCGTCTTCCGGCGACTTCGAGCCCTTCAGCAGGAAATCGAAGGCCGGATAAAAGCGGTCCGCCGCCTCCACCGCCGCATCGATCATCGAGGCGGCCTGGGCCAGGGTCGGGCGTTCGCCCTGGGGCACGGACAGGGCGTGACGGAACACAACCTCCCCGCCTTCGGTCCAGACCTCGAAATGGCCCAGCCAGATGCGTTGATTGATCATGGACAGCAGTTCATAGGCCGCCGCCCGCTTGGACTTGGGCGCGCGCATGTCCAGGGACAGGCACAGTTGCAGGCAGTCGGCTTCCGGCCGCCAGGCGAACCACAGCTCATAGTCCTTCCAGTCGCCGGTGAGGGCGAAGGCGAGATCGCCGTCCTCGGTGCGATCGAAGGTCAGATTCTCGGCCGTCAGGACATGCTCGACGATGTCGAGGGGATCGAAGCCCAGATCGACTTCGTCTTCTTCCGATTGGGGGACGTCCATGGAACCTTATCCCTTCTGGGGGCGGCCGCGGCGCCCGACGCCGGCGAGTCACCCCTCAATACGCAACCTAGTCTGCTTCGCGGCTCCCGTCACAAGCGTGTTCTTGTGATCGGCGAGCGCCGTTCTCTTTTTCGAACCTGTCAAAATCCCAGGTCCGACACCTTTTTCAAGGTTGCGTAGCGGCCTTCTCGGCCTTCAGCGCCGCGACTTCGTGGCGCAGCGCCTCAAGTTCCGCCTTCAGCGCGTCGAATTCGTCCCGCCGCACCAAATCCATCTCCGCCACCAAGCGATCGGCCTGGGCGCGAAAGGCGGTCTTGGCTTCGTCCCCGGCCGCCTGGGCGATGCCCATGGCCGCGGTGGTCAGCTTGGCGAACTCGTCAAGGAAAGGATTCTGCGTCTGCATACCTCTCTATATGGCAAATGCGGGGTGAATGCGAAGGGGGTGCGTATGAGTCTCTGCGCCTCTCCCACGGCGACGCGGCCCCTGCTACACCCTGGCTGACGCAAGACGAGGGTCCTCCGTGCCGTTTCCACACTTCAATCCCGTCCTTTTGCAATTGGGCCCCTTCGCGATCCGCTGGTATGCGATCGCCTATATCGCCGGGATCCTGCTGGGCTGGCGCTACTGCCTGCTGCTGATCCGCGACGCACGCATCTGGACCCCGCGCCAGCCCCCGGCCACCGCCGCCCAGATCGACGATCTGGTCCTGTGGATCACCCTGGGCGTCATCCTCGGGGGCCGCACCGGCTATGTGCTGTTCTATGGCCAGGGTCAGTTCGCCAGCGATCCTCTGGAGATCTTCAAGCTGTGGCATGGAGGCATGTCGTTCCACGGCGGCTTCCTGGGGGTCTGCGTGGCCGTGATCGCCTTCTCGCGCATAAACAAGCTGGACATGCTCAGCCTTGGGGACCTGATCGCCCCCTGCGCGCCGATCGGGCTGTTTTTTGGCCGCATCGCCAACTTCATCAATGGCGAGCTGTGGGGGCGGCCCACCACCCTTCCCTGGGGCATCATCTTTCCCAACGCCCCCACGGGCCAGCCGCGCCACCCCAGCCAGCTCTATGAGGCGGGGCTGGAGGGGATCGCCCTTTTTCTGATCCTGCGCCTGGCCACCCACAACGCCCGCTGGCTGCCGCGACAAGGGGCCCTCACCGGCCTCTTCCTGGTCTTCTACGCGATCTTCCGCATTTCCCTGGAGAATGTGCGTAACCCGGATGTGGGCATGCCCAACTTCCCCTTCGGGCTGACCATGGGGATGATCCTGTCCGCCCCCATGCTGCTGATCGGCGCCTGGCTGATCTGGCGCTCCCTCCGGACCTTGCCACAGGCCGGTGAGCCCCAGACGGCGGCATGAGCCTGGCCGAACGGCTGGCGGATCAGATCCGCGCCGGCGGGCCGATGACCATCGCCCAGTTCATGACCGCCTGCCTGCACGATCCCCTGGACGGCTACTACGCCACCCGCCCGGCCTTGGGCGCTCAGGGCGATTTCATCACCGCCCCCCTGGTCTCGCAGATGTTCGGCGAGCTGATCGGGCTGTGGGCGGTGGAGACCTGGCGGGGCCTGGGCCGGCCCTCGCCCTTTCGCCTGATCGAGGCGGGTCCCGGGGACGGGACCCTGATGGCCGACCTGCTGCGGGCGGCGCGGGTGGACCCCGGCTTCCTCGCCGCCGCCGAGCTTTGGTTGGTGGAGACCAGCGCGCCCCTGCGCCAGCGGCAGGTCGAGCGACTGGGCGCCGCCGCCCTATCGCCCCGCTGGGCCGGATCGATCGACGAGGTTCCGCCGGGCGCCCCGATCCTGCTGATCGCCAACGAACTCCTGGATTGCCTGCCGCCGCGCCAGTTCGTGCGCACGGCCACGGGCTGGGCCGAGCGGCTGGTGGGGCTGGACGAGGCGGGGAACCTGACCTTCGGGCTCAATCCCGTCCCCGCCGGGCCGGCCGAGGGGCTCGACGCGCCCCCAGGCTCGATGGTCGAGGTCTGCGCCGCCCAGGCCGCCCTGGGCGGCGCCATCGGCGGCCGCATCGCCCGGGATGGGGGCGCGGCCCTGCTGATCGACTACGGCCGCGACCGGTTCGAGACCGGCGACACCCTGCAGGCCCTGATGCGCCATCAGAAGGTCGATGTGCTGAAGACGGCGGGCCAGGCGGACCTGACCGTCCATGCCGACTTCCCCGCCGTGCTGGAGGCGGCCCGCCGCGAGGGCTGCGCCGGCGCCATCCGCACGCAGAGAGATTTTTTGCGGGACCTGGGAATCGAGGCCCGGGCCGCCGCCCTGGCCCGCGCCCAGCCGGGGCAGGCGCCAATTCTCGCCCGGCAGCTTGCGCGGTTGATCGATCACAACCAGATGGGCGTTCTGTTCAAGGCCGCCTGCCTCTTTCGGACCGGCGACACCCCGCCCCCCGCCTTCGAGGCCCAGCCATGACCCTGCCCGTCCTGCAATCGCCGCTGCTGTCGAGCCTTGCGGGCGTGAAGCACGCCTTCTTCACCCGACGCGGCGGGGTCTCCAAGGGTATCTATGCCGGGCTCAATGTGGGCCGCGGCTCCAAGGACGATCCCGAGGCGGTGCTGCGCAACCGCGCCCTGGCCGCCGACTGGTTCGGGGTGGAGACAAGCCATCTTTTCAGCGCCTATCAGGTCCATTCCAGCCTGGCCCAGGTGGTCGAGGGCCCCTGGGCCAATCCGCCGGAGGTGGACGCCCTGGTCACGGCCAGACCCGGCCTGGTCTGCGGCGCCCTGTCCGCCGACTGCGCCCCGATCCTGATCGCCGATCCCGTGGCCAGGGTAGTGGCCAGCGTCCATGCCGGCTGGCGTGGCGCCATCGGCGGGGTGATCGCCGATGCGGTGCGGACCATGGCCAGCCTGGGCGCCGAGCCCGCGCGCATGGTCGCCGCCGTCGGCCCCTGTATCGGGCCGGCGTCCTATGAGGTTGGGCTGGAATTTCTCGAGCGGTTTCTGGCCGAGGCCCCCGGCTCGCAACGCTTCTTCGCCCCGGGGGCGCGGGGGGACAAGCGCCTGTTCGATCTGCCCGGCTTCGTGCTGAGCCAGATCGCCGCCGCGGGAATCGAAACCGCCGAGTGGATCGGCGCCGACACCTGCGCCAACGAGACTGATTTCTTTTCCAACCGGCGGGCGGTGCTGCGCGCCGAGGGGGACTACGGCCGTCTCCTGTCGGCGATCATGCTGGAAAATGAGGGCTGAAACGGCGAAAAACGCCGAACAGCCCCCCTGCGGCGATGCTTCCTGGTCGCGAGGGGTTGCCCCTCGCCCGGACCCTGCTAGAAGCCCGCACAACTGACGCCCCCGGACGGATCCGACCATGAAGCTGCTCTCTGGCAACTCCAACCGCATCCTCTCGGAGGCCATAGCCGACTATCTCGACCTGCCCCTCACCCGGGCCCAGGTCCGTCGGTTCCCGGACAACGAGGTTTTCGTCATCATCGAGGAGAACGTGCGCGGCGAGGACGTGTTCGTCGTCCAGTCGACCAGCTATCCAGCCAACGACAACCTGATGGAGCTGCTGATCTGCATCGACGCCCTGACCCGGGCCTCGGCCAAGCGGATCACGGCGGTGATGCCCTATTTCGGCTATGCCCGGCAGGATCGTAAGACCGGGGGGCGCACCCCGATCTCGGCCAAGCTGGTGGCCAACCTGATCACCCGCGCCGGCGCCGACCGGGTCCTGTCGATGGACCTGCACGCCGGCCAGATTCAGGGCTTCTTCGACATCCCCACCGACAATCTGGTGGCCACCCCCGTCCTCGCCGACGACATCAAGGAACACTATCGCGACTCCGGGGAGCTGATGATCGTCTCCCCCGACGTCGGCGGCGTGGTGCGCGCCCGGGCCCTGGCCAACCGTCTGAACGCGGATCTGGCCATCGTCGACAAGCGCCGCTCCGGCCCCGGTCAGAGCGAGGTGATGAACATCATCGGCGACGTGAAGGGCCGTCGCTGCATCCTGTTCGACGATATCGTGGATTCCGCCGGCACCCTGTGCAACGCCGCCCAGGCCCTGATCGACAACGGCGCCCAGGACGTGGCCGCCTATGTCACCCACGGGGTTCTGTCCGGCGCGGCCTCCGACCGGGTGATGTCCTCGGTGTTGAAGGAACTGGTGGTCACGGATTCCATAGAGGCCACCCATCCGGTCCAGGGGTGCGGCAAGGTCCGCTTCGTCAGCATCGCTCCCCTGATCGGCGAGGCGATCCGCCGCATCGCCAATGAAGAGTCGGTCTCCAAGCTTTTCGACTGAGAAAATCTGGGTTTTTCCGTAAAGAAAATCTAGACTTAGCCGTGACGCGGCCTAAACGTGGTTAATCCGCGGTTAATGGGTTACGCCATATTGTGGTCGTCAAATCGCCCTAGGCGTCCGCCCATCAGTCACACATAGAAGGGGGGGAACAGACGTGCCGTCCGTTCTGTCCACGCGCTTCCCATTCGCGCTCGGCGCGATCCTGAGCCTCGCGGTCCTGGCGGGGTGCAATACCCCCGCGCCTCCGCCGCCGCCGCCCCCTCCTCCGCCCCCTCCGGCGCCCGCGCCGCTTTCGCTGTCGTCCTCGGTGATCCAGAGCGCGGCGGCCTATCAGGCCTATATGGCCCGCACCGCAGCCATCAAACCCGACTTCAAGAGCGGCGACGACATCGCCCAATCGCTCAAATACGGCGCCAGCTTCGATCCTCAGGCCCTGCTGCGGGGTGAGATCGCCTACGCCGCCATCGCCGCCCTGCAGGACCCGGCCTTCGTGGCCGAGGTGCGCGCCTTCAGCGTCAATCCGGCGGGCCGCCAGCAACTGACCACCATCATCGCCAGCGACCCCAACTACGTCACCGCCTTCAAGAGCGCCAACTCCGCCGCCAGCCTGGCCATCGCCACCCTGCTGGACCACGGCCAGCACCTGATGACCGCTGGCGCGGCGGTCAAGCAATCGGCCTATGACCTGCAGCATCAGGCCTGGTCCAAGGCCCTGGTGCCCAACCGCGACGAACGGCTGCAACAGGCCAAGACCCTGGTCGAGGACCCGGCCTCCATCGACGACGTCAGCCGCCTGCAGCGGGCCGCCATGGGCGACGCACCCTTGCCGGTGACCGGCGCCGCCCCCGTCGCCGGCCCCTACCCGCCGGCCGTTGTGCGCGGCATGGCCATCGCCGCCCTGGCCCTCCTGGGCAGCGCCGGCGACGAGAACGCCGCCCTGACCGCCCCCATGTTCGACGATCCGGCGGACCAGACCTGCCTGACCATGGCCAAGCTCAACCTCTATCAGTGCCTGGCCGTGTCCAAGCCCCACTACGAGGATGTCTTCTGCCTGGGCCAGCACGCCATGATGGACACAGGCCAGTGCGTGCGAATCGCCGCCGGCGCCGCCGCCCCCGCCACGGAAGCCCTGCCAGTCTCCAAGACCGAGGTGCCCTACGCCACCAAGGCCAAGCTGCTGAAGGCGAGGAAAAAGGCCGACGGCTGATCCTTTCCGATCGGCCCAAAGCCCCCTTGCCCAAAGGGGGCTGACCTGCAAAGAGTCTGAATCGCAGAGGCGCCGTTGCACAGTCGGGCTTATGCGTGTATCAACCCGCCCCTATTCATACCGACCAACGCCGCGCGGTCTTTGCGCGGCGTTTCGTTTCGAGAGCATGGCCATGGCCGAGATCATCCTGAATGTCGAAGTCCGCGATCGCACCGGTTCCGGTGGCTCGCGCGAAGCGCGCCGCGCCGGTAAGGTGCCGGGCGTTCTCTACGGCGGCGCCCTTGGTCCGGTTCCGGTGGCCGTGCGCTCCAACGAGTTCCGCAAGGCGCTGCACTCGGGCAAGCTCCTGGGCCACAAGGTGACCCTGAAGCATGGCGACGAGACCCAGCCGGTCATCGCCAAGGACATCCAGTTCCATCCGGTCACCGATGAGCCGATCCACTTCGACCTCTATCGGGTCGATGCGCATCAGCTGATCAAGATCTCGGTGCCGGTGCACTTCTTCAACCACGAAGCCTCTCCGGGCCTGAAGCGTGGCGGCGCCCTGAACGTGGCCGTGCACGAAGTGGAACTGATGGTTCCCGCCGACCTGATCCCGGAAGAGCTGACCGTGGACCTGACCGGCCTGGACGTCGGCGCCGCCATCCGCGCCGCCGACCTGACCCTGCCCAAGGGCGCCAAGCTGTCGCATCACGACCGTGACGCCACCGTCGCCTCGATCGGCGCCTCGGGCGCCATGGAATCGGCCGCGGCCGAGGAAGCCTAAGGCTTCCAAGGGCGGCGACGGGGCTTTCGCTCCGGACTTTGAATTCTGAAGAGCCGAACCCGATTCATCCGAGTCGGGTTTTGCTTTTTGGGGCTGTGGAGATCTCCTTCGGAGACGTGCGATGCTGATCCTGGCCGGTCTCGGCAATCCGGGGCCTCAATACGCTCACAACCGGCACAATATCGGTTTCCTGGCCATCAACGCCATCGCCCGCAAATGGAGCTTCGGGCCGGAGCGCTCGCGCTTCTCCGCCCTGACCGCCGAGGGCTCGATCGACACCCCGCAGGGGCCGGTCAAGGCCCTGCTGCTCAAGCCCCAGACCTTCTACAACGAGAGCGGCCGGGCCGTGGCCGAGGCCATGAAGTTCTTCAAGCTGACCCCGGCGGACGTGGTCCTGTTCCACGACGAGATCGACATGGCGCCCGGGCGGTTTCGCATGAAGACCGGCGGCGGGGCCGCGGGCAATAACGGCATCCGCTCCCTCACCGCCCATATCGGCCCCGATTTTCGCCGGGCGCGGATGGGGGTCGGTCATCCGGGGCACAAGGACCGGGTCCAGGGCCACGTGCTGTCGGACTTCCACAAGGTCGAGCAAGGCTGGGTCAACGCCCTGTGCAACGCCTGCGCCGACGCCCTGCCCCTGCTGGCGGTCGGCGAGGACGAGAAATACCAGGCCGAGGTCATGCGCCTGGCCCCCGCCGACAAGGCCGACCCGCGCAAGGGCGCTCGCGGCGACGATTGACCGGCCTCAAGCCCTTGTGGGATAGGCCAGTTCATACCCATTTGGCGGTCTCATGTTCTCCCTTCCGACCCTCGGCTTTTCGCTGATCTTCTCGCTCGCCCTGTGCATCCACGTGGTGCGCACCCATCGCGAGATGTATTGGCTGTTCATCATCCTGGCCTTCCCCGGGATCGGCGGCCTGATCTATCTGGTGGCCATCGTCCTGCCGGAGATGTTCGGCGGGAACACCGCCCGGCGGATCAGCTCCGCCGCCCGCGAGACCCTCGATCCGGAACGGGACTACCGCAAGGCCAAGGCCGCCCACGAGGACAGCCCCACCGTCGGCAACGCCATCCGCCTGGCCAGCGCCGCCGCGGCCCTGGGCCGCCACGCCGAGGCGGAAAGCCTCTACGCCGCCAGCGCCCAGGGGGTGCACGAGGATGATCCCACACTTCTGCTTGGCCGCGCCGCCGCCCTGGTGGAGCTGAACCGCTTCCCCGAGGCCCTGACCCAGCTGGAGCGCCTGGACGCCACCGGCGACCATGGCCGCACCCCCCAGGCCGCCCTGGTCCGCGCCCGCGCCCTGGAGGGCCTGGGACGGCTGGACGAGGCCGCCCCGCACTTCGAGCTGGCGGCGGGACGCATGCCCGGCATGGAGGCCCTGGCCCGCTATGCGGCCTTCCTGGCCCGGGCGGGACGCAAGGACGAGGCGCGCGAGCAACTGGCCGAGATCGACCGCCGCATCCAGCGCGCCGCCGCCCCCTTCCGCAAGGAAGCCCGCGCCTGGCGCGACCTGGCCGCCCAGGCGATCGGGTAGGGCCTTTCTCACCTCTCCCAAAGGGAGAGGAAGGGGCCCGCGCCGCAGGCGTGGGAAGGTGAGGGGTTAGGGACGGTTCAGAATAGACCCGATAGACCTTACCCCCTCATCCTCCCATTTCCGCGAAATGGGCCCCACCTTCTCCCCACGGGAGAAGGTGAGAACACCAACGCCAAATCACGCAAAGCTGGCCTTCCCGGCCCGGCTTCGTCATAAGACCGCCTGACCCGGCGCGCCCGCGCCTCCTGACGCCATTTCCGAGGATCCGATGGCCCTTAAAGTCGCCATCGTCGGCCTGCCGAACGTCGGCAAGTCGACCCTGTTCAACGCCCTGACCCAGACGGCGGCCGCCCAGGCGGCGAACTATCCGTTCTGCACCATCGAGCCCAAT
>JARLIP010000334.1 GCA_031291685.1 Caulobacteraceae bacterium | reverse complement strand
GGCCGAATAAGGCCCCTCTCCATCGCGGAATTGACGGCGGGCGGCCCAGCGATGGGCCGCCCGTTTTTGTTTGGGGCGCGCTCCAAGAATGCCGGATATTGGGGCGCCTCCCCGTAGCGGTTGCGGTGCAAAGTCCCTACCTTCTGGCATCCATGACAGGAGAGCCCCATGGCCCGAGCCCGCGCCCATATCGGTGAGACCAACTATCGGGTGGAGATCAAGGCGGGCCACCATCAGCTGGTGGCGGACGAGCATCCCGAGCTGGGCGGCAAGGATGTGGGGCCGGCGCCCTATGAGATCCTGCTGGCGGCCCTGGGGGCCTGCACCAGCATCACCCTGAAGATGTACGCCCAGCGCAAGGACTGGCCCCTGGCCGAGGTCGATGTGGGGCTGGTGTTCACCCGGGAGGGGGATCGGGGCAAGATCGAGCGGACCCTGACCCTGACCGGGGACCTGGACGAGGCTCAGCGGGCGCGGCTGGCCGATATCGCCGAGCGCACCCCCGTGACCCTGACCCTCAAGGCCGGGGCCGACATTCACACCACCCTGGCCTGAGAGGCGACATGACCAGTCAGGCCTTCGACTTCACCAGCGCCAGCGGACACAAGCTGTCCGGGCGCCTGGATCTGCCGGCTGGCGAGGTCCAGGCCTACGCCCTGTTCGCCCACTGTTTCACCTGCACCAAGAACTCCCTGGCGGCGGCCCATATCGCCCGCACCTTGACGGCCCGGGGCATTGGGGTGCTGCGGTTCGACTTTTCCGGCCTGGGCCAGAGCGAGGGGGATTTTTCCGAAAGCACTTTCAGTGGCGACGTGGCCGACCTGATCGAGGCGGCCCGGGCCATGCAGGCGGCGGGGATCGGCCCGCACCTCCTGATCGGACACAGCCTGGGCGGCGCCGCCGTGCTGGCGGCGGCGGGGGATCTGCCCGAGGTGCAGGCGGTGGCCACCATCGGCGCGCCCTTCGACGTCATGCACGTCACCCAGCAGTTCGGCCCGGCCCTGCAGACCATCATCGATGATGGCGAGGCGCAGGTGATGCTGGGCGGGCGGCCCTTCGTGGTGCAGCGCAGCTTTGTCGACGATCTGGCCCATCATGACCTGAAGGAACGGGTGGCGGAGCTGCACCACCCCTTGCTGGTGCTGCATGCGCCCCTGGACGAGACGGTCAGCATCGATAACGCCTCGCATATCTTTCTGGCCGCCCGGCACCCCAAGAGCTTTGTGTCCCTGGACAGCGCCGACCACCTTTTGACCCGGACCGCCGATGCGGACTACGCGGCCAATGTGATCGCCACCTGGGCTATGCGCTATCTGAAGCCTGCCGAGCCGGTGGCGGCGCCCGAGCCGGCCGCGGCCCCCAGCCTGTTCGCCGAGGAGACTGGGGCCGGCAAGTTCCAGGTGGAGATCCGCGTGGGGACCACCCACATCATCGCCGACGAGCCGGTGGATGTGGGGGGCCTGGGCAGCGGCCCCACCCCGTTCGAGCTGGTGGCGGCGGGCCTTGGCGCCTGCACCACCATGACCCTGCGGATGTACGCCGAGCAGAAGGGCTGGCCTCTGGATCGGGTGGCGACCCAGGTCAGTCACGAGAAGGTCGCCGGCGCCGAGCCTCCCGACCGCTTCACCCGGGTGATCAGCCTGAGCGGGGATCTGGACGAGACCCAGCAGGCGCGCCTGTTGGAGATCGCTGGGCGCTGTCCGGTGCATCGCACCCTGGAGCGGGGCTCAAGCGTCGAGACACGGCTTGCTCCGCCGCCGGCGCCGCCCAAGACCGACGATGATCACTTCGCCGCCATGGAGGCCGCCTGCGCGGGGGGCTGACACCGCCTTCCTCCCATGCATCGCGATGCGACGTGGGGGGCGAACCGACCGTCCGAACGCCCCCTCAGTCAGGACTGCGTCCTGACAGCTCCCCCGTTGGCACGGGGGAGCAGAACGCCTTCTCCTCCCCTGCATAGCGCAGCGGCGCGGGGGAGGTGGCGCGGGGCTTTAGCCCCGTGTCGGAGGGGGCGATCGACCGTCCGAATGCCCCCTCAGACGGGGTTTCACCCCGACAGCTCCCCCCGTTCTTCGAACAGGGGAGCATAGGGCTCGTTCCCTCAGACCGCCGCGTCGCGCTCGCGGATGAAGGCGCGGACCCGGGGGTAGATTTCCTCGCGGAAGCGCCGGCCGTTGAACACGCCGTAATGGCCCACCCCCGGCTGGACATAGTCCTCGTGCAGGGCCTCGGGCAGGTTGAAGCACAGGGCGTGGGCCGCCTGGGTCTGGCCGATGCCGGAGATGTCGTCCAACTCGCCCTCCACCGTCATCAGGCCGATGTCGGTGATCGCCGCGGGCCGCACCAGACGGTCCCCGTGGGTCAGCTCGCCCTTGGGCAGGAGGTAGTTCTGGAACACGATGTCGATGGTCTGGAGGTAGAACTCCTCGGTCAGGTCCAGGACCGAGAGGTATTCGTCATAGAATTCCAGGTGCTTGTCGGCGCTGTCGCCGTCGCCGGTGACCAGGTGGTCGAAATAGCGCCGGTGGGCCTCCTGGTGGCGCTCCAGGTTCATGGACATGAAGCTGTAGAGCTGGACGAAGCCCGGATAGACCCGGCGCAGGGCCCCCGGATAGGGGGCGGGCACGGTGTAGATCATGCTGCGCTGGAACCAAGTGAAGGGCCGCTCCTCCGCCAGCTTGTTGGTCACGGTGGGGGACAGGCGCGCATCGATGGGCGAGCCCAT
>JARLIP010000333.1 GCA_031291685.1 Caulobacteraceae bacterium | reverse complement strand
GCAGTGGTGATCGGGGCGGCGCTGGCCCTGTCCTCCACCGCCGTCATCATGCCGGTGATGGCCGAGAACCGCCGCCTGCACACCGACGCGGGGCGGGCGACCTTTTCGGTGCTGCTGTTCCAGGACCTGGCGGTGGCGCCGATCATGGTCACCCTGGGGGTTCTGGGCCATGGCAAGGGCCAGGCCCTGAGCCTGTCCATGCTGGCCCCCCTGGTTCCGGCGGTCCTGGGGATCGCCCTGCTGCTCGGGATCGGCCGCCTGTTGCTGCGGCCCATGATGAAATCCGTGGCCCGGGCCCGCAGCGAAGAGATGTTCATGGCCGCCTGCCTGCTGGTGGTGATCGGCGCCGGGCTGATCAGCGCGCTTGCGGGGCTGTCCATGGCCATCGGCGCCTTCATCGCCGGCCTGCTCCTGGCCGAGACCGAGTACCGGCACGAGGTCGAGGTGACCATCGAGCCGTTCAAGGGGCTGTTGCTGGGGCTGTTCTTCCTCTCGGTGGGCATCGGCCTCGATTTGTCGCGCCTGGCCGAGCATCCCCTGCTGATCCTGGGCCTGGCCACGGGCCTGATCGCCGCCAAGGCCCTGCCGACCTTCCTGATGGCCCGCCTGATGGGGCTGAAGAGCGCCTCGGCCGCTGAAACCGCCCTGGCCCTGGCGGCGGGGGGCGAGTTCGCCTTCGTGGTCCTGGCCGCCGGGGTCCAGGCTCACCTTGTGCCGCCCGCCCTCAGCGCCAGTATGCTGGTGGCCGCGACCCTGACCATGTTCGCCATCCCCTCCCTGGGCGCCCTGGGCGCCGGTCTCGCCCGGTGGGCCACCCCGGCGCCCCAGACAGTCGAGCCCCAGACCCCCGAGCCGGATGAGGCGCCCAAGGTGCTGGTGGTGGGCTATGGCCGGGTGGGCAAGCTGGTGGGGGACATGCTGGGCCGCCATCAGATCCCCTGGGTCGCGGTCGACCGGGACGCCCGCTCCGCCGAGACGGCCCGCCGGGCGGGGCTGGACGTCTTCTATGGCGATGCTGTCCGCGTTGAATTCCTAAACCGCCTGGGCCTGGCCACCGCCCGGGCCCTGGTGGTGACCATGGACGCCCCTGAGGCGGCGGAGGCGGTGGTGGCCGCCGCCCGCCAGGCCCGCCCGGACCTGACCATCGTCGCCCGCGCCCGGGACGCGCGCCAGGCCAAGCGGCTCTATGAACTGGGGGCCACGGACGCCGTGCCCGAGACCATCGAGGCCTCGCTGCAACTGTCCGAGGCGGTGCTGGTGGATATCGGTGTGCCCATGGGGCTGGTGATCGCATCGGTGCACGAGGTCCGCGACGAATATCGCGGCCAACTCAACCGACCCGACGCCCTGGGCGCCAGGGTGCGCCGGGCCCGGGACGCCCTGAAGGGGCGGCCGGGGCCGGCGCGGTAGGGCTATACGGCGGGCTTGGCGGACAGGGACATGCGCCGGGCGAGGTTATCCAGACGCCGGTCATAGGTCCAAAGCGCCGCCCCAGGGGTCAGCCGCACCGCCGCGAGGAGATGGGCGTCGACATAGCCAATGCCGAGGCCATGAAGCCCTTCCTGTTCGATGAAACCTAAGACCTCGTCGTCCGTGGCGGCCTGTGTCCTCGGCAGATTTGATAGCGCCCCGAGGATGGTGTCCCGGCCCTTCAGATTTCCGAGGGCGATCTCTCCGATGACCATCGGATGAATGAGGACCCGTCCTGAATTCAGGAGACCCACGAGCGCCGTGTCGCCCGTCCGGAGATGGTTCACCCAGACTGAGGTATCGACGAGGATCACGCCGGCTCTGATCGACGACGGGGCGCCACGGCCAGATCAGGCTCGCTTCCGCCCAACCGCGCCAGCCGCCTGGCCGCCTCGCGCTCGATCAGAGCCTTCAGAGCCTCTCGGACAAGGCTGGCCTTTTCCTTCAGGCCAGTGAGCGCCTCAGCCCTTGCGACAAGCTCATCATCAAGGGCGATCGTCGTGCGCATGGGAAGCCTCGTTCGTTGAGGCGTCAATTTATCATCGAATGATGCTCGAACCAATGCCTGTGCGAATCTGGGGTTCGAGCCCGTCCAACGAAAAAGGGGCGGAACCTTCCGGCTCCGCCCCCTCTCTGTCTCGATGGTCTTTGGGAAGACTGAACTTAGAAGTCCATGTCGCCCATGCCGCCGGGCATGCCGCCCGGGGCGCCGCCGGCGCCGCCCTTCTTGGGGGCTTCGACGATCGCGGCTTCAGTGGTGATCAGCAGGCCGGCCACCGAGGCGGCGTCCTGCAGAGCCGTGCGCACGACCTTGGCCGGGTCGATGATGCCGGCCTGGATCAGGTCGACATACTCTTCGGTCTGGGCGTTGAAGCCGAAGGTCGGCGAGTTGTTTTCCAGGATCTTGCCGACCACGATCGAGCCTTCGACGCCGGCGTTTTCCGAGATCTGACGGATCGGAGCCTGCAGGGCGCGACGGACGATGGCGATACCGGCGTCCTGGTCGTCGTTGTCGCCCTTGAGGCCTTCCAGAACCTTGGAAGCCTTGAGCAGGGCGACGCCGCCGCCGGGGACGATGCCTTCTTCAACGGCCGCGCGGGTGGCGTTGAGGGCGTCATCGACGCGGTCCTTCTTTTCCTTCACTTCGACTTCGGTCGAACCGCCGACGCGGACCACCGCGACGCCGCCGGCCAGCTTGGCCAGACGCTCTTGCAGCTTTTCCTTGTCGTATTCCGAGGTGGTTTCCTCGATCTGGGCGCGGATCTGCTTCACGCGCGCTTCGATCGCCGGCTTGTCGCCCAGGCCGTCCACGATGGTGGTGTCGTCCTTGGTGATGGAGACCTTCTTGGCGCGGCCGAGCATCTCCATGGTCACGTTCTCGAGCTTGATGCCGAGGTCTTCGGTGATGGCCTTGCCGCCGGTCAGGATGGCGATGTCCTGCAGCATGGCCTTGCGGCGATCGCCAAAGCCAGGGGCCTTGACGGCAGCGACGTTCATGGTTCCGCTCAGCTTGTTCACGTCCAGGGTGGCGAGGGCTTCGCCTTCCAGGTCCTCGGCGATGATCTCCAGCGGGCGGCCGCTCTTGGCGATATGCTCGAGCAAGGGGAGCAGGTCCTTCCT
>JARLIP010000332.1 GCA_031291685.1 Caulobacteraceae bacterium | reverse complement strand
TTCGACCACGAGATCATGCGCCTGCTGCAACAGCTGGGTCTGGCCGACGGCGCCTTGGACTATGCCCGGCCGGCGCCGGCCTACGAGTTCCGCGCGGCCGACGGCAAGCCCCTGCTGCGCTTCGACCTGCCGGCCCAGAGCCCCTCGGCCTGGTCCACCGGCTACATGTTCAACCAGCCGGGAATGGAAAACGCCCTGCGCGGCCTTCTGGCCGACCTGCCCGAGGCCGAGGTTCGCCTGGAGCGGCGCTTCGTCGCCCTGAGTCAGGACGCGGACGGCGTCACCGCCGAACTTGAAGGGCCGAACGGCGCCGAGCAGGTTCGCGCGCGCTATCTGGTCGGTTGCGACGGCGCCTCCAGCCCGGTGCGTCAGGCCATCGGCGGGGCCCTGTCCGACTATCAGTTCGACGAGCCGTGGCTGGTGGTGGACGCCAGGATCCTGCCCGGCGCCCGCACCCCGGACATCAATCTGCAGATCTGCGACCCCAAGCGCCCCACTACCTGCGTGCTGATGGGCCCTGGCCGCCATCGCTGGGAATTCATGCTGCTGCCGGGAGAAGAGCCCGAGCGGATGCTGGACGAGGCCCTGGTCCAGAGCCTGATCGCCCCCTGGGACTGCGGCCCCGTGGAGTTGGAGCGCAAGGCGGTCTATCGCTTCCACGGCCTGGTCGCCGACCGCTGGCGCGATGGCCGGGTGCTGCTGGCGGGGGATTCCGCCCACCAGACCCCGCCTTTCGCCGGCCAGGGCATGTGCTCGGGCCTGCGCGACGCGGCCAACCTGGCCTGGAAGCTAGGGGCGGTGTTGGACGGCGCGGCGGACGAGGCCCTGCTGGATACCTACCAGACCGAACGCGAGCCCCATGTGCGCGCCCTGATCGAGTTCGCCATCGGCATGGGCCGGGTGGTCTGCGCCCTGGACCCGCAGGTGGCCGCCGAGCGGGATCGCAGCATGCTGGCCCAGAGGGCGGCGGGCGCTCCGGCCCTACGGCCGACGGCGCCGGCGCCCCTGACCGTCGGGGTGGTGATTCCCGGCGCGCCCTTGGCTGGAACCCTCTGCCCGCAACTGCTGATCGACGGCCAAAGATCTGACGACGTGTTCGGCGATGGTCCCTGGCTGATCAGCCGCGCCGCCATCGAGACCGACCATCCACCCCTTAAGGCGATCAGCGCCAAGGCGTCTCGGTTCGCGCCCTTCGCCGAAGGCCTGCTCGATCTGCTCGGCCTCGCCCCCGGCGCGGCCCTCCTGGTGCGCCCAGACCGCTATGTGTTCGGCGCCGGCGCGCCGGAGACACTGGTCACGGCCTATGTCAGGGCCGTGGCCCGCCCGGCGGCTCCCCCCTCTTTGGCGACCGACTCAGGAGTGATAGGCGAGGTTCAAGGGCAGATGGCGGAGCATTGAGGCATGAGCGGGGTCGCTAAACGCGCGGGACGGGCTGATCGCACCCGCGCCGCCCTGATCAACGCTGGGCGCCGGCTGTTCTGCGAGCGCCCCGTGAATGCGGTGACCATCGACGACATCGTCCAGGCCGCCGCCGTGGCCAAGGGCAGCTTCTACAACCACTTCGCCGACCGCGACGCCCTGGTGCGCGCGATCAGCGCCGAGATCCGCGCCGGGATCGAGGCCGCCGTGGACCGGGCTAATGCGGGGGTGACCGATCCGGCCCGGCGGGTCGCCCGGGCGGTCTGCGTCTATCTGCGCCGGGTCATCGACGATCCCGAGCGGGCCGGGGTTCTGGTGCGCATCCACAGCGGCCACACCTCACTGAGCGGCCCCCTCAACCAGGGCCTGGTGGAGGACATCGCCAAGGGGTTGGCCGACGGCCGCTTTCGCCTGGCGACCGTGGAATCCGGCGTGCTCTATGTGCTGGGCGTGACCCAGATCGCCTTGATCCGGCTGGCCCAGGAACCCTCCCTGCCCCTGGGGGTCAGCCTGTCCCAGCAGATGTGCGCCCTGATGCTGAGGGGCCTTGGAGCCCCTGACACCGAGGCGGAGGCCATCGCCGCCCAGGCCGCCGACGAAATCGTTCGACGCGGCGCTTTTTCGGAAGCCGCCAGCCCTGACCAGGAAACCAGCCATTGACCCCGCGCCCCCTGACGCCCTTCGAGGGCATGGACATCCGCACCCTGATCGACAATCAGGCGCGGCTGCGTCCCGAGGCTCCCTGCCTGACCTGGGAGCCCTTCGAGGGCGAGGGCCGGGCCTGGACCTATGGCGCCTTCGCCCAGACCCTGCGCCGGTTCGCCGCTGGCCTCCAGGCGCGAGGGGTGATCCCCGGGGACCGGGTGCTGGTCCATCTGGATAACTGCCCTGAATCCGTGATCGCCTGGCTGGGCTGCGCCTATGCCGGCGCCGTGGCCGTGACCACCAACGCCAAGTCCAGCGGCGACGAGATCGCCTATTTCGTCCGCCACAGCGCCGTGGTCGGGGCCATCACCCAGCCCCTGTTCGCCGATCTGGTGACCGAGGCCGCCCCTGGCCTGCCTTGGCGGGTGGTCACGGCCACGGACAATGACGCGCCGGCCAAGGCCCCCGAAGGGTTCGAGCCCTTCGAGGCCATCGACGGCGATCCCGCGGCCCTGGCCCAGCGCCCCCACGACCAGTGGGCGCCCTTCGCCATCCAGTACACCTCCGGCACCACGGCGCGGCCCAAGGCCGTGCTCTGGACCCACGCCAACGCCCTCTGGGGCGCCAGGGTCTGCGCCGACCATGAGGCCCTTCGCCCCACCGACGTTCACCTGACCCACCTGCCCCTGTTCCATACCAACGCTCAGGTCTATTCGGTCCTGGCCGCCCTCTGGGCCGGCGCCCACGTAGTGCTCGCCCCCCGCTTCTCGGCGTCCCGGTTCTGGCCGGTGGCGCTGAGGCACAAGGCCACCTGGACCTCGATGGTGCCCTTCTGCGTCAAGGCCCTGATGAGCCAGCCGGTCCCCGCCGAACACAGCTTCCGCAACTGGGGCAACGCCATCTGCGAGCCGGCCTGGGATCAGCATTTCCGGGTCAAGACCATCGGCTGGTGGGGCATGACCGAGACCGTGGCCCACGGGGTGGTCGGCGCCGCCCATCAGCCCAACGCCCCCATGTCCATGGGCCGCCCATCCCCCGCCTACCAGATCCACGTCCTCAACGAGGCCGGCGATCCCGTGGCCCCTGGCCAGGTCGGCGACCTCTTCGTCGGCGGTGTCCGGGGCCTGTCCCTGTTCGCCGAATACGCCGGGGATCCCGCCGCCACCGCCGCGTCCTTCCGCGAGGACGGCCTGTTCATCACCGGGGATCGGGTGATCCTGGGCGCCGACGGGTTTCTCTATTTCTCCGACCGCTCCAAGGACATGCTCAAGGTCGGCGGCGAGAACGTGGCCGCCTCGGAGATCGAGCGGGTCATCGCCACCGTGCCGGGCGTCGCCGAGGTGGCCGTGGTGGCCATGAAGCACCCCATGCTGGACGAGGTCCCGGTGGCCTTCGTCATCCCCGCCCCCGGCGCCGACGAAGCCCTGCTCCAGCGCATCGCGGCGACCTGCGAGCAGGCCCTGGCCAGCTTCAAGCGCCCGCACCAGGTGCGCCTGACCCCGACCCTGCCCCGCTCCACCCTGGAAAAAGTGGCCAAGGCCGAGCTGCGCGCCCTGCTGACCCAGCCGCGCGAGGCCTGATCCCCAAGGGCTTCGCTAGACGACGATTCTTGTTGCGCTATGAGCAGGAGGAGGACGCCGTCGCGCTGGCTGTGTCGCTTCTGAGCGGGCACGCCTGGAAGGTGAGGATTGAGAGCTCTAGGCGCCGCACTTTCGACGTTTCAGGCCAACTCAAAGGCTCCGACCAAAGCCGCGACCGGCACATGCCAGTGCTTCGACACAAGTCGGATCTGCTCCAGCGTCAAGCCCCGCTTTCCCGCAAGAATCTCGGAGGCGCGAGAACGGGATTCCAGCAGCGTGGCCAAGTCGGATTGAGTATAGCCATTCTGCTCCATGGCGAACTTTATCGCCTCCAGGGGCGTGATGGCCTCTATGGGCCAGCGTTGACGCTCATAGCGATCGACGAGGGTCGCAAGGGCGTCCATACACGCCGCCTCGTCGGAATCGTCTGGCGCGTTCCAATGCGCGGCGATCTCCCGCACCGCGCGGGCGTGGTCTTCGTCATTACGGATAGGAAACAGGTTCATTCTGGCCTCCTAGAATAATTCGACCGTGGCGGCGTCCACGCGATCATATTCCGCATGGGTGCCTATGAATTTCACAAAGGCGATCTGGCGCTTGAAGTTGAACGCCACGATCAGACGATAGGCGCCGCCGCCGATGTCGAAGCGAACACGATCTCCGCCGACCGATTTGGCTTTGGAGAAGCTGGCCGTGGCCTGCGCCATTGTCGCCCACTCCGCGGCGTAGACAGTCCGAGCCCAATGCTTGAGGGCAGGCGCCGCCGCTGCATGCTCCTCAGCATAGGCGGCCAGATTGCTCCAAGCGATGATCCTCATAGGCGCCGTCTAGCGCGTTCCATGTTTGGGAACAAGCCAAATGTTCTATTTTTGGGAACGCATGGGGCCGTGCATGGCTTTTCGCAGGATCGACGACAACGCCCTGGCGGCCACAAGCTGGCGAGGTCAGCCGTTACCCCACACGTTACCCAGATCGCAATTCAGCGCTTTCCGGGTGGCGCAGAATTTGGGTAACCTATTGATATAATTGGTAGGCCGGGAGGGAATCGAACCCTCGACCATTCGATTAAAAGTCGAATGCTCTACCGCTGAGCTACCGGCCCGCTCGCGGCGGGCCCTTGAAGACCCCCGGAAAGCGGCGCGGACCATAATCGGCCTCTGACTCGGGGGCAAGGGCGCGGGGGGCCGGGTTTGGTCAAATCCGGGGATTAAACGGCGCTTTGGGGATCAAGCTTCGCCGGCGCCGGCGTGGCGGGCGTGGAAGGCCTTGCGGAAGGCCTCGAAACGCCCCTCGGCGATGGCCGCGCGCATGGCCGCGGTCAGGGCCTGGAAGAAGGCGATGTTGTGCCAGGACAATAGCACCTGGCCCAGGATCTCCTCGGCCTTCACCAGGTGGTGCAGATAGGCCTTGGAATAGTCGCGGCTGGCGGGGCAGTCGCTGGTCTCGTCCAGGGGCGTATCATCCTCGGCGAAGCGGGCGTTCTTCAGGGTGATCGGCCCGTCCCAGGTCCAGGCCTGACCGTGGCGGCCCGAGCGGGTCGGCAGGACGCAGTCGAACATGTCGACGCCCCTGGCCACCGCCTCCACCAGGTCGATGGGCTTGCCCACCCCCATCAGATAGCGGGGCCGGTCGGCGGGCAGCAGGGCCGGGGCGTAGTCCAGCACCTCGCACATGGCCTGGTGCCCCTCGCCCACCGCCAGGCCGCCCAGGGCGTAGCCGTCGAAGCCGATCTCCACCAGCCGCTCGGAGGATTCCCGGCGCAGGGCCTCGATGGTCGAGCCCTGCTGGATGCCGAACAGGGCCTGACCC
>JARLIP010000037.1 GCA_031291685.1 Caulobacteraceae bacterium | reverse complement strand
CTGGCCGAACTGGCCACCGCCTATGGCCGCGAGGTGGGACCTGAGGAGGTCATGGCCTATATCGCCGCCGTCGCCGCCCACCCCGGCTATGTCGAGCGCTTCCGCGCCGACCTGAAGCAACCCGGGCTTCGCATTCCCCTGACCGCCCAGGCCAGCCAGTTCGACGAGGCGGTCACCCTCGGCCGCGAGGTGATCTGGCTACACACCTTCGGCGAACGCTTCACCGAGGGCCGTCCCCCCGGCGCGCCCAAGGTGGACAAGGACGGGCCCACCATCCCGGCGGATGGGGTCTTGCCCACGACCCTCGACGCCATGCCCCACGACCTGGACTATGTCGGGGCCCAGCGGGGGTTGATCATCGGCACGGGCTATGTGGCCAATGTCTCGCCGGAGGTCTGGGCCTACGAGGTGTCCGGCAAGATCGTCCTGCGCCAGTGGTGGAGCTATCGCCGCAAGGACCGCTCCAAGCCGCCCATGGGTGACAAGCGTCCGCCGTCGCCCCTGGGCGATATCCAGCCCGAGGTCTGGCCCGCCGAATACACCACCGAACTGTTGAACGTGCTGCGGGTGCTGACCCGTCTGGTGGCCCTCGAACCCGCCCAGGACGATTTGCTTGGCCGGATCGTCGCCGGCCCGACCATTGACGCCGACGCCTTGATGGGCGCCGGGGCGCTCTCGGACAGCTCCGCCCAGGCTGAGATCGTAGGCGAAGGCGAAGGCGACGGGACGGCGGAGAGCGAATAGGCGGCTGGGGGAGCGCGCCCTCCTACTTCACCACCGGCAACACGATCCGCGAGGCCAGTCCGGGGGCGGCGTAGATCCTCTGGGTGGCGGGGACGAAATCGCTGGCGGCGGCCTTGTAGATGCTGGCCACGAAGGTCTGGGGGTTGCGGTCGTAGAGGGGAAACCAGCTGGACTGGATCTGGACCATCAGGCGGTGGCCCTTGAGGAAGACGTGGTCGTGGTCGCGCAGGGGGATATCCCAGGCGCTGGGCTGGTTCGGGACCAGGGGCGCGGGGTGCTCATAGCTCTGGTTATAGCGGCCCCGGCGGATCTCCATGGCGATGGGCAGCTGATAGCCGTTCATGGACTGGGCGTACTGGCCGGGGGCGGGGCCGGTTCCCACATCCCAGGCCGCCGTCTCGCCGTCCTCGGGATAGACGTCGATCAGCTTGACGATGAAATCGCTGTCCGTGCCGGAGGTGGAGGCGAACAGCTGGGCGGCCAGGGCGCCGGTGACGGTGAGGTCCTGGGTCAGGGGAGCGCTGACGAAGGTCAGGACGTCTGGACGGTGATCGACAAAGCGCTGATCGGCGGACTCCCAGGTCCGCCAGTCGCCGCCGGGATAGACCGGCGAGATCGGCCGCTGGCGATAGGGCACGGGATTGGCGGGGTCGGAGACATACTGGCGATAGGACGCCCCCGCCGAGGCGACCTCGTCCGCCGAGGGCGGATCGAAGGACAGGCTTCCGTCCAGGTGCAGATAGAGGCTGGTGGCCATGGCGGCCTTGGGCGGCCACTCGGCATAGGTGCGCCACTGGTTGGCGCCGGTCTGGAAGGTGCTGACCCGCCAGTCGAAGGGCGGCTTGGCGCCGGCGGCCTCGTCCCCGTGCAGATAGGCGCGGAAGAAGGGCGCCTCGATGGTCTCGCGAAACTCCCGCGAGGTCTCGTGGCCGCCGAGGGACTGATAGGCCAGGGTGTCGCCCTTGGGCTGGCGCCAGCAGCCATGGCACCAGGGGCCGGCGACCATGAAGTTGGCGGCGGCGCCTTGCCCTGCATTGGCGAAGATCCGCCAGGGGCCCCAGGGGTCTTCCTGGTCCCAGAAGCCGGCCACGTTCAGGGTGGGAACCGGGGCGGAACGCAGCTGATCGACCCAGGCCTCGCGCTTCCAATAGGCGTCATAGTCCGGGTGATCGACGGCATTGTTCCAGTGGGGAATGCCCCCGTGTAGGTACTTGGCGTTGATGTTGGAGAGGGGACCCAGCTCCAGGTACCACTGATAGGCGTCGTAGGTTTCGAAGCGGATGTGGGTGTTGGCGGTCTTCTTGGCCTGCTCCATCACCCCGTATTCGAAGGTGGGGCTAAGGCGAAAGGCGCCGTAGCGGTGGTCGTCGTCGTTCATCCACTGGTCGGCGGGGGAGGCCTGCTCGCTCACCGCCTTCAGGGCCGGATGGGGCAGGAGCAGGGTCTGGGCCGCGGTCATGCCGTCATAGGAGACCCCATAGATGCCCACCCGGCCATTGGTGTTGGGCACGTGCTTGACCAGCCAGTCGATGGTGTCCCAGGCGTCGGTGGCCTCGTTCACCGCCCGCCGGTCCTTCAGGTCCACCGCCGAGGTCAGGAGGAAACTCCCCTCGGACTTGAAGCGGCCACGCAGGTTCTGGACCACGAAAATGTAGCCGTCCTTGGCCAGGGCCTCCAGATCGGACGGGGTCTTGAGCGGGGGTTTGTCCGGCACCCCATAGGGGGTGCGGCGCAGCAGGATCGGCAGGGGGACGGTCTGGTCGGCGGGCGCCATGATCACGGTTTGCAGGCGCGCGCCGTCGCGCATGGGGATCATCACCTGCTGGTAGCTATAGGGGCTGACCGGCGCCGGCGGCTTGGGGGCGACGGCCGCCGCGACGGCGGCGGGTCCCGGGGCGCCCAGGCAAAGGCCAACCCCCAGGGCCAAGCCCAGCGCCCAACGCCATGCTCCCAATGCGCCGCTCCTTCTTGTTACGGCTCAGTGGCGCCGATTCTGGGGGCCGCGCCAAGTCGGCTTTGGCGGCGGTGAGCCCCCTCCACCGCTTCGCGGTCCCCCTCCCCCAACGGGCTATGGCATGACACATCTGGGCGGGGTCCACAATTTTCCCTTCGCCCCTTGTGGGAG
>JARLIP010000036.1 GCA_031291685.1 Caulobacteraceae bacterium | reverse complement strand
AGCGTGCCGAACTGCTCGGCGATCACCAGGGGAGCGTGGTTGGGCAGCATCACCCCGCCCGAGCCGACCCGGATGGTCGAGGTCGCCGCCGCCACATGGCCGATCACCACCGCCGTGGCCGCGCTGGCGATGCCGGGCATGTTGTGATGCTCGGCCAGCCAGTAGCGCTTGTAGCCCAGGCGCTCGGCGTTGCGGGCCAGATCGGCGCTGTTGGCGAAGGCCTGGGCGATATCGGAGCCCATGGTCACGGGGGCCAGGTCGAGGACCGAGAAGGGGATCTGGGCGGGGAGCATGGGCCTTGCGCGGCTCTCTGTTCTGCGGCGGGACACCACAGATTGGAGGCCGCGGGCCATTACACAATCTCTGGCCCGCGGGAATATGGCGACGGTCCTTCGGCGCGCCGACGACGGCGTCCCATTTTGGCGCGCTTCAGGCCACGGCGGCGCGCAGCTTTCCCCAGACGTGGAAATCGGCCAGGTGCTTGTTCATCCGTCCCAGGTCCTGGAAGGCCTTCAGGTCGTTGATCAATTCCATGGTCAGGGAGGCGAAGCGGATATCGACGGCGGAGATGGCGCATCCCGCCGCGGGCGCCGAGAACAGGGCGGCGTTGACCTCGGGCTCCTTGGCCACGATCAGGGTCGCCAGGCGCATGCTGGCGGTCTCGGAAACATGTTGCAGGCGCGGGGATTGAGAGAACATCTCGGCGCCCAGGGCCTTGACCCGGGCCATGGTCATCCCGGGCAGCACCTTGCTTACCTCCGGAGAGGAAAGCGCTTCGAGATCCACATTCAGCACAACATCGTTGAGCAGGAACAGCATGGCCACTCCCAGTCGGGCATAGGGTTTTCGGATGGGATGATCCTAGCCTTCCCAGGCTTAACGGGGGGTTGCGCCGGGGGGGGTGATGGCCCGATCCATGTGGAAAAAGACCAGCGTTCCGCGCGGCCCGCTTTCTGCAAGGGCGAGACCCATAAGACGTCAGCAAACCCGCGGTTGCACCATTCTGGGGCGGATCGTCGGGACACCGGCGCAAGTCATTGGCGCCCTGGCCGTTTGGCCCATACGGAGTTGATCCTTGAGCACGCCCGCCATCCATATTTCGAACACCGATGTGAGCCTCAAGCCGGCCCCGATCCACCCAGACTGGATCCGCGAAGGCAGGCCCATGGCCCGCAACTGCGTCCTGTCCAAGAGCCGCGACGGCGCCGCCATGACCATGGTCTGGGACTGCACCGCCGGGGTCTTCGAGTGGATCTACGACGTGGATGAGACCATCCATCTGGTGGAAGGCGAGGTGATCCTGACCGACCCCGCCGGAACCCGGAAAATCTCGGCCGGGGACGTGGTGTTCTTTCCCGCGGGCAGCAAGGCCACCTGGCGTGTGGAGCGCTATGTGCGCAAGGTCGCCTTCTTCCGCCACACCCTGCCGCAGCCGGTGGCCCTGGCCATGCGCGCCTGGCGCCAGGCGAGCGTCCGGCTGGAGCGCCTCGCCGCCACACCCCTGCCCCTGCCCCGTCCCGCCCTGACCCTGATCATGGCCACCGCCATGTCCCTGGCCCCCGTCATGGCCTGAACCTGGCTCGGGGTTGAGCGCCGGGCGCGCGACAGGCGCTCCCCCCGTTCAGTCCGCGAATTCGAACCGGTTGCGGTCCTCGGCGTCGGTGTGGACCCGGATGGCCCGGCCCAGAGGATCGCGGCTCTTGGCCGCCGCCAGGGTCTCGGCGTCGCCCTCGACCTGGTTGGCGGCGAAGCGCTTGCCGCTCTCGTCCAGGCGGCCGATGGCGATGACCACCTCGCCGGCCTTCTCGGCGGTGATGGTGTAGGTCTCCAGCCGGGCCGAGCCCTCGGCCGCATCGACCTCCAGGCCCGGCTCCGGCGGGGTGGGCAGCTTGGCCCGTCGGGCGGCCGGATCGCTCCAGTCGGCGGGCTCGGTGGAATAGACCCCGGCTGAGTATTTCGACAGCATCCCGCCATTGGCGCCGATGAAGCCGAACGCCCCGGGCCTGGCCCTGAGCGCCGAGACCGCCTCGGCTATGGCGTGCATGGAGTAGTTGTTCCCAGCCCCGCCGAAATAGGGAAGACCCCCGGTGAGGGTGAAGCCCCGGGGATCGGCGGGGGACAGACCCAGCCCGTCCAGGATGTTGAACACCGCGATCGGAAAACAGCTGTAGAGGTCGAACAGGCCGATGTCGGCGGCGCTCTTGCCGGCGAGATCCAGGGCCAGTTTGGCAGCGTCGATGGCCGCCGGGCTCTTGGACAGGTCCGGCCGCTCCATGGGGGTCAGCTCATTGCCGTCCCCCTGGCCGTGCAGGAACACCCACCGCTCCCGGGGCACGCCCAGGTGCCGGGCGCGGCCGGCGGAGGTCAGTAGCACGGCGGCGGCCTGGTTGACCTGGTCCCGGGCCACCAGCATCCGGGTGAAGGGATCGGCGACGACGCGGTTGCGCTCGTTGACCGCGATCAGCTCGGCGGCGGTCCGGGCGATGGGGGCGGCGGCGAAGGGGTTGGCGGCGGCGACCTTGGTGAAGGGCTCGAACAGGGCCCCCATGTCCTGGGCGTAGGCCTCGCGGCTCTCGCCCAGACGTCCCCGGCGGGCGTTCTCGAACAGGGCGTAGCAGGGGATGGCGCCCCGGACCCGGTGCTTGATCAGGGTGGGGGTGAACATGCCCTCCAGGCCATAGCCCCGATCCTCGAGCTCGCCCTCGACGGTTTCCGACCAGTCCGGGGTCTCACCCTTGGCCGACAGGTGCAGCACCGTGGACATGGCCTCGGAGCCCACCAGCAGCACGGTCTCGGCCTCCCCGGCGGCGATGGCGGCGCAGAACTCGCCCACCAGCCGCTGGGGTCCCTGGCCGCCGGTGATTTCCAGGATCGCCCGGGCGGGATCGGCGCCCACCCGGTGAGCCACCGAGCGGGGAAAGTTGTTGGAGGCGCCGAAGGGCGGCTTGGCCCCCGGGGTGGAGATCTCGAACTGGCGGATGGCGGCCACCACGTCGATCCAGGGGGCGATCTCGTCCGCGGCGCCCGCGTCGGCCAGGGCCCGTTGCGCCGCCTCGACAGCCAGGGCCACGGGGGACAGGGCGCGGTAATCAGGGTCGGTGGGCCGCTCGGCCGCCTGGCCGACCCCGATCAGAACGGGGGTATGGTCACTGACAGGGCACATGGGCTCGCCTCCTGACTTTCCTCGCCGCTGGCCGACGAGCACTCTTATCAGACACTCCTAGGCGGCCTGACGCCACGGTAGCCAAGGGCGAGGAGATCCCTGGCCGATTGGCTTGATCCTCCGCGGCGATTGACTCTCCCTCTATATGAGAATAATTCGCATTTTCATTATCAGGAGGTTGGGCATGAAGAGCGGCCGAAATCACGCGGCGATTGGGATCATCCTGGGGCTGGGATTGATGAGCCTGGGCCTGACCTTCGCCGGGACCGCGCGGGCCGACGAGCCCCTGTTCGGCTACCTCTACACCACCGACACCCTGCCCAAGGGCAAGAAGGAGATCGAACTGTGGTCGACCCTGCGAGAGGGCCGCAGTCAGGGGGATTTCCACGTCTGGGAAGGCCGGGCGGAGGTCTCCTATGGCCTGACCGACCGGCTGCAGGTGTCAGGCTATCTCAACGTCGCCTACGCCAATGTCTATCATAACGTCCCGTCGGGAGAGACCGCGCCGCCGGAGATCTTCGCCGACTATTCGGTGGGCGCCGACAAGCGCATGGACCGTGGTCGCTTCGAAGGGGTGTCCGCCGAGGCCGTCTATCGGGTGCTCAGCCCCTATACCGATCCGGTGGGTCTGGCTCTCTATGTGGAGCCCACCATCGGCCCGCGAACCCGGGAGATCGAGTCGCGACTGATCCTGCAAAAGAACTTCCATGACGACCGGGTGGTGATCGCCGCCAATGTCACGGTGGGACAGGAATGGCGCTACCTGCAGGGCGATCCCGCCGCCGATCCGTCCACCGAGGATTTCCGCGACCACTGGGATAAGGAGACCGACGTCAATTTCGGCGTGGCCGCCTCCTACCGCTTCCGACCCAACTGGTCGGCGGGCCTTGAGTTCCTGAACGAGCGGGAGTTCGCGGGGCTGGATCCCTTCGATCCCGGCAAGCGCACCAACATGGCCTTCTATTTCGGCCCGAACCTGCATTTCGGCGGTGAACGCTTCTTCGTCACCGGAACCTTCCTGGTGCAACTGCCCGGAGCCAAGGACTACGCCAATCCCGCGCCGGGCTTTATCGTGGGTGGGATCACCAACGCCGACGATTTCGAGAAATACCGCCTGCGCATCAAGGCCGGCTACTACTTCTGATCAGGGGCCATCATGAAATCCCGCTTTTACCTTCTACCCCTGGCCCTGCTGGCGGCGCCGGCCGCCGCGCACGCCACGACCTATATGAGCGTCGAGCAGGCCCAGGCCCTGATGTTCCCCGGGGAAGCCCTGAAGCCCGATCCACGCGCCCTGACCGACGCCCAGGTCGCCGCCATCCGCAAGGACTCGGGGGAGTCGCCCCTCAGCCGGGAGCTCAAGGCCTGGAGGGCCGCCGATGGGGGATGGTTCATCCTCGATCAGGTGGTGGGCAAGCATGAGTTCATCACCTTCGCCCTGGCGCTCGACAGCGCCGGAGCGGTCCGTTCGGTGGAGATCCTGGACTACCGCGAAAGCTACGGCGGTCAGGTGCGCGAAGCGGCCTGGCGCTCTCAGTTCGTCGGCAAGCGCCATGGAGCGGCCCTGAAGCTGGGCCAGGACGTCAAGAACATCTCCGGCGCCACCCTGTCCTCCAAGCATGTGGCCGACGGCGTGCGCCGGCTTCTGTCCACCTATGCCCTTGTCCTTGCGCCTAGCGTCCATTGAGCGGGCGCGACCGCTGCTGGGAACCCTCGTCTCCGTGCGGGTCGTCGCGCCGCACGAGGCCTTGGGCCATGGCGCCATCGACGCCGCCTTCGCCGAGATCGAGGCGGTTCATCGCCTGATGAGCTTTCACGATCCGGATAGTGATCTTTCACGCCTGCACAGCGCGCCCAGCGGTCAGCCGACCCGGGTGGACGCCCGCACGGCCGAGGTGCTGGCCTTCGCCCTGGATCTGGCGGCACGGACCGGCGGGATCTTCGATCCGACCGTGGGCGCGGCGGCGGTCGCCGCCGGCGCCTTGCCGCGCCCCCTGGACGCGGTTGATCCCGCCGCGGGCGCGGACTGGCGGGACATCAGGCTGGAAGGCGATCAGGTGGCCCTGAACCGACCCGTCTGGATCGATCTGGGCGGGGTGGCCAAGGGCTATGCCGCGGATCGCGCCCTTTCGCGGCTGCGGGCTCTGGGCGCGCTTGGGGGCCTGGTCAACGCCGGGGGGGACATCGCCCTGTTCGGCGACGAACCCGAGCCCGTGCGTCTTCGCGCCGGCCCGCCTGACCAAGCGGCGTTCCTCGAACTGGACAACGGCGCCCTGGCCTCCAGCGGCGCGGACGAAGGCCTGACGCGGACCCTGCGCCTGGACGGCCGCACCGGCCGCGCCGCACCGCGCGAGCGCTTCGCCTGTGTTCTGGCCGAGACCTGCATGAAAGCCGACGCCCTGACCAAGGTGGCCCTGGCCGGGGACTGGGGGTTCGTCACCGCCGAGGGGGCCTCGGGCCTGTCCTACGATCCCACCGAGGGCTGGCGCGGCTATGGGAGCCTGACGTGAAGCGCGCGCGCGTCAATCCCCGGGCCGGCGGGCCGGTCAAGATGACTCGGCGACGGCGGCTGGTGGTCTATGGCGTCACCCTGGGAGTCTGGGCCTCCGGGGTGCTGTGGCTGGTGTTCCACAACTTCCTGGCCCATCGCGGCGCGTTCGGCCTGGAGGCCAATCCCCTGGAGCCCTGGTGGCTGAAGCTGCACGGCGCCTTCGCCTTCGCCGCCCTTTGGCTGTTCGGCCTGATCTGGGGCGCCCACGTGGTGGGGGGCTGGACCAGCCATCGGCGACGCTGGTCGGGCGGGGTCCTGTTCGGCCTGTTCGTCCTGCTGATCGTCAGTGGCTATCTGCTCTACTACGCCGGCGACGACAGCCTGCGGGCCAAGGTCTCGCTGATCCACTGGATCATCGGCTTGGGCGCGCCGGTTCTGTTCCTGTGGCACCGCCTGGCGCCCGGGCGAATCAAGCCGGTCAAGGCCTGACCCGCCCCGGCCCCTCGCCGGCTCAGGCCTTCACGAAGGGCAGGCTTGTGGTCACCGTCCCGTTGAGGGCCAGGAGGGCGTTGGCCACCGCGGGGCCAATCAGGGGCGCCCCCGGCTCGCCAATGCCGGTGGGATGGGCGCTGGAGGGGACGATATGGGTCTCGACCTTGGGCGCCTCGTTCATCCGCAACACGGGGTAGGTATCGAAATTGGTCTGTTCGACAAGCCCGTCCTTGAGGGTGATCTGGCCATAGAGGGCGGCGGCCAGGCCATAGCAGACCCCGCCCTCCATCTGGGCGGCGATCAGGTCCGGGGCGATGGCCACGCCGCAGTCAACGGCGCAGACCACCCGGCCGACCCGGGGCTTGCCGTCCACGAGACTGACCTCGGCCACCTGGGCCACCACCGAGCCGAAGCTTTCATGCACCGCCAGGCCCCGGGCCACCCCGGCGGAGGTGGGTGTTCCCCAGCCAGCCTTCTCGCAGGCCAGGTTCATCACCGCCAGGTGCCGATCGGCGCCGGCCTTGCGATAGAGGGCGCGGCGGTAGTCGGCGGGGTCCTTGCCGGCCTTGCGGGCCAGGCGGTCGATGGTGTGCTCCATGACCATGGCCGTGTGGGTGGCGCCCACCGCCCGGAACCACAGAACCGTCACCGGGAACTCGGGCATATAGACCTGGCCGTCGACCACCGGGGTGGCCTTCAGATAGGGCGAGCCCTTGGTCCCCTCGACGGTGGTCTCGTCCAACCCCTTGGAGGTGGGCATACCCTTGGTGATCGACTGGGTGACCACCCGGTGACGCCAGGCGGCGGGGAAGCCGTCCTTGTCCAGCTTGATGGCCAGGGCGTGATGGGTCAGGGGGCGGTAGCGGCCGACAGTCATGTCGTCCTCCCGGGTCCAGACCAGCTTCACGGGCCGGCCATGCCCCAGGTGCTTGGCCACGTGGACCGCGTCGATGACATAGTCCGAGGTCTGGTTGCCGCGGCGCCCGAAGGAGCCGCCTGCGGGCAGGGTCTCGATCTCCACCATGCCCGGCAGGGTCCCCACCGCCTGGGCCACATTGAGCTGGTCCAGGGTCTGGATCTGCGAGGCGAAGGTCAGCTTGACCTTGTGGCCGTCCACCTGGGCCACGCAGTTCATCGGCTCCATGGTGGCGTGGGCCAGGAAGGGAAAATCGTAGGTCGCCTCGAACAGCTCGCCACCGAAGGCGTTGCTGGCGTCGCCCGCGGTCTGGAACACCTGGGGCTTGACCTCGTCCCCGCCCTTGCCGGCGGCGATGACCTTGTACTGGGCCAGAATCTGGTCAGTGGAGCGCTTTTCGGCCTTGTCGTCGTCCCACACCACCTTGAGGGCTTCGCGGCCCTTCTTGGCGGCGTAGGTGTTCTGGGCGATCACCGCGACCCCGGTGGGGATCTGGACCACATCGGTCACGCCGGGGACCTTGCGCGCCTGCGTGGCGTCGAAGGACTTCACCTTGCCGCCGAAGCGGGGGGAATGGGCGACCACGGCCACCAGCATGTCCGGCAGATGGACGTCCTGGGTGTAGCGGGCGGTCCCGGTGCTCTTGGCCTGGCTGTCCTTGCGCTTGACCCGGTCCGTGCCGATCAGGGTGAAGTCCTTGGGGGACTTCAGGGTCGGGTTCTGCGGCGGGGTGATCTTCGCCGCATCGGCCAGCAGTTCGCCGAAACCGGCGGAGCGGTTGGAGGCGCCATGGGTGACGACGCCGTTCCTGACCGTGATCTGGCCGGCCGGGACCGACCAGCGGGCGGCGGCGGCCTGGACGAACAGGGCCCGCGCGCTGGCGCCCGCCTTGCGCAGCTGATCCCAGGAATTGTTGATGGCGGTGGACCCGCCGGTGCCCTGCACCCCCATCAGGGTGTTGGAATAGAGCTTGGCGTTGGCCACGGCGGACTCGACCTTGACCTTGTCCCAGTCGGCGTCCAGCTCTTCGGCGACGATGGCCGCCAGGCCCGCGTGATTGCCCTGGCCCATCTCCTGGTGCTTGTTGATCACGGTGACCGAGCCGTCGGGCGCGATCTTGATGAAGGGGCCGAACCCGCCGAAATCCGGCTTGTCGGCGCCGATGCTGAGCACGTCGGCGATGGAGCAGCCCCCCACGAGCAGGGAGCCGCCGGAGACGGCGGCGGCGATGACCACGGCGCGGCGGGTGGTCTTGGGGGCGAAGCTGTTCTTGATCCTGGTGATGGCGTTCATGGTTGCGGCTCCTCTCAGGCGGCCGGAACGGAGGCGGCCTGAACGGGCGCGGCCTGAACGGGCGTAGATTGGCCGGAGGCGTCTTTGATCGCCGCCCGGATGCGCTGATAGGTTCCGCAACGACAGATATTGCCGGTCATGGCCGCATCGATGTCCTCATCGCTGGGTTTGGGCTTGGCGCCGAGCAGGGCGGCGGCCGACATCAGCTGGCCCGACTGGCAATAGCCGCACTGGGGCACGTCGTGCTTGACCCAGGCCTGTTGCAGGGGGTGGGTTCCCTCCAGGCCCTCAATGGTGGTGACCTTGGCCGTGCCGATGGCGCCGATGGGGGTCTGGCAGGACCGCACGGCCTGGCCGTCCAGCTGCACGGTGCAGGCGCCGCACTGTGCGATGCCGCAGCCATACTTGGTCCCGGTGAGCTTCAACTCGTCCCGCAGCACCCAGAGCAGCGGTGTCTCCGCCTCGGCTTCAACGGTGTAGTTGTGGCCATTGATGTTCAAAGCCAAGGGCATACCCTGATCCTCCCCTTACGCGCCGATCCTTGCCTATGACATGGGGATGGGATTGCGCTTCGCAACCGCATCTTAACAGCGTTCACCTCCATCAGGTCCAGCGAAATTGCTGACGCGGGCTCGCGGGCGCACTAGCTTGTCCCCATGGATTCCTTTCCCGCCTTCTTTCCCCTGCAGGGACGCACCGTGGTGGTGGTCGGCGCCGGCGAGGCGGCGCAGGCCAAGGCGCGGCTGTTCGACGGCTCTCCGGCCCATCTGGTGCGGCTCGAGGGCGAGGCGGCCCTGGATGCGTCGGCCTATGGGGCGGCCTGCCTGGTGTTCATCGCCGCCAGCGATCCGGACTTCCTGAAGGGCGCTGTTCGCGCGGCCCACGCCGCCGGGGCGCCGGTGAATGTGGTGGACCATCCGGACCTGTGCGACTTCGTCACCCCCGCCGTGATCGATCGCGGCGAGGTGGTGGCGGCCATCGGCACCGGCGGCGCCTCGCCCATGCTGGCCAGCCTGCTGCGCCAGGATATCGAGGCCCGGGTGCCCGAGGGCGCCGGCCGGGTGGCGGCCCTGTTTCGCCTGGCCCAGGACCAGATCCGCGCCGCCATCCCCGACCTCGCCCGCCGCCGCGCCTTCCTGCGCATCGCCCTGACCGGCCCCATAGCCGAAGCCGCCAGTAAAGGGGACGACGCCCACGCCCGGATGCTGCTGAACCAGGCCCTGGCCGAGCACGCCCGCACGGATCGGGCCATGGGCCGGGTGCTGTGGCTGCGGGGGGACGGACCGGCGGACCTTCTGACCCTGCGCGCCGCCCGGGCCCTGGGCCAGGCCGACACCCTGGTGATCGGGACCGGCGCCTCCAGCGACATCCTGGATCTGGCCCGGCGGGACGCCCATCGCCTGAGCGCCCCGGACCTCTCCATCGAGGCCCTGGCCGCCCTGGCGCGGGAGGGTCAATTGGTCGTGCGCCTGTTCGTCGGCCCGGCCCCGGACGAGGCGATCAACGCCCTGGAGGCCCTGGGAGTGACCTGCGAGACGCTTGCGGTCGCGGGCGCATGAGGCCGGCGCCTTGAGCCTGCTCACCGCCGACGATTTCGGCGCGGTCCTCCTGTCCCTCAGGGTGGCCCTGACCGCGACCCTGTTCGGCCTGCCGCCCGCCTTTCTCTGCGCCCTGGCGCTCGCCCGGGGGCGCTTTGCGGGGCGTCAGCTGCTGGACGCCCTGGTGACCCTGCCCCTGGTGTTGCCGCCGGTGGCCACGGGCTATGGCCTGTTGATGCTGCTGGGCGCGGCGGCGCCGGGGGGCCGGTTGCTGGCGAGTCTGGGGCTGGTGCTGAGCTTTCGCTGGACCGGCGCGGCGGTGGCGGCGGGGATCATGGCCTTTCCCCTGATGGTGCGGCCCATGCGCCTGTCCATCGAGGCCATCGACCGGGAGGTGGAGGAATCGGCCATCACCCTGGGGGCCGGGCGCCTGGTGCGGCTGGCTCGGATCATCCTGCCCCTGGCCATGCCTGGGGTGGTCGCCGGCGCCGTCCTGGGCTTCGCCAAGGCCCTGGGGGAATTCGGGGCCACCATCACCTTTGTGGGCGCCATTCCCGGCGAGACCCTGACCCTGCCCTCCGCCATCTACGCCGCCACCCAGTCCCCGGGGGAGGGGGCGAGAACCCTGGCCCTGTGCGGAGTGGCCGCCGCCCTGGCGGTGGCGTCGGTGCTGGTCTCCGCCCCCCTGGCCCGGGCCGCCGCCCGGTGGGCCGGGCGGGGGGATTGAAGGCGGCCTCCGATGATCTGCTCCCCTGTTCGAAGAACGGGGGAGCTGTCGGGGTGAAACCCCGACTGAGGGGGCGCTCGAAAGGGCGGTTCGCCCCCTCCGTCACGGGGCTGAAGCCCCGCGACACCTCCCCCGCGTCGCTTCGCTATGCAGGGGAGGAAAGGCTGCCCTAGCTTCTTGTTTTAACGCATT
>JARLIP010000331.1 GCA_031291685.1 Caulobacteraceae bacterium | reverse complement strand
GCCCGCGCTGGCGCCGATCCGCGCCTGGCGATCCATATCTCCGATGAGCGCGACGCCCTTCTGGAGACCGGCGGGGGGGTCAGGAAGGCCAGAGCCCTGCTGGGAGAAGATCCGATCTGGGTGGCCAATGCCGACTATGTCTGGATCGAGGGCGGCGCCCCCGCCCTGCCCACCCTGGCCAAGGGCTGGGACCCGACCCGGATGGACGCCTATGTGCTGGTGGTCGAAAAAGAGCGCACCCAGGGCTTCGACACCCCCGGCGACTTCTTCCGCGACGAGACCGGCGCCCTGACCCATCGCGGCGCGGCGGCGAGCGCCCCCTATCACTGTTTCGGGGTGCAGATCCTCGATCCCCGGCCGG
This sequence comes from Caulobacteraceae bacterium, assembly GCA_031291685.1. GTDB lineage: Bacteria > Pseudomonadota > Alphaproteobacteria > Caulobacterales > Caulobacteraceae > Poindextera. The sequence goes on along the minus strand of JARLIP010000331.1, from coordinate 2,180 downwards.
TCTATGCGGCGCCCGAGACACGGTTCTCCCTGTTCCAGACCTGGATGGCCGCCGCCGCCGAGGGCCGGCTGTTCGGCTATGTTCCGGACGGCTTCTGGATGCAGGTGGGCGATCCCGCCGCCCTGGCCCTGGCCGAGGCCCGCCTGGCTCGAGCCATGAGCGAAGCCTCATGACCGCGGCCTTTCTGGCCGCTGCTTCCCCGCGCTGGTTCACCATTCCAGCGCACCGTCCGTTCGTCACCGATCTCGCCCGAGGCCTTCATTCAGCCCTGACCCCGCTCGGGCCCCAGGCCCTGGCCGACGCCATCGTCCTGACCCCCACCCGACGGGCGGCCCGGGCCCTGGGCGAAGCCTTTCTCGAGGTGGGCGGCGCCCGCGCCGTGCTGCTGCCCCAGATCCGCGCCTTAGGCGACCTGGACGAGGGCGAACCGCCTTTCGAGCCCGGGGATCTGGCGCTTGATCTGCCCCCGGCCATTTCTCCCTGGCGCCGCCGCTTCGAGCTGGCCCGGCTGGCCGCCGACCACGCCCCCCATCTGGGCCGGTCCCTGGACGCCGCTGGCGCCTTGGAGCTGGCCGACGCCCTGGCCGCCTTCCTCGACAGCCTGCAGATCGAGGAGACCGCCTCCCTCGACAAGTTGGGGGACTGGGTCGAGACCGATCTGGCCCGGCATTGGAAGATCTCCGCCGATTTCCTGCGCCTGGCCACGGAGGTCTGGCCGGCGCGGCTCGATCAGCTGGGCCTGGTGGACGTCACCGCCCGACGGGTGGGCCTGTTGCGGATGCTGGCCGCCCGCTGGCGCGAGTCGCCCCCGGGTGGAGTGCTTGTGGCCGCCGGCTCCACCGGCACGGCGCCGGCCACCGCCGAGCTCCTGCGGGTGATCGCCGCCGCGCCCCAGGGCTGCGTGGTCCTGCCGGGGCTGGACCAGGACTTGGCCGACGCCGCCTGGGCCCAGGTGGGCGAACAGCATCCCCAGGGCGCCATGCGCCGGCTGCTGGCCCTGGCCGGGGTGGATCGCGGCGCGGTCCTGCCCTGGTCCGCCCCCACCGCTGGGGATGTCCGGGGCCGCTGGCGGCGGCGGATCATCAATGACGCCCTGCGCCCCGCCGAGGCCACCGCCGACTGGCTGGGCCAGATCGCCCGCCTGCAACAGGAAGGCGCCGAGGCCGGGGTCGATCCCTTCCGCGAGGGCCTGGCCGGCCTGTCGGTGGTCTCCGCCCGCTCCGAGGAGGACGCCGCCACCATCGCCGCCCTGTTGCTGCGGGAGGCCCTGGAGGTCGAGGGCCGCACCGCCGCCCTGATCACCCCGGACCAGGACCTGGCCCGGCGGGTTTCCGCGCGCCTGGCCCGCTGGGGCGTGGGCGCGGATTCCTCCGCCGGCTCGCCCCTGTCCGGTTATCCGATAGGGCAGCTCGCCTCCCTTGTGGCCCGGGCGGTGGTCGATCCCCTCGATCCGGTGCTGCTGCTGGCGATCCTCAAGCATCCCCTGGTGCGCCTTGGCCTGGAGCCCGAGGTCCTGGCCGAGCGGGCCGCGGACCTGGAGCGTTATGGCCTGCGCGGCCCCCGGCCCCGGGACCTGTCGGTGATCGCCCGGCGCTTGGCCAAGGCCGGCTCGGGCGAGGACGTCAACGACCATCGCCGCGCCCGCCTGGAGGCGGCCGACCGTCTGCTGGCCCGGCTACGGACGATTCTGGACCTGGCCGCCGAGGCCTATACCGGCGGGGATTCCACCCCGGGGGAAGCCGCCCGCGCCCTGGTCCTGGCCCTGGAGACCCTGGCCGAGGGGGTGGACACCGGCGATCTGGGCGCCCTTTGGGCCGGCGCCGGGGGCGAGGCGGCGGCGGTGTTGCTGGCGGCCCTGATCGACGAGAGCGACGGCCTGCCCGAGGTCACCCCGAGCCAGTTCGCCGATCTGGTCGAGACCCTGATGGAGGGCGAGACCCTGCGCGAGGGCGGCGCCACCCATCCACGCCTGCGCATCCTGGGCGCCATCGAGGCGCGGATGGTGCGGGCCGACATCCTGGTCCTGGCGGGGCTGGAGGAAGGGGTTTGGCCGCCCCCGGCGCCGGTGGACCCGTTCCTGTCCCGGCCCATGCGCGCCGCCGCCGGCCTGCCGCCGCCGGAGCGCCGTATCGGCCTGTCCGCCCACGACTTCGCCCAGGCCGCCTGCGCGCCCGACGTGG
>JARLIP010000330.1 GCA_031291685.1 Caulobacteraceae bacterium | reverse complement strand
GGGTTCGGCTGTTCGCCGATTAAAGTGGTACGTGAGCTGGGTTCAGAACGTCGTGAGACAGTTTGGTCCCTATCTGCCGTGGGTGTACGAAGCTTGAGAGGATCTGTCCCTAGTACGAGAGGACCGGGATGGACGCACCTCTGGTGGACCTGTCGTGGCGCCAGCCGCGCAGCAGGGTAGCTAAGTATGGAATAGATAACCGCTGAAAGCATCTAAGCGGGAAACTAACCTCAAAACAAGGCTTCGCCGAGAGCCGTGGTAGACCACCACGTTGATAGGCCAGGTGTGGAAGTGCCGCGAGGCATGCAGCTTACTGGTACTAATAGCTCGATCGGCTTGATCGTTCTTCAGCTAAACTCATGAATATGACTTTGTATAAGCCAAACGTGATGTCTTCTCATTCATCCTCTTTGTCGACCTGGTGGCTATGCCGGAAGGTCCCCACCCGATCCCATTCCGAACTCGGTCGTTAAGCCTTCCTGGGCCGATGGTACTTTGTCTTAAGGCACGGGAGAGTAGGTCGCCGCCAGGTCTACAAAGAGGATGTCTTCCGCCACAAAAACCCTTCATACACATCCCTATCCGCGCATCTCTCGCGCGGCCGCACCTTCGACGCGGGGTGGAGCAGCCCGGTAGCTCGTCAGGCTCATAACCTGAAGGTCACAGGTTCAAATCCTGTCCCCGCACCCAAAGGGTCAAACCAAAAAGCCCTCAGGCTCACACCTGAGGGCTTTTTGCGTTCCTAGTCGATAGCCCCCAGTTGACGCGATGTTCGCCTCGGCTCCAATAGCATCGACGACGAGGAGGGCGCGTGCACATGAGCGAACCCGACATCGACACCGACCGGATCGACGAGGCGGTCTTGGCCTTGCTCTATCTCACGCTGCATGAGTGGGATCGTGAGCTGGGGTATGCCCGCGCCTGGAAGACGTTCGACTGGGAGACCATGAACCGCCTCCACGAAAAAGGCATGATCCATGACCCTGTCGGCAAGGCCAAGTCAGTCGCGCTGACTCGGGAAGGGATCGAACGCACCGAATCCCTGTTCCATCAGCTATTCGTCAAACGCGCGGACGGCGGGGCGGCGTCCGCGCAAGGATGACCAACTCCAGGGCGCCGCTAATCCCGCGATAGGGCCACCACCGGGTCCAGCCGGGCGGCGCTGCGGGCCGGCAGGTAGCCGAAGATCACGCCGATGGCCGTCGAGCAGCCGAAGGCCGCCAGGATCGAGATCGGTGAATAGGACAGTTTGAACGTCGCGCCGAATGCCGTGAAAGCCGCGCCGAAGGCAAGGGAGAGCACTACACCCAGGGTCCCGCCCAGTAGGCACACCAGCACCGCCTCGATCAGGAACTGCTGCAGGATATCGCTCTGCCGCGCCCCCACCGCCATGCGCACGCCGATCTCATGGGTCCGCTCGGTGACCGAGACCAGCATGATGTTCATCACCCCAATGCCCCCCACCACCAGGGAGATCACGGCGATGGCCGCGATCAGAAGGGTCAGGGTCTGGGTGGTGGCGGTGATGGTTTGGCGGATCTGGTTGGTGTTGATGATGAAGAAGTCCTTGGTCTGGTGGCGCTGTGTGAGCAGGGCGGTGACCTGGGCCTCGGCGTCCTCGGGTGTCGCCTTATCATTCATGCGCATGACGACACTGCGCAGGTTCATATCTCCCAACAGCCGGGCCTGGACCGTGGTGTAGGGCGCATAGACCGCCAGGCTTTCGCCCGGACCGCCAAATCCGCCGGACTCTTTCTGCAATACGCCAATCACCCGGGCCGGCATGGCCCCGATTTGGATCACCTCGCCGATGGCGCTACCGGCGTGGTCCTTGAACAGGGAGTTATAGGTGTTCTGGTCGATCACCACGTCCTGGGCGTAGTCGCGCACGGCGTCCTGACTGAACAGGGCGCCCTCGGCGATCTGTAGGCCCTTCACCTGAAAATACTGGTCGCCCACCCCGTTGACCTGGCCGGTGGCGGCGATGTTGCCGTACTGCAGGGTCAGGCTGCTCTGGACCTGGGGAGTGACGCTGTCGGCATAGGGCTGGGCCGCCAGGACATTGGCGTCGGCAAGCTTCAGGGTCTTGATCGAGCTGGATCGCATATCGCCAAAATCCTTGCCGGGCATGATCTCCAGGGTGTCGGTGCCGATGGAACTGATGTTCTTGAGAACCTGCTGACGTGAGCCGGCGCCCAGGGCCACCACGGACACCACCGAGGCGATGCCGATGATGATGCCTAGCATGGTCAGGAAGGTGCGCAGGCGGTGGGCGTTCATGGCCAGGAGGGCCATGGCGAAGGCCTCGCTCAGGCGGTCCATCAGGGCGCCCAATTGGGATCCCTTGGGCGCAGCGGCCGTTGCAGCGGGGGGCGGAGGCCGCTCAGGCGCGGTGCGGCGGTCGGAGACGATCACCCCGTCGCGCAACTCGACGATCCGGCGGCATTGCTCGGCGATGCTCATGTCGTGGGTGACGATGATCACCGTGCGGCCGTCGGCGTTGAGCTGCTTGAGGATGTGCATGACCTCCTCGCCGCTGTGGCTGTCGAGGGCGCCGCTGGGCTCGTCCGCCAGGATCACCTGGGCGTTGTTGACCAGGGCCCGGGCGATGGAGACCCGCTGCTGCTGGCCGCCGGAAAGCTGGCCGGGGCGATGGGTCAGCCGGTCGCCCAGACCCAGCTGGGTCAGGAGTTGGCTCGCCCGTTTGAGCCGCTCGGCCTTGGCCACGCCGGCATAGATGGCGGGGGCCTCCACATTGGCCAGGGCGCTCAGGTCGGACAGCAGATGATAGCGCTGGAAGATGAAGCCGAAATGCTCCCGGCGCAGGGCCGCGAGTTCATCCGGTCCCAGTTCCTCGGCCTCCACCCCGCCAACCCGATAGGAACCCCGGGTGGGTCGATCCAGGCACCCCAGGATGTTCATCAGGGTCGACTTGCCCGAACCCGACGCCCCCACGATGGCCAGCAACTCCCCGGCCTCGACGGTCAGGTCGATATTGTTGAGCACGGTCAGGGTCTCGTCCCCAGCGGGGAATTCCCGATAGACGCCCTTGAGGGCGATCAGGGGCTCCGACTGGGTCATGATCAGAAGCCCATGGGGCTGGGCGGACCGGACGACTTGCCTAAGGGCTTGGCTGTCCCGCCGGCCGACGCCGCGGGGGCGCCACCGATCACCACCTTCTCGCCTTGGCTCAGCCCGGAAAGCACCTGGACCGAGGTCCCGGCATTCAGGCCTGTGGTCACTTGGCGAGGCTTGGGTTGGCCATCCTTCCCGACCACCTGAACCTCATAGACGCCATCGCGCACCTTCCGCCCCAGGGCCGCCGCCGGGATGATCACCGCGTTCTTGGCGCTGGCCACGACGATCGAGACCTGGGCCGTCATGAAGGTGCGTAGTCGCCCATCCGTGTTGGGGACCTCGAACAGGCCGCTGTAATAGATGGGATAGGTCGTGCTGGTGCTCGATATCATCGTGTCCTGGTCGGTGATGGCCACCGGCGCGGGTTCGATCGCGCGAAGTGTCGCGTAGTACTTGCGGGCGTGGTCGCCCATGATGGTGAAGTAGGCGCTCTGGCCGGGCTTGACCTTGATCACGTCGGCCTCGGAGATCTGCGCCTTGACCGTCATGGTCTCGAGCTGGGCCAGTTTGACGATGGTCGGAGTCGATAGGCTGGCGTTCACCGTCTGGCCCTGCTTGGTGACGATGGCCACCACCGTGCCATCCATGGGCGCCGCGATCCGGGTATAGCCGAGGTTCACCTTGGCTGTGTCGACCGATACCTGGGCCGAGGCGATCTGGGCCTTGATTTCCTCCACCTTGGCCTTGGCGGATTTGTAGTTGGCCTCGGCGGTGTCGTAGTCGGCCTTTGACGTGGAATCGCTCTTGGACAGCTGACTCTGGCGGCGGAAGGCCGCATCGGTCTGGGCCAGGGTGGCCTCCGCGTCCAGGCGCTGGGCCTTAACGTTGTCCAGGGCCGCCTGGGCCGTGCGCAAGGCGTTTTGCTGCGAGGCGGAATCGATCTCCGCGATCAGGTCGCCCTTATGCACCCTGTCGCCCAGCGCCACCTTCAGGGATGTGACCTGACCGGACGCCTGGGCGCCGACGCTGACCAATCTGACGGGCTCCAAGGAGCCGGTGGACAGCACGGTCTCTTCCAGATCGCCTTGGGTCGCCGTGGCGGTCGCCATGGCTGGGGCCTTGGCGGCGTGGAAGAACAGCGCCTTGGCGCCAAGACCCAGAACGACGGTCGCCACGACCGTCGCGGCGATCCACTGAATTGTCCGTCGATTGAGAGCCATTGACCTTGCAGTGCGAGGAAAGATGACGGTCGATCTAGACCATGGCCGCAGCGCCTTGATTGCAGCTATTTCACAGAATGTGTCACGCGTGGCGCAATTGGCGTTCCGGTGAGGCAACATAGCGGCGTGCGGCGGCGCTCATGGGGCGTCGGCCTGGTGGATCTTCGGTCGCCGTGCTCGCGGCCCACATTGAGGGCTCTATCCGCGAGGTGGCGATCCCTTGGAAGACCAATCTCAGGATCACACGCCAGGATCCATGCCCGGCGCAACGCTTTCGGCATGCCTATGATCGAGCTGCCCCAAGTTGGACAGACCATCACTCATCCCGAAGAAGGTGAGCCCCGTCCGATGGACCGGACGGGGCTTGGATCAGGGAAAGCTACAGACGTTCGACGATGGTCACATTGGCCAGACCGCCGCCTTCGCACATGGTTTGCAGGCCATAGCGCTTGCCGCGGTTCTTCAGGGCGTAGATCAGGGTGGTCATCAGCTTGGCGCCCGAGCCGCCGAGGGGATGGCCCAGCGCGATGGCGCCGCCATTGACATTCAGCCGCTCCGGATCGGCCCCGGTCACCTGCAGCCAGGCGGTGGGGACGGAGGCGAAGGCTTCATTGACCTCGAACAGGTCGATGTCGTCGATGCTCATGCCGGCTTTCTTCAGGGCCCGCAGGGTGGCCGGGATCGGGGCTTCCAGCATGATCACGGGATCGCCGCCGATGACGGTCATGTGGTGGATGCGGGCCAGGGGCTCGACGCCCAGGGTCTTGAGACCGGCTTCATTGACCACCATCACGCCCGCGGCGCCGTCGCAGATCTGGCTGGAGGTGGCGGCGGTCAGGGTTCCACCTTCCTGCAACAACTTCACCCCGCGCATGCCATCGAGGCTGGCCTCGAAGCGGATGCCCTCATCGACGGTGTGCCATTCGGTCTTGCCGTCGGCGGTGGTGATTTCCAGGGGCAGGATCTCGTCCTTGAAGGCGCCCGACTGGGTGGCCGCGATCGCCCGCTGATGGCTCTGGAAGCCGAACTGGTCCAGCTGGTCCTTGTTCAGGCCGTATTTGGACGCCACCATCTCGGCGCCGGTGAACTGGCTGAACTGGATGTTGGGGTAGCGCCCTTCCATGTGCGGGCTCTTGGAATGACCAAAGCCGTTCTTGAAGGGCAGGATCGCCGGCAGGCCCATGGGCACGCGGCTCATGCTTTCCACGCCGGCGGCGATGACGATGTCCATGGAGCCGGACATCACCGCCTGGGCGGCGAAGTGCAGGGCCTGCTGCGAGGAGCCGCACTGACGGTCCACGGAGGTCGCCGGCACGCTTTCCGGCAGCTTCGAGGCCAGGACCGCGTTGCGGCCGATATTGGTGGATTGTTCGCCGGCCTGGCCGACGCAGCCCATGATCACGTCTTCCACCAGGGCCGGGTCGGCGCCGGTGCGGTCGATCAGGCCGTTCAGAACCTCGCCGGCCAGATCCGCCGGGTGCCAGCCGGAGAGCCGGCCGCCCTTGCGCCCGCCCGCCGTACGCGCGGCCGCCACGATATAAGCTTCGCCCATGAAGGGATCCTCCAAGATATTTTTCGGCGAGGACATTGCCTCAGTGATCAGCCCTTAGCCATAGGTTCCCCAGCGGCAGTCCTGAGCTAAAACGTGTTCGTGACAACAAATTCGAGGCGCCGCGACGTCAAGGCGGGGCATGAATCGCAACAACCTTGCCGTCCGCGCGCCGCCGCCGTGCTAGTCGGATACTTCACCATCACCCCCAACGAGTGTCCGCCACCTTGAACTATCGCCACGCCTTCCACGCCGGAAACTTCGCCGATCTGGTCAAGCACGCCGCGCTCACCACCCTGCTGCGGTTGCTGACCGCCTCGAAGGAGTCTCTGGTCCTGATCGACACCCATGCGGGGGCTGGTCTCTATGATCTGACCGGGGACATGGCGGCTCGCTCGGGGGAGGGGGAGGCCGGGATCGGGCGGCTGATGGGTCAGGCCAAGACCCCCGCCGAATTCGACGCCCTCAAGGCCGCGGTGCGCCGGCTCAATCCCGATGGCGGGCACAGGCTCTATCCCGGCTCGCCCTGGCTGGCGGCCAACGCCCTGCGACCCTGCGACCGTCTGGTGGCCTGCGAGATGCGCGAGGATGACGGCGCCGGGCTAAAGACCGCCCTGAAGGGGAGCAGGACGCCCCTCGATATCGTCATCGGCGACGGCTTCGCCACCGCCCAGGCGCGGGCGGGCGCCAAGGGGCGGCTTTGCCTGCTGATCGATCCGCCTTTCGAGCGGAGCGACGACTATGATCAGATCGTCCGCACCCTGGGCGGCGTGCTGCGCAAGGCGCCGTCGGCGGTGGTCATGGTCTGGACGCCGCTCAAGGATCTGGAGACCTTCGACCGGCTGCTCCGGGGGATCGAGGATCTGGGTCCGCCGCCGGTTCTGGTGGTGGAGGCGCGGCTGCGGCCCCTGAGCGATCCCATGCGGATGAACGGCTGCGCCCTGGTGGTGGTCGACCCGCCGCCGGGGTTTGAGGCGCCTGTGCGCGCGGTGGCCGACTGGGTGGTTTCACAGCTTGGTGAGGCGGATGGCGAGGCCAGGGTCTGGACGCTTTAGCCCGATGGGTCTCTTGTTGAGCGGGCCGTCAATCGCCGGGTGAAAAATCCTGCCGTCTGGCGATCTGGCGCGATATTTTGCGAGTGCGAACGGCGCGCCCTGTGATATGCTGCATCGCACAATAACGTCATCGCCGGGAAACAGGAGTGCGTATGATGGGTGTCTCCCCAGCTGGATCTCCCAAGCCTGCGGAGGCGGCCGTCGCCGCCGACCGCCTTCTTAGTGCGCCTATCGGCGCCGTATCGCCGCTTTGGCTCGCCTTTGTCGGGGTGGCCGGAGCCGGCGCCGCCTATTGGTGGCTGACCCGGTGGATGCGCCCCACCCATCTGGAGGCGGTGGTGGAGAGCACCACGGCGGTTATCGCTGAGCCCGTCGTCGAAATCGTGGAGATCATTGAGGTCGAGGCGCCGGTCGATATCGTGGTCGCCGAGGTCGCGGTGGTGGAGACGGTGATCGAGGCCGCGCCGCCGGAATTGGCCCCCGAACCCGAAACGATCCCTGTCGCCGAGGTCCAGGCCGCGCCGGAGCCCCCCCCTGAACCTGTTCTTGAGGCCGCTCCCGAGCCAGTGAAGGCCGAGGCGGTCGAAACCGCGCCGGAACTGGCCGCGACGCCGGTGGTCGACGAGATCGTTGAGGACAAGCCAGCGCCCCTGGAAAGGGCTCCGGTCCCCAAGGCTACGGCCAAGCCGAAGACGGCCGCCAAGCCCCCCACCGCCAAACCGGCCGCGGTGGCCGCGCCGGTCACCCGTCCCCGGACCTCGCCACGCAAGCGGACCCCGACGCCCAAGGCCGACGTCTGAACCCGAACCGCCGGACAGTGTTCCAACCGTCCGTGTCAGGCTAGAAGCGGATGAGCGATCATCCGGTCGCCTGACAGGCAAGGGCGGGAGGGGCCATGAACCGTGCGCGTTCGGCGGAGGATGTCGCGGGCCTGCGTCGCGCCATCGCGCGGATCAGCCGGCTTTCGGACAGTCTGATCCGGATCGGTCCCTTTGGTATCGGCCTTGACGGGCTGCTGGCCTGGGTTCCGGCGATCGGCACGATCTACAGCCTGGCCGCCGGCGGATATCTTCTGGTCCAGGGTTATCGCGCCCGGGTTCCGGCGACCGTCCTGGCCCAGGCGGCGGGGTTGATCGGCCTGCGCACGGTGGTGACCCTGATGGGCGAGACCATCATTCTGCCGGCCGAGATCGCGGTGGATTTCTTTCGCGCGCACAAATGGTCCGCCGATCTGATGGTCAAGGCCATCGACCGAACCCTCTATGTGGACGGGCCGGATGATCCGTCCAATCCCAATCACTTGGCCGTGCGCGCCCGCAAGGCCTCGGGTGAGGAGCGGCGGCGCGTGGTGTTTCTCGGATAGGGGCGGCCCTATCCCTTCGGCGGAGCCGTGTTCAGGCCGATGAACATCACTCGCATCATCTCCCGACGCAGGGTGTCGGCGCCGGCGCCGTGCTCCAGGAGGCCGGTCATGTCCAGCAGCACCACACCGTGGATAGCGGCCCAGAACATCTGGCCGATCAGATCCGCGTCGCCCCGCAACACGCCGTCATCGATCATGGCCCGGACATAGGCGGTCATGTTGGCGTTGGAGCGCCTGCGGGCCCGGGCCAGGTCCGGGAACCGCTCGTCCCCGGCGGGGGCCATGCCGAACATCAGGCGATAGGATTCCCGATTATGCAGGGCGAAGCTGACATAGGCGTCGCCGATGGCGGTGGCCTTGGCCCGGGAATCCCCCGGCGTGGCCGCCGCCGCCTCCAGCACGTCGGAGAACCGGTCGAAGGCCAGGGCGCGCACCGCGGCCAGGATCTCGTCCTTGTCACGGAAATAGCGATAGGGGGTCATGGGACTGCAGCCGGCCTCGGCCGCCAGCATGCGCATGGTGAACCCCTCGGCGCCGTGGGCCGAGAACAGCCGCGTGGCCGCCTCGCAAAGGCGCTCGCGGAATTCCGCGACCTCGATCTGGGTCAGGGGGCGGGCCAAGGGCGTTCGGAATCCGGCTTGAAAGGTGATCGCGTACTTAGTAAATATACTTAGTATATTACGCGCGGTCGGCTCGCAATGACCCCTGCCGCGATCGATCGAATTTGAAAAAGGGAAACGCTTTCATGGCACTGCCTCCTGTTCTGCGAGACCGCCTGCGCCTGCCGGTGATCGCCTCGCCGCTGTTCATTATTTCTGGGCCGGACCTGGTCATCGCCCAGTGCAAGGCTGGCATCGTCGGCTCGTTTCCCTCCCTCAACGCCCGCCCGATCTCGTTGCTGGACGAGTGGCTGCACCGGATCACCGAGGAACTGGCCGCCTGGGACCGGGATCACCCGGACACCCCCTCGGCGCCCTTCGCGGTCAATCAGATCGTGCACAAGACCAACAACCGCCTGGAAGAGGATCTTGCCCTCTGCGTGAAGTGGAAGGCGCCGGTGGTGATCACCTCCCTGGGCGCCCGCGAGGACGTCAACGCCGCCATCCACAGCTATGGCGGGATCACCCTGCATGACGTGATCACCAACCGCTTCGCCCGCAAGGCGGTCGAAAAGGGCGCCGACGGTCTGATCGCCGTGGCCGCGGGCGCCGGCGGCCATGCCGGGACCCTGTCGCCGCTCGCCCTGATCCAGGAAATTCGCGAGTGGTTCGATGGCCCGCTCGCCCTGTCCGGCTCCATCGCCAACGGCGCCTCGATCCTCGCGGCCCAGGCCATGGGCGCGGACTTGGCCTATATCGGCTCGGCCTTCATCGCCACGGCCGAGGCCAATGCGGACAGGGCCTATAAGGACATGATCGTGGCCAGCGCCGCCGACGACATCCTCTATTCCAACCTGTTCACCGGTGTACACGGCAACTATCTGCGCCCGTCGGTGGTCAAGGCCGGCCTCGATCCCGACAACCTGCCGCAAAGCGATCCGTCCAAGATGAATTTCGGCTCCGGCGGCAATCAGGAAGCCAAGGCCTGGCGGGATATCTGGGGCTGTGGCCAGGGCATCGGCGCCATCAAGGACGTGCTCACGGCCGGCGATCTGGTGGCGCGGCTGTCAGCGGAATATGAAGCGGCCAAGATCAGCCTGGCGGCCAAGACCGCCCTGACCCACGGCGCGCCCCTGGCCATCGCCGCGGAATAGGCGCGGGTCCATCCTCCATCCCCCAGCGTATGCTGAAAGGGGATGGAGTGATGACATGATGCGATGGCTGACCGCCTATGGAGCTTGCGCCGCGGTGTTCGTGGCCATGGACTTCGTCTGGTTGAGCACAACCGTTCCCACCTTCTATCGGCGCGAGATCGGGCCTCTGCTGCTGGACCAGCCGCGCATGGTTCCGGCTGTGGTCTTCTACCTGGCCTATCTGGCCGGAGTGGTGATGTTCGTGATTTCTCCGGCCCAGCGGGAGAAGAGTGGTGTGTTCGCGACGGTCCTACGGGGCGGGCTGTTCGGCCTGATCGCCTATGGGACCTATGACCTGACCAATCTGGCGACCCTGAAGGGGTTCACCGCGCCCCTGGCGGTGGTGGACCTGACCTGGGGCTTTGTGGTCACCGCCACGGCCTCGGCCGTCGGCCTGTTGGCCGCCCGGCGGTTTGGCTGAGGGCTATTCGCTTGAAGGCGTTTCGCGGCCCATGGCTTCGAACAGCGGCCCCAGTCGATGGGCGAAGGGCTTCCAGCGGCCCATGGAGTCCCGATAGATCGGCTGGCGCACCTGGGTGACGCTGGCCGAGCGGACCGCGCGCTTGGACTCATAATAGCGCAGGCAAGCTTCCTCCCACGCCAGGCCGCAATGATCGAGCAGCCGGCGCGTCCAGCCCTCCAGATCCTCCACCAGCGCCTCATAGGGCACATCCAGGATCTTGCCCGGGGGTAGCACTGATCGCCAGTGGGCCATCAACTGGTCGTAGTCTCGCCAATAGCGACCCAGTTCTTCCTGATTGTAGGTGAACTCCTGATCCTGGGTGAACAGGATCGAATAGGCCGAGAAGCAGCAATCCCCCGGGTCCCGGTGGCAGTGGATGATCACGGCATTGGGCAGGCACAGGTGGATCAAGCCAAGATATTTGAAATTATCCAACCACTTGTCGGTGGTTCGCAGCTCGTCGGCATCCCCCTCTGGTAGCAGGGCCAAATAGGTCTTGCCGATCTCGCGGATCGCCTTGGCGTCCAGGAGCGGCGCCCAGTGCGGGAATATCTCGTCAGCCGCGCCGCGCACCCCCTGGGCGACCGTCCGCATGTGGGGCATCTCGCCGCCGCCATAGACCTGGGAATGGGCGCTGATGATCTGTTCGACCAGGGTGGTGCCGGAACGAGGCATGCCGACGATGAAGATCGGGCGATTGTCGGCAATCCCAAGTCCGCTCAAGCGCTGGATCATCGGCGTATCGAAGGCTTCGGCTATGCCTTCGAAGGCCCATTGGTTCTCGTCGGCGTCATAGGCGATGCGCTTGCGGGTCAGATCGTTGGCCCGCTCCAGGCAGTCGAAGGCCTTGTTGGGGTTCCCGCGATCCTCGAACACCTTGGCTAAGGAATAGAGCACCTGCGCGCGTTCGCTTTCGGGCAAGCGATCGACATTGGCCTCCAGATTGGTGACCAACTGATACAGGTCTTCCGCCTCGGGGGAGCCGTCGTTCATCTTGGTCATACGCACCAGGGTGAACAGCACCTCGTTGGACAGAACGTCCAGTTCCAAGGTGCGCCTTAGGGCCTTTCGGGCCTCGTCGATCTCACCGAAAAACAGCAAAATCACCCCTAGGTCCCGCTGGAAGACCGGGGTGTCCGGCTGGATCTGAGCCGCCTGCCGCAGCCAGGGCAAGGCGTCCTCCCAACGGTTCAGGAGACAGTAGGTGGTGCCTATGACGTGCGCCGCCGAGGCGTGCCTGGGGTCGGCCTTGACCGCGGCCTCGGCCGCGGCGACGGCGGCTAGATAATCGCTCAGAGCCAGGTGGGACAAGGCCATGCGGTAGCGAATCTCTGCCCAAGCCGGCTCCAACTCCGCGGCTTGGCTGAAGAGCTTCAGGGCGTCGGTGGGGGCCTGGGCGTCATGTTTTTCAAGGCCTGAACGAAGGTAGTCGGCCGCGATCTTGGATACTGTCTTCAAGGTCGTAATCAGATCCGGTCAGGAGATTGAAGCGAAGGTGACGCACTCGATAAGCCATAGCGTGGCTTTGGGTTCCGGGCGAGCATCTGGCGCGCGCCAAGCCATTATAACGGGATCGGTGATTCTGATGGCGTCAAATGGGCATGCCCTTGTTCGAATTGTGTTCAATACGATCGTGATTGATACAATGTATCGGTATTTTCAACATGGTTAACCATGAATGAATCGCGTTTTGGTGTTTTTTCCGGGACTCATCTTGAATTAAGGAAGGTCGCCTAAGAATAGCCGATGAAGATTTGCCCGATGGGGACTTGACGATGAAGCCGGCGGTTGATGGTGCGCGACAGTTGATCTCGTTCGTGGTCGGCGACCAGGAATTCTGCGTCGATGTCACCACGGTGCGGGAAATCCGTGGATGGACACCGGCCACGCCGATTCCACAATCTCCCGACTATCTGCGGGGTGTCATCAACCTGCGTGGCGCGGTGATGCCGGTGGTGGATCTGCGCAATCGCCTTGGCTACGGCACCACCGAGCCTGAAGCCCGTCACGTGATCATCGTCGTGGAATGCGGTGAGCGGCTCGCTGGCGTGTTGGTGGACGCGGTCTGCGACACCATGACCATCGATGACGAACGCATCCAGCCCGCCCCGGACACCGGCGCGCCGGATCAGGCCTTCGTGCGGGGCATCATTCCGCTGGAAGACCGTCTGATCACCTATCTGTCGATGGAAGACATCTTTCCCCGCCGCCTCGGCGACGCCGCCGCCGACCTGATGGTTCAGGCCGGCGTGGAGCCGGCCAAGGCCGCCTGACCCAGCTCGGCTTTCTCCCCTAAGGCCGACCTTTCGGAGCCCAGCCTCCGGCCTGACGCCGACCCCCGCGGGTCGGCGTTTGTGCGTTTGCCGTGGATTTCAGAACAATCAGCCCTGTAGCTCGTCCGCCATCTTCGCGGACCGCGCTGCTTGCATATCCAGGGCTTCGCTGATTCCCGCGATAAGGGTCGCGGCGGTGACCGGCTTGGCCAGGTGCAGGTCGGCGCCCGCGTCCATGGCGTCCTGGCGGTGCTGGGACATGGCGTTGGCGCTGAGCATGATGATGGGCGTTCGCGCGCCGCCTTGAGTCTGCTGGCGGCGTCGGATCGCGCGGGTGGCGGCCAATCCATCCATGATCGGCATCTGCATGTCCATCAGCACCAGATCGAAGTCCGCGGCGCCCAGGGCCTCCACGGCTTCGGCGCCGTTTTCGGCGATGGTGATCTCGGCGCCATAGGGCTCCAGGATGAGCTGAACCACCCTCTGGTTGGTCGGATGGTCCTCAGCCAGCAGGATGCGCAGGGGCGCTTCGCTCATGGTTGCAGGCTCAGCGCAGGCCCCGGTGGTCTCGCATCCACAGGCGGCCAGGGCGGCGTCATAGGCGTCAAGGGGCAGATGCCGGGGCAGGGGAATGACCACTCGGAAGTGGCTCCCGCGCCCGGGCGCCGACTGCACGCTGATATCGCCCCCCATCATCGCCGCCAGATCACGACAGATCGACAGACCCAGCCCCGTGCCGCCGAACCGGCGGGTGATGGTGGTGTCGGCCTGGCTGAAGCGCTGGAACAGATTGGATCCGGCCGCGGCGTCGAAACCGACCCCTGTATCGCTCACCTGGAATATGATCGTGGCGCGATGGGCCTCGACCTGGCCATCGACAACATCGATCGCCAGGCGAATCTCACCGGCGGGGGTGAACTTCACGGCATTGGACAGAAGATTGCCCAGGATCTGCTTGATGCGCGTGCTGTCGCCGTGGAACTGACCCCGGGCCGAGGTGGAAAACTCGGTGTGGAACGACAGTCCCTTTTCGTGGGCGCGAACCCGGTGCATCTCGACCAAGCTCTCTAACTCGTCCCGAAGGTCAAAGACGCGCTGCTCGATCTCAAGCCGGCCGGCCTCGATCTTGGAGACGTCCAGGATGTCCGAGACCAGACGCTCCAGGGTCACCCCCGATCGTTCGATCAGATCCACCATCTCGCGCTGGGCGATGGTCAGCGGGGTCCGGGCAAGGGCGTCCACAACCCCGATGACGCCGTTGAGGGGGGTGCGGATTTCGTGGCTCATATTGGCCAGGAAATCGCTCTTGGCCTGGTTGGCGGCCTCCGCCGCCAGCTTGGCGGCGCCGATCTCGGCCTCGAAGGCCAGTCGCTCCGTGACGTCCCGGGCGACGCCGAACACCAGGTCGCCCACACGCCGCGCGCGCCATTCCAGGTGACGATAGTGTCCATCCCGATGCCGGTAGCGGTTGACGAAGCCAATGACCTCGAACTCGGAGCGCATGCGGTCCATGTGGCCGGTGGTGTCGCCGGCGTCTTCCGGATGGATCAGGGGCAGCATCGGCGCGCCCTCCAACTCGTCCACCGAATAGCCTAGCACCTGCTCCCAAGCCTGATTCACCTTGATGAATTTCCGGTCCATGTCCCGGATGCAGAGCATGTCCAGAGACACTTCGAAAAAGGTTCTCAGGTCCCGGGCGGTTTCCCTCTCGGTCACCGCCGCCTTGCGGGCGCGGGCCTCGCTCTCGGCCAGGGCTTCCTTGGCGCGGTGGTGAGCGATGGTGATGGCGCTCAGCTCGGCCATGGCCTCGATGAAATCGATGTCCTCGGTGGTCGGGGCGCAGACCGTGCGGTGGTAGAGGGCGAAGGCCCCCAGGATCTCGCCCCCCGCGCCGCGGATCGGTTGCGACCAGCAGGATCTCAGGCCCGCCGTTTCGGCGATGTCCCTGAAGGGCGCGCAGAGCGGATCGGTCTGGATGTCCTGAACGATCGCCCGATCGCGGTGAAGCACGGCGGCGCCGCAGACCCCGACCCCCAGCCGGATTTCGGAGCGCTCCACGGCCTCGTTGAAGGCGGCGGGCAGGTTGGGAGCCGCGCCATGCTTAAGAACCTGCCGGGTCTCGTCGAGCAACAGGATGCTGCACAGGACGCCGTTGGCCTCTTCCTCGGCCGACTGCACGATCGCGTTGAGCACACAGGTCAAGGGCGTCTCAGTGGCGATCAGGGCCATGATCTTGCGGAACGGCTTGTGGGCAGACGTTCGGCTCATGGACGAAGGGCGCTCCAAAATAGCTTGGGAGTCACCATACTCTCTCAAGCTGGCGATGGTGTTAACCGCCTCTCTGGTGAGACGGCCGGGCGTGCGTTCAAACCGCGCCGATCACCTGATCCAGCCGGGAGGTCTCGCCCCTGAGCCGGGCGGCGTCGCGGGACGGCGGCGCCCCGAACAGGCGAGTGTATTCGCGGCTGAACTGGGACGGACTTTCATAACCCACGGCATAGGCGACCCGCGCCGCCGCCCCGGGATGGGCCAGGAGCAGTCGGCGGGCCTGCTGTAGGCGCACATTCTTTTGGTACTGCAGAGGACTCATGGCCGTCACCCCCTTGAAATGGCGATGAAAGGACGAGGCGCTCATGCCCGCCAGTTCAGCGAGAACCTCCACGCGCAGCGGCTTGGCATAGTGCGTGCGGATCCAGGCGATGGACCGCCGGATCTGCGACAGGCGGCTGTCGGCGCTGGCGATCTGGCGCAACATGCCGCCCTGGGGCCCGCGCAACAGGCGATAGAGGATCTCTCGCTCATAGAGGGGCGCCAGCGCCGGAATGTCCTGCGGTGCGTCCAACAGTCGCAGCAGCCGCAGCCACGGATCAACCAATTCCGGCGTGACCTCGCTTATGGCGAAGCCCGCCCTTAGATCATCGTCGGGCGGCGGCAGGTCCAATGGCAGGCTGGCGAGGGTCAGGGGATCCAGGGCCAGGCTCAGGGCCAGAAAGGGCCGCTCCGGGCTTGCGGTTATGATCCGGCCCGTGGCCGGCACGTCGATGGACGCAAGGAAATAGCTGGCCGCGTCATAGTGCAGAACCTGGTCGCCGATCAGCACGCACTTGGCGCCCTGCAGAACAAGACAATGCGTCGGCTCATACAGGCAGGGCCGGGGATCGGTGGGCGCAAAACCTTTGCCGATGTGCAGCCGGGGGATGGCCATCGCCGCCGATCCGTCACCGCCGTGGCGTAGAGCCAGTTCCCGCAACTCATCCATGGGCGTCTTCATGGATTGGAAGATCGACCCGCCGCGCCGCTGGGACAAGCGCCGTCTCGCCCCTAGGCGCCGACTTGGCAGGATCAGGCAAGAAGGTGAGAGGATCGGAGGCGCGGGCTGACGGGCTAGCCGCCATCTTGGAAGCGTGAAATCGGAGTTGTCCCATGACTGAATCCAAGACCGCCCTGGTGACCGGCGCCAACAAAGGCATCGGCCGCGAAATCGCCCGCCGCCTCGCCGCTGACGGCTATCGCGTGTGGCTGGGTTGCCGTGATCACGAACGCGGGGAGGCCGCCGCCGCCGAATTGCGGGCCCTGGGCTTGGATGTGCGTCAGCTGGATCTCGACGTGACCTCGGACGCCCTATGCGCCACGGCGGCCCAGGCCCTGGCGCGGCAGACCGATCGCCTGGACGTGCTGGTCAACAATGCCGGCGTGGCCCTTGAGCTCCGCGCGCGCCCCAGCGAGGAGCCGGTGGACCAGATCAAGGCGATCTATGAGGTCAATGTGTTTGGGCCGATACGGGTCACCCAGGCCTTCCTGCCGCTGCTCAAGGCCTCGGCGGCGGCGCGGGTCGTCATGATGAGCAGCGGCCTGGGTTCGCTAGGCACGGCGACGGACCCTGACAGCCCGTTCTATGGGACCAACTACCTGGGCTATAACAGCTCAAAGTCGGCCCTGAACGGCGTTACCGTGGCCTTCGCCAAGGCGCTTGGGCCGTTGGGGATCAAGGTCAACGCCGCCTGTCCGGGTTACGTCGCCACGGACCTGAATGGGCACAGCGGCTACCGCACGGTCGAGCAGGGCGCCGAGATCGCCGTACGCCTGGCGACCTTGGATGCGGCGGGGCCGACGGCGGGCTATTTCAATGAGGACGGCCCGCTGCCCTGGTGAGGCGCCGCGCGCTCGCCCAGTTCTAAGCCAGGTGTTTGAGCGCGGCCTGCCCCAGCATCGTGCGGACGACCAGCCGGTGAAACGGCAGGATGGTCGCCAGATAGGCTCGGCCCAGCAGGTTGTGCGTCTTGACCAGGGTGGCGGCGGTGACGTCGCCATTCGCCACATCCACCACCACCCGAAAATCCAGATGCTTGTCGTCGAACCCCAGCACGACCCGCCGGGGCGTGGCGCTGACCACGGGAAAGATGCCGATGACGTCCACGTCGGTGGTCGCGGCCGGGTCCGGGGTCTTCAGGCCGAAGGGTGAAACCAGCAGGTTTCTCAGCCGCATCAGGGCGTCGACCCAGGCGGGGGAGACGCTCAACATCCGCTGTGCCGCCGTTCGGGCCTCAAGGCCGGGTTCGCCGGTCCCCACCCGATAGGCGTCGATGAACTGGGCGCCTTGGAGCAATGCGCCAAGACCGCTGTCGGGGCGGACGGCGCGAACGGCGGGGGATGGGGTCATGGGCCAGGTCTCGCCGGGTTCGTTCGCTGAGCTTCCTACCATGGAACGAAACCCGGGTCTGGGGCTGGCCTGGACGGGGATTTTCGCTAGCAAATCTATATGTATTTTCCATGGAAATGATCCATATTCACGATAAAAATATAGAATAAACTGATACTTAGGATAGAATTTCAGGATTGAACGATTTTAGAATTTATCGCACCCCCTGCACCCTGAGCTGCGTGGCTGGACGGGGGTGCGGACTCCTTACCCGGCCCACGGTCGCTTCAGTGTGTTTCGAAGACCAGCAGGGGGCGCGCCGACAGGGTGCGCCGATAGGGGATACTATGAGTCATCTGAAGACCGCGTCCCGCGGGGGCGCTGGCTTGGCCTTGCGCGCCGCGCTTCTGGTTTCGGCCGCCATGGCGCCCGCCGTGGCTATGGCGCAGGCCGCCGCGACCAGGGCGGCGGCGGCCCCCGACGCCTCCCTGGTCCCCGACACCTCCGAAATCGTCGTCACCGGCGTGCGTGGCGGCGAGCGGCGCACCGTGGCCAACAGCCCAATCCCCATTGACGTGATTTCGGCCAAGGACATCGCCGCCACCGGCAAGTCGGACCTGAAGGAGATCCTCAATATCCTGATCCCCTCGTTCGACCTGCCGGGGGTCAATGGCGGGGGGACGTCCTGGACCGTGCGGGCCTTCACCCTGCGCGGCCTGACCGGCGACGAGGCCCTGATCCTGGTCAATGGCAAGCGCCGCCACAACACCGCCCTGATCAATAACCTGGCCCGGGTCGGCAACGGCGGGGTTCCGGTGGATCTGGACCTGATCCCCACGGCGTCCATCGACCACATCGAGGTGCTGCGGGACGGCGCCTCGGCCCAGTACGGCTCGGACGCCATCGCCGGGGTGATCAACATCATCCTCAAGAACGGCGCCCACGGCGGGACCTCCGACACGGTGCGCGGGCAGAACTATGGCCGTGACGGCGCCCAGTTCCACGAGGCCCTGGACTATGGGACCGGACTGCCCAATGGCGGCTTCGCCCACTTCTCGCTGGACCTGAAATACGCGAACGCGGCCAACCGGTCCGTGCCGAGCACCTACGCCACGCCCTATGGCGCTGGCGATCCGCGCAACGCCACGGCCAACCGTCGCTCCTGGGGCTATACCTATGGCCCCGGCGCCGAGCAGATCGTCAGTGGCGCCTATAACCTCGAGGCGCCCCTGAACAACGGGATCAACTTCTATTCCTTCACCACCCTCAGCCACCGGCTGTCGCGCAAGGTGACCGGAACCTTCCTGCCCAACGCCAGCGATTCCTTGCAGGAGATCTATCCCAACGGCTTCAACGCGCAGCGCCGCATCCGCGAACTGGATTTCCAGAGCACAGTGGGCGCCAAGGGCGAGACCTCGGACTGGCATTGGGACGCCAGCTCGACCTATGGCCGGGATTTCACCAAGCTGGATGGGGAAAACACCCTCAACGCCTCCCTCGGCCCGACCAGCCAGACCTATTTCCACCTGGCCAACCAGATCTACGACCAGTGGACCAACAATTTGGACGTCTCCCGTGATTTCCAGGTCGGTCTGGCCACGCCGCTAACGGTCTCCTTCGGTCTCGAACACCGCTACGAGCGCTACGAGATCCAAGCGGGGGAGCCGAACTCCTACAAGATCGGCAGTTATCTGATCCCCGCTGGCAGCCCCAACAATTCCCTGTCGGTGGCGGTGGCGCCCCTTCCGGGGCTGGCCTCCTACAACGGGACCTCGCCGGCCGAGGCGGGCGCCCGGGATCGCAACAACCTGGCCGCCTATGTCGATCTGGACACCAAGCTGACCCAGAAATGGTTCGTCGGGGTGGCGGGCCGCTATGAGCACTACACCGACAGCGCCGGTGACACCTTCAGCGGAAAGGTCACCACCCGTTATGAGGTCCTGCCCGGCTACGCCTTCCGCGCCACGGTCAGCAATGGCTTCAAGGCGCCGTCCCTGGCCCAGGAGATCTATGCGTCCAACACCATTAGCGGAACCGTCTCCGGCGGAACCCTGATCACCTATCCGCTCAAGGTCTTCCCGGTGGATTCCGCGATCGCACGCACCCTTGGGGCCACGGCCCTGACCCCGGAAAACTCGATCAACTATAGTGTCGGCTTCACCGCCGAGCCAGTGTCCAATCTGCGCCTGACGGTGGACGCCTACCAGATCAATATCCGCAACCGCATCCTGGAAACCGGCAGCCTGTTCCTGACCCCGACCATGCTCAGCAGCTCGCCGGTGCTCAGTTCGTTGCTGAGCCAGTTCCCAACCGGTCTGGGGGCCCAGTACTATACCAACGCCGCCTCCACCCGCACCCGGGGCGTGGATGTGGTCGGCGAATATAGTAAGTCCCTCGGCGCCTACGGCTCGATCCGCCTGAGCGCGGCCCTTACCCTTACCGAAACCCGGATCACCAAACTCAAGTCGACCCCCGCGGCCCTGGCCGCCCTGGGCTTCGTGCTGTTCGACGCCGAGCGGCAGGCGGACCTGACCGTCGCCACCCCCCGGGACAAGATCACCCTGTCCGGCGCCTGGAACCTCGACAAGTGGTCGGTGAACCTCCAGACCACCCGCTACGGTCGCTACACTGAGGCTAACACGACGGGGCAAGCCCTGCTGGCCAACTCAAATCCCCGGTACTACAGCCCCAAATGGATCACCAACCTGGAGATCGATTACAACGTTCTGCGCGACACCAAGGTCGGGATCGGGGCCAATAACCTTTTCGATGTCTATCCGGACTCTCACGGCATCATCGACGCCAAGACCGGCGCCGGTCGTTATGGCAATTTCTCGCCGTTCGGCATCACTGGCGGTTACTGGTACGCGCGCCTGACCCAGCGGTTCTAAGGGTAAGGCAAGGAGTGTTTCCCATGTGGCGTTCCCCCAAGCTTCGTCGTCTTGGCCTCGGCCTCGTTGTGGCCGCTGGTCTCTGTCTCGGTCTGGCGGGGTGCCAAAAGCCCGCCGCTGGCGGGGGCTCGTCGGTGGTGCTGAAGGTCGCCAGCCAAAAGGGCGGCGCGCGCGCGCTGATCGAGGCGTCCCACGCCTTGGACGGCGCCCCCTACAAGGTCGAGTGGAGCGAGTTTCCAAGCGCCCAGACCCTGCTGGAGGCGCTGAACGCCGGGGCGATTGACCTGGGCGCGGTGGGGGACGCCCCGTTCATGTTCGCCTATGCCAGTGGCGCGCCGATCAAGGTGGTCCAGGCCTATCGCGCGTCGGCTGGCGGAGAGGCCACCGCGCTGGTGGTCAAGGACAGCTCGCCCTTGCATGATATCGCCGAGCTGAAGGGCAAGCGGATCGGCACAAGCAAGGGCTCCATCGGCCACTATCTCGTGCTGCGGGCCTTGCGGAAGGCGGGGCTGAAGCCGACCGACGTGACCATGGTCTATCTGTCCCCCAGCGACGCCAAGGCCGCCCTGGCGGCGGGATCGGTGGACGTCTGGGCCACCTGGATGCCCTATATCGCCCTGTCCTCCCTGCATGGGGGCGGGCGGGTGCTGGTCGATGGGCGCGGCCTTTTGCACGGCATAGGGTTCGAGGCGGCCAACCAGGCGGCCATCGACGGCAAGCGCGCACAGGTCCTGGATTTTCTCGGTCGCCTGGCCAAGGCCCAGCAATGGGAGGCTGTGCACGAGGATGAATTCGCCGCCGTCCTCGCCAAGGAAACGGGATTGCCCCTGGATGTGGCCAAGGTGACGGTGACCAGCCAGCGTCCCGTGCCCATCGTGCTCGACGCGGCGGTGACCGATGAAGAACGCGAAACCCTCGCCGATTTCGAGGCCGCCAAGGTGATCGAAAAGGCGCCCAAGGTCGAAGCGGCCTTCGATCCCAGCTTCAACAGCGCCGTAAAGCCCTGAGCCGGTCTGGCTAGGGGCGCGGCTTTCGGGATCGACGGGGGCGGCGCATCGTTCCTAAGGTGAGAGCCTGGGAGCCCGTCATGGACACGCCGAATGAGACCGTCGCGGTGATGGGGATCGCCATCACCCATGCCGACAAGGCCCTCTGGCCCGACGGGGGCGATGGCGAGCCCGTCACCAAGCTCGATCTGGCCCGCTATTACGAGGCCGTGGGGCCGTGGATGCTGCCCCATATCCAGGGGCGGCCTTGCTCGATCGTCCGCATGCCCGATGGAATCGACGGCGCCCGCTTTTTTCAGCGTCACGCCGCGCGGGGCGCCTCGCCCCTGTTCACGGAGACGCCGGTGTCCGGCCAGAGCAGGCCCTTCCTGCAACTGGACAGCATCGAGGCCTTGATCGCCGCGGCCCAGATCGGGGTGGTGGAACTGCATCCCTGGAACGGCCGGGCGGGCGAGCCTGAGATTCCCGGGCGGCTGGTGTTCGACCTCGACCCCGCGCCGGACGTGCCCTTCGATGCGGTGGTGGAAGCCGCGCTGGACCTGCGCGACCGGCTGGAGGGGGTGGGCCTGATCGGGTTTTGCAAGACCACCGGCGGCAAGGGCCTGCATGTGGTCGCTCCGATCGCGGCCGAGGGGGCTGATTGGCCCGCCGCCAAGGACTTCGCACGGGCGCTTTGCCAAGCCATGGCCTTGGACCGCTCGGATCTGTACCTGATCGTGATGGCCAAGAAGGATCGACCGGGGCGGATTTTTCTGGACTATCCGCGCAACGATCGCATGGCCACCGCGGTGGCGCCCCTGTCCCCCCGCGCGCGTCCCGGGGCGCCGGTCTCCATGCCGCTGACCTGGAGCCAGGTGAAGCCTGGGCTGGATCCTCGGCGCTTCACCCTGCGCACCGCCCCGGGCCTGATGAGCGAACTCGTCGCCTGGGAGGACTATGGGCGGTCCGAGCGCTCCCTTCTGGACGCCGTCAGACGCCTTCGAAAATCGTGATCCTGCTCATCACATCAGTCGGTCCGGCGTGGTCAGCGCCAAAGGGCCTTGGAATCCTTCTCTTCCGATTGAGGACGACCCGCGGAGGGGGGCGGGTTCGGCTCGCAAGAGGCCGTTTTCGCGCAGGGCTTCGATCCGGCGTTCCATCTGCGCCGCCGTCACGCCCCGGGGCAGTCTGATGTTGAGACCTTGCTGCATGGGATGGCTCCGATTGCTGTGACGTCAGGAAAACGCCAAAGTCAGGCCGGGGTTCGATCTTTCAGCGCATCCGTGATTTTTGTAGGCCAAATGACGCTGATTTAGGCCCGGATCGGGGGGCATTGAGGCGAATGACCCGATTTTCGGTCTCCGCATCGAGCCCGCCGCGCTAAGCTCTGGCGTCCCACGGCCGGGCCGGGCGGGGCGGAACCGCGCCCCACGCCCCGGAGTTTGTTGGCCCATGCCCCGTCTGTCGATCCGGCACGAAACCCTCTACACCTATGACCGTCCGGTGACATTCGGTCCGCACCGGCTGTTGCTGCGCCCAAGGGACAGCCACGCCATCCGCCTGCTGGAGGCGTCCCTGGAATTGTATCCGCCGGGCCAGACCCACTGGCAGTACGACGCCCATGACAATTGCGTGTGCCTGTTCACGCCTGACGGGCCGGCGACACAGCTTCGGATCGTCAGCCAGCTGTTGCTGGAGCGCTTTCCGGCGCCCCTGGCCGTCCCCGTTCCGGACGATCCGCACACCACCTTTCCGGTGATCTACGCCGCCAGCGACCGGTTGGCCCTGGCGCCCTTCATCAATCCCACCTCGGACGAGGTGGACCCGACCTTCCTCGGATGGCTGCGGGACAATTCCGCCGAGCCTGGAGAGGCCTTGCTGAGCTACGTCCAGCGGCTGAATCGAACCATTTTTCAGCAATTCCAATACGTCACCCGCTATGTCGAGGGGGTTCAATCCCCGGAACAGACCCTGCTCAATCGCTCGGGCAGCTGCCGGGACTTCGCCTGGTTGATGGTGGAGGCCCTGCGGCGGCAGGGGTTCGCCACGCGGTTCGTCACCGGCTACCTCTATTCGCACCAGGCGGATTGCGGCATCCGTGGCGCGGGCGCGACCCACGCCTGGTGCGAGGCCTTCCTGCCCAGCCTGGGCTGGCTCGAGTTCGACCCGACCAATGGCCTTGTGGAATCCCCCGACCTGATCCGCGTGGCGACCGCCCTCACGCCCGCGGACGCAGCCCCGGTGTCGGGTAGCCTGATGGGCGATCCTGGGGCCTCCAACCTGACGGTGAATGTCACCGTGACCCTGGCCGATGATCCCTCGACCATCGCCGCTTAGGGCTCAGTGACGCTTGCCGGCCGGACATAGACATAGGCGATCCGGTCCTCCGCCTCCTGCATGGCGGCGGTGATGTCGCGGATGGTCTGGCTGACGTCGGCGATGGTCAGGTCGGGCCTGAACCGGACGGTCAGGGCCACCAGGATCGAGCGCGGCCCCAGGTGCAGGGTGGAGATCTCGACGATGTCGGCGACGCGGCCCTCCGCTTCCAGCACCTTGCGCAGCCGCGACAGCACCAGGGGCGTCACCCCCTCGCCGATGATCAGGCTGCGGGTCTCGTTGGCCAGCACGGCGGCCACGGCGGTCATCAGCAGGCCGATCGCCACGGAGGCCGCGCCGTCGGCCCACAGGATGTGCAATCCCACCGAAGCGGCCTGGCCGATCGCGGCGAGGACCAGACCGATCAGGGCCGCGGAATCCTCCAGCAGGGTCGTATAGAGGCTGGGGTCCTTGGACAGCTTGATGAAGGCCCAAAGGCGGGTGCGCCGGCCCTGCACAATCCGTCGGTATTCCCGGTAGCCGAACGCGAACGAGGCGCCCTCGAACACCGCCGCGAAGGCCAGGACGCCAAAGCCGATGAAGGGCGAGGCGAGGGGCTCCGGCTTCAGGATATGCGTCACCCCATCATAGAGGGAGACGACACCCCCCAGCATCAGCACCATCACCGCCACGACGAACGACCAGAAATAGATCTCCATGCCGTAGCCCAGAGGGTGGTTGGCGTCGGGCGCGCGCTGGCTTCGGGCCTCGCCGATCAGCAGCAGCACCTGATCGGTGGTGTCGACGGTGGAGTGGATGGCCTCGGTCAGCATGGCGCTGGAGCCGGTCAGGCCAAAGGCCGCGAACTTGGCGACGGCGATCACCACGTTGCCGGCCAGGGCCGCATGGACCACCTTCGCCGATTGGCTCGCCATGTTCAGTCGCTCAATGGATCAAGGGTCATGGAGGCGGTCGGCGCCGCCGGGGTGGCGGGCGCCTCGATCTTGAATGAACCTTCTAGGTCGGCGGGAGTTGGGGTCAATGCGCGCTGGCCGCCTTTCTCGCGGCCGGTCCTGATCCGGGGCTGGGCGTCGACCGACGCGGCGAAGCTCGGCTTGCCTAAATGCAACAGGCGTTGGCCCAAATTGAAGGGGCCGCAACCTAAGCGATGGATGAGGCGTTTCATGTCGTGGTTGAAAGGGTGGTCATCAGCCTTCGCCGAAGTCGGGATCAATACCTTGAAGCAGCGTGCTCTAGGCTTCCTCAGTCTCGCCCTTTTGGCCGCCCCAGGTTTGGCGCAGGCCAAGGGCTGGCTCTTCACCGTCGGCGCCCAGGTTGGGGTCAGCCCGCCCTATGAGGGCGCCAATCGGGATATCCTCGAGCCCGCGCCCACCTTCGACCTGAGGCCCGCCGACGCCCCGCAGCGTTTCACCCCGCCCGACGGCGGCACGATGATCGCCCTCTACGCCAACAAGTATTTCGAGATCGGGCCGGTGGCGCGCTTCCGCTACGAGCGCTCCGATCACGGCGAGTTCAAGGGCTTCAAGAAGATCAATATCGCCGCCGAGCCTGGGGTCTATATCGACGTCTGGCCGGTCTCGTGGCTGCGCGGCCGGGTGGAAGGCCGCCGGGGCGTGGTCGGCCATGAGGGTTGGGTCGGCGACGCCGGTCTGGACCTGGTCTATACGGGCAAGCGCTGGGACGCCTCCGTCGGCCCCCGCGTTGGGTGGGGCGACGGGCGCTACATGGACACCTATTTCAGCGTCACCCCCACCGAGGCGGCCCGCAGCCCCTTCGTCCACCAAGCCTACAAGGCCGACGGCGGGCGGCGCTATACGGGCCTGGAGACGGCGATCGCCTATCACCTGAGCAAGCATTGGCGCGTCACCGCCGACTTCGGCTATCAGCGGCTATCCAAGGAAGCCGCCAACAGCCCCATCGTCAAGGCGACCGGCTCCCCCAACCAATATATGTCCAGCCTGGGGCTGAGCTATCAGTTCGGCATCGGCACGCGTTAGGGGCGAAGGCGGCCCTGGTGACGATCCGACGACAGGCCGCCTGAATCAGGTCGCCCACACCAAACCCCGCGCCCACGCCGGTCATCGGCGCGCATCCGGTTCACGGGGCGGGGTTTGAGCCGAAATCCAGTCGAGGCGGCCTTGGAAACTCTTCATCGCTCCGGAAAGCCTTCGGGCACGTCAGGCGTGATGTTGAGCCAAGGCAACTTGAACACGGCAGCACTGACCCTTTTCCGGGCGTTACATCTCCCCGTCCCGGCGCGCATGCCCTGGCTCGTCCTCGATGATCCGGTACAATCGATGGATGACGTCCACATCGCTCAGTTCGCCGCCCTGCTCAGGACCCTCTCCAAGGGTATGAACCGTCAGGTCATCATCGCTGTCCACGAGCGAGCTCTGTTCGACTACCTCACCCTGGAGATGAGCCCTGCCTTTGCTGGAGACAGCCTGATCATAGTGGAGATTTCCCGGAATTATGAGGGCAATGCCATCGCCAGATCGCACGCCTTCTCTTTCGAAGATGACATCGTCATCGATGACTAGTTCCGCCGAAAGAATTAGTCATCTATTGCGTCCGCAACGTCGGCGTCACGGGCATAGAACGTCTTAATAATTCGGCGCGATGCAGCTGACACGTCACTGAAAAAGTCTTTAAACGAAGCATCATAGACTGGAAGGCCTTCTTCCGATCCGGGGCGTGGCGTCGTGGGATATCTAACTTTTTCGCTTATCACGCTCAACAATTCGGGAAGATCAAGGCTCATTGTGAGCTCATTTTGACCCGGAGTTCTGCGTGAGGACACGACTTCGAAAATGACGTCCCGCAATGCATCTCCTCGATAGCGGGTCGCGGTTTGTGTGCCAAGACCCTTCAGGTCGAGCTCCGCTCTCGCAAAGAGTAGGGCGATAAGCGCCGGCGCAAGTATGTCGTGAGCCACGTTTCTCTCGACTCCGAGGACGAGAAGAGTGTTTATCGCTGCAAGAAGAACCATCGGCTTACGATCGGCCTTGTCCGCGATTGCTTTCGTTATCTTGAGAAGGTCGGCGGGGAGGGTCTCTGCATCTATAAGTATGGTCCGGCCAATCAATATAACTGCATCCCATGAAGAAAAAGAACCGGAGCCGCGGCGAAATGCCAAGTCAAACATTCGCTGTGATTTACAAAGAGTAATTAATGCCTGAATGCTAAATCCATCATGACATTCTGTCAGTGCCGACATCAGGGATCGAAAGAAGGATTCGTCGTCTCTCTCCAGTAGGAATTCGTAAACTTCGTCGGTTAAAGCCTCAACAATCTCGGTTGCAAATGCAGTATTATTTCCAGTATAATCGCATACGGTGGACCAAATGTACTCGGCGACAAGAAATTCTTGGAACGACTTGTGAGAGAAGAAAAATACGCCCCCAGATTTCTCGTCCAGAAATGAACCGGAGAGCAAATCCCGTTTTGCGGAGTTGATCTCCTCATCATTTGGAATATACACTCTAAATAGTTCGTCTGGAAGGTCGTCGATTCGACAGCCTAGGCCGGTCGAGGAGTGCTTCGTCCAGAGAAACCAAGCAAGATCGCAAGCAAATGATCTTCGATCGTTAGATTTATACTGCTTTCCTCGCCCTGATTTTGCTAACTCCCGCGCTATGAGCGTCGCAATGAAGTGGTCGTAAAGCGCGAATCTCGATAAATGCGCCATGTCAAAATTTGAGTCTGTTGCGATGTCCGCCATCATCCGAGCGTGTATAGGCCGCGAAAGAAGCTCTTCATTGCGGGGGTCTTGGATCTCGTCCCGGCGCCTAGCGATGAGCTCCTCCGAAATTTTTCCGTCAGCCGATCTCTGATAGGTTGTTAGATAGGCTCCAATAAAGTCTCGGAGCTGAGTGGGTGTAAAAGGTAGGAGGGTGATCTCCTGGTAGCTTGGCGCGCCTCGCGCGCGAACCTGGGCCCGACCAACAGTCCTCATTCCCCGTAGAACGGAAACCCTTTCACTCTCTGAGAGAAATGCAGTCGGTCGCCCAAGAAGAATTAGCTTTGCAGCACCATCCACTAATTTATTCAACTCATCAAAATTCGCGATGAACTCTGCATGAGTCATCATGTGTTTCATTTCGTCAAAGCCGTCTAGAATTATAATGAAACGTCCAATGGCGTTAAGTCGAGAAAATATAGGGTAGTTATAGCCGTTTACCGATGGGTTTCCTCCAGCAAGCACGGAGCCTATTAAGCCTTCAATGCTTTGCTCTCGTGATATCGTGCCGAGTCGCACTAGAACTGGCACACGGCAGACGGCTCCAGAGAGAAATTTTTTGGCTAGCGTGTAGGTGAGGTGTTCGGCGAAGCTAGTCTTGCCCATTCCATAGCTGGCAATAATTGCGATAGGATCGCCGCCTTCGTCCTGAAGCCATTGATCGACCTTCTCTGCGAGTTGCCCTCCCCCCTCAATCTTCGGACTGACGTAGTAGTTCTCGATACCATCCCGCTCGTGCTTAGCAACGTAGGTTTGCAAATACACCCGAAATCCGAGAACCGATTCCTGAAAAGCATTATAGGAAAGGTGAGATACATTTGGTGTGTCGCGAATAAACGCTTTCGCGGCAGGCGATTTTAGATCATACGGTGATACTATAAGAAGTTCATTGGCTTCCTGAGAGTATAATAGCGCCGTATATCCCCCATAGATTGTCTCAAGAGTGGTTTTGGTTAGCGGATTCGACCAATTCTTGGCCTCAACTACGTATGTTCGGCGCTTTCCGAATGTTACCACGGAAAATACAAGATCGACGCGTTTGTGGCCGATGAGGATTTCCGTTTGCGGGGCATAGCCGCTTGCCGTCAATAATTCTGCTACTTCGTCACGGAAGGTATCGCCAATCTCTAGGCTAGTGCTCACTGCGCAGACTCCCCTGGTTACGCAAGAATGCGTATTCACTGAACATAGCTCTGTCGCCCGTTCGGAAAGGAGCCTCGTGGCGCGAAGCGTCATGCCACGGTTCCGCGCCTGTTTTCAGTCCGATCGATGGGCCAATGTGGCGGCGTTGGCGAACGCGTTGATCATCAACCTGAGCGAACTCCCGCGAAACCTTCCGAGGCTTCCTAGCGATCATCCTGACCCTGCATTGCGCTGAAACTCTGGCGAGAACTATAGCGGTTGATCTCCGAAAAGGCGAGGGCGATGGGGAAGGAGCGATCTTGGATGGACCGAGACCGGTCTTGGCTCAGTCGGCTCATTTGACCGGGTGCCACCAATTAGAGCGAGACGCAGAGCGCAGCCGATAATTGGGCTGCTCGCTCAGCGGACTGCGAAAGGTCGGAGATGAGTCAAATTTCGGCGCTCGGAATGTCTGCTATTTTGAAGTTGGCGCCACGCCAGGACATTACCGCTCATGACCGTTTTCGGGATTGATCTGACATCCGGGGCGCTCATCTACCGCCGCAAGCCTTGCCCCCGACGCCCATCCAGTCCCGCCCCAACACAGCCTCATCACCCACGTCCCATGCCTCCAGCGCCCGCTCACCGCACTATGCGCCCAGCCCCCGCCACCCCTTCACCCCTTCACCCCTCCGCCCTACGCCTTGCCGTCGTCGCGCAGGACCACATAGATCGCCGGGATCACCAGCACGGTCAGCAGGGTCGAGGAGGCCAGGCCGAACAGCAGGGAGATGGCCAGGCCCTGGAAGATCGGGTCGAACAGGATCACGCTGGCGCCGATCATGGCCGCCGCGGCGGTCAGGACGATGGGCTTGAAGCGGATGGCGCCGGCCTCCAGCAGCACTTCGCGCAAGGGACGGCCGTCCCCCTGGCTGTGGCGGATGAAGTCCACCAGCAGGATCGAGTTGCGCACGATGATGCCGGCCAGGGCGATGAAGCCGATCATCGAGGTGGCGGTGAACGGGGCGTGGAACAGGATGTGGCCGACCACGATCCCCACCAGGGTCAGCGGGATCGGGGTCAGGATCACCAGGGGCAGGCGGAAGCTTTTGAACTGGGCCACCACCAGCACATAGATCCCCAGGATCGCCACGCCGAACGCCGCGCCCATGTCGCGGAAGGTCACCCAGGTGATCTCCCACTCGCCGTCCCACAGCACCGTCGGGCGGCTCTCGTCGGCGGGCTGGCCGTTCAGGCGGATGTCGGGCCGGGGCAGGGCGCCCCAATCTGCGGTCCTGATCTCCTTGTCCACGGCCATCAGGCCATAGATCGGGGCCTCATAGGCGCCGGCCAGCTCTCCCAGCACCATGTCCACGTCGCGGCCGTCCCGCCGATAGATGTGGGTGGCGCCGGGCTCCTGGGTGGCGGTGGCCACCTCGCCCAGGGACACCAGCCGGCTGGCCGTCCCGTCCTGGGAGCGGGCGACGGGCATGGCCGCCAGGCCCTGGCCCCAGGCGCG
This sequence comes from Caulobacteraceae bacterium, assembly GCA_031291685.1. Taxonomy (GTDB): domain Bacteria; phylum Pseudomonadota; class Alphaproteobacteria; order Caulobacterales; family Caulobacteraceae; genus Poindextera. The sequence continues at coordinate 1,219 of JARLIP010000330.1, read as the reverse complement.
GGACGATTGCGGCAGGCGCACGGAGATCTCCAGCGGATCGCGGTTCTCGCCCCGATGGGCGTAGCCCACCACCTGACCGCCCAGGGCCGCGCCGAGGGAGTCATAGACCTCCTGGTCGCTGACCTTCAGGGCCTCCAGGCGGTCCCGGTCGGGGATCAGGCGCAGGCCCGGCCGGGGGTGGCCATAGCTGTCGTCGATATCCACGATATAGGGCACGGCGTGGAACATGGCCTTGATCCGCTCGGCCACGGCGCGCCGGGTCTGGGCGTCGGGTCCATAGACCTCGGCCAACAGGGTGGCCATCACCGGCGGCCCGGGGGGCGCCTCGACCACCTTGATCACCGCCCCGGCCGGCAGGGCCAGTTTGGCCAGGCGCTGGCGCAGGTCCAGGGCGATGGCGTGGCTGGTGCGGTGGCGCTGGTCCTTCTCCGCCAGGGCCACGGACAGGTCGCCCATCTCCGGCTTGTCCCGCAGATAGTAGTGGCGCACCAGGCCATTGAAGTTGAACGGCGAGGCGGTCCCGGCATAGGCGTCGACGGCGGTGACCTCGGGAACCGTCTCGGTGATGGCGGCGGCGTCGGTCAGGGCGCGCTGGGTGTCCTCCAGGGCGGCGCCCTCGGGCATGTTCAGCACCACCTGCAGCTCCGACTTGTTGTCGAAGGGCAGCAGCTTTACGGTCACGGTCTTGGTGGCGAACATGGCGCAGGCCACCAGGGTGGCGAGGCCGACCCCGATCAGGAACGTCCAGGCGCTCTTGCGCGTGGCGATGACCGGGGTTGCGACCCGGCGATAGATCCGGCCAAGGGGGCCTTCGTCGTGGGCGGCGTGACCTTGCCCTTCGGACAGGGTCGCGCGGGCGAACCGCACCATCAGCCAGGGGGCGATGACCACGGCGACAAAGAACGAGAACACCATGGCCGCCGAGGCGTTGACCGGGATCGGGGCCATGTAGGGGCCCATCAGCCCGGAGACGAACAGCATCGGCAGCAGGGCCGAGACCACGGTCAGGGTGGCGACGACGGTGGGGTTGCCCACCTCGGCCACGGCCTCCACGGCGGCGTCCACGCGGCTTCGGCCATCGTTCATCGCCCAGTGACGGGCGATGTTCTCGATCATGACGATGGCGTCGTCCACCAGGATGCCGATGGAGAAGATCAGGGCGAACAGGCTGACCCGGTTGATGGTGTAGCCCATCAGGTTGGAGGCGAAGAGGGTCAGC